>CAKSPC010000001.1 GCA_934481445.1 uncultured Oscillospiraceae bacterium
TGGTTAAGCTGGGGGTTATCTTTGCTTTTTGTATACACTAATGCGACCGCCTTTTGGGGCGGTCTTTATTATTGAAATGGCATCGTTTTTCATTTCGCTTCGCGAAACCTTGAAAAACGACGCGGGCGCCTTGGTTAGGCTGGGGTTTATCTTTGCTTTTTGTATACACTAATGCGACTGCCTTTCGGGGCGGTATTTATTTTACTGTGTGATTTCATATTGCTTTAACCAACTTGATGTCCACATTACAATCATAATTGAAACAATAAAAAAACCGCCCAAAAAAGGCGGTCTTTTTATGTGAATTGGCGGAGAACGAGGGATTTGAACCCTCGCGCCGGTTTTAGCCGACCTACTCCCTTAGCAGGGGAGCCCCTTCACCACTTGGGTAGTTCTCCAAATGCTGAAAAGCAATCTTAATCACGCATATTATTATATCACCAACAGGTTCATTTGTCAAGTACCTTTTTGAAAAAATTTATTAATTCCGTGAATTACTCGCCAAAAGCAGCAAAAACCGCAGAGCAGCAACGCTCCGCGGCCTTAATATTTTTAATTTGTTTCGACATCAACAACGCCTGCTTCGGTCTGCGCTGTCAAATCCGAAAAATCGTCGAGGTTAACATCCGCCGACATCTGCTCGCCGTCAGTCCACTCGGCATGGAGCGTGCCGTCAGATATTGTCAGCGACGGCTCGGAAAATTCCCACTGCACCTCGGAAAGGTGTATCGTTCCTGCTATTTTTCCACCGGAATACGCAGCAGCACATACCCACCCGTCCGCTGTTCCGAGGACATACAGCGAATCGCCGTCGCAGCTGTACGCCACGTCGTTAAGGCGGTATTCGGAGCGTCCCTCGGCATTCAGCTCATACATTATGCTGTCATTATTCGAGTAGTAATAGACTTGCATTAGCACGCCGGCATCTGTATATTCCTCAACAAGATAATAATATCCGTTTTCGGTGATACCTGCGCGGATACCATCGCTGTTTAATGCAACAGCCCTTTCGACGTCCGCAATACGCCATCCGCCCTGATTGTAAACAAAGGATATCGCCGCGGAAACCGGATCATCGCTGCCCTCGTTGGTGTAATCCAGCATCACAACAACCGCTTCGTCGCTCCGGCTTAGTATGTAGTAGGGTGCGCCTCCGTTCACACATGGCATACCCTCGCACTCTATATTGTTCTCAACGGAATCAAACAGATATACAAGCTCATCGCCGCAATCCGCGAGGAACTTATAAAGTCCCAGCCTTGTCACCTCGCCGCGCTCGGGAAGCTCGTGCGAAGCCTCTGCAACTTTATTGTATACTGCATAAGGCTCACCGCCTATAACATTGTCGGCATAGCAGTACATTTTTTCGGGTTCGTCGGTATAAACGGCATATGTAACGCCATCTTTGCGGTACGGAATGACGCTAGTCGCATTCTCGCCTAAAGTTTCGGCAATCATATAAATGCAGCTTCTTCCATCAGGACTCACGGTGTTTCCAAAACCGTTGTACCTGCTAATTCCGCTCTCAAAAAAGTCCTCGGTATAAGACAGCGTAAAGCTCTCCTTGGGATCGGCGGCGTTTTCCCACTCGCCAATGAACCATTTATCGTAGTTATCAACGACACCGCTGTACATTACATTGCCCGTGTAGTATGCTCTTCCTGCCTCGTCGGTCAGGTACCAGCCCCACGAACCGCCGTCATCTATGGTTATTTCAGCGTAGATAAGCCGGGTTTCATCAATATTTTCAGTATTACCGAAAAGGAAGCCGACAACCAATTTGCTGTCATCCCGGGATATCAGCTTCGGAGCCTCATATCCATCCTCAGTAAAACCGATAAGCGACCAGGTGTTGCCCTCATTGTCGTTGTATTTCCCGCTCTCCACATCGCTGTACACGGTGGTGAGCACTCCGCGTAGATCATCGTCGAGCCTGCGGACAGCCGCGCAGGACAGGTAATTCCCTGCGGTTATCTCTCTGTCCTCGTCCGTTCCCTCGGATACACGGTCGTAAACATCGCTGTAATACACCTTTTCGATAACCGAGCCTACGTTGTCATAAAGATACATATGCTCCGTATCGTCCTTGGGGATAAAGCACACCTGAGATTTTCCGTCGGACATGGATATCATGTAATAGCCGTCGTCCTTTTCGTAAACAGAGTGAAGTCCGCCGTAAAAAGCGAGGTTTGTACTGCTGCCGATGTAGGAATATTCCGTAACCTCAGCAGTGTTCGACGACTGCCATCCGCCGATGAAAAAAGTTTCGAATATATCATAATCTATATTGTAATTATATATATCCGAAATCTGTATCGGAGAGTTGTCAAAATCGGATTTATACAGCGTAACGCCCGAGCTGCCTGCGCTGCGCGCCGAATCCGCCGTTTCTATCACATTCCTGTGCGGGGAATTCATCCAGACTGCCGCGCCGACCGCGCCTACGACCAGCACCGCCGCCGCGGAAATGCCCCATGCCCGGATATTTTTCCTTTTGTATGTTTTTCTTTCGGTGCGGAATTCAATGCCCTTTTCGGAGTGAGCATTCCCGTCATCCTCGCACGCGCGCAGCATTTCTGCCGCCTCGGCGGTGAATTTCTCGTCTATACCGCCAAGCGCTTCGTCCCACATTCTTTTGTTCTTATCCTGCATGACGTGCCTCCTTTCCTGCCGATAAATGCGCCGTATATGTATATCTCAAACCTCGACGCCCCTTTCCAAAAGGAATTTCCCGAGTGCGTCGCGGGTGCGCGAAAGCCGCGTTTTGACGGCGGTTTCCGTCATTCCTACCGACTTTGCTATCTGTTTTACCGACATATTGTAATAATATCTTGCCACGAAAATGCTTCTGCCCTTCTGGTTCTGCTTTGAAAGGAACTCGTTGATGAGAATGGTTATCTGCCTGCTCTCATAGTCGCTTTCAACAGTTCTGTCGGCCGGAAGCACCTCCGCAAGTTCATCGTAAAGTTCATCGCAGGAATGCCGCTTTGCCTTTGAATACGCGTTGATGGCCGCATTGCGCACCGCGGCGCAGATATAGCCGCACAGCGACTGCGGCCGCGCGGGAGGAATGGCGTTCCACACGCTCATATACGCGGCGTTGACGATCTCTTCGGCGTCCTCGCTGTTGGCGAGAATATTCATGGCTATCTGCCGACAAAGCTTCCCATACTTGTCGTGAAGCTCCGTCAGCCCCTGCTCTGACCTTGCAAAAAGCAGTTCTATAATGCCGCTGTCCTGCAAGTATGCTCCCCCCTCTGTTTATTATGACAATCCCAAACCCCGAAAGGTTACAGAATGGTTACAAGTTTTTTTGAAAAAGGCGCCGATATTTTCTATCAGCGCCCAAACATTATCATGCTTCTGCAAGTTCCTTGTTTTCAAGACTCTTGATAGCCGCGACTGCGTCCCAGTAGAAATGCTCCATGCCTATGCGCTCGCGGAAGCCCTCTCTGTCCATCATCTCGGCAACGGCGTCCTGAACGCCCGTAAACGAAACCTGCGTTCCCTTTTCAAGCAGGACGTTGTACAGCCGCTCCAGCTCCTGTAAGGACATATCGTCCGCCGTGGGAACGCCGCGCATGGAAAGGATGACCTGCGTTGCGCCCTCAAGGCTCGTGAGCGCAGAAACAAGCTTTTCCTGCGTGCCGAAGAAAAGCGGACCCGACAGGTAAACGACCTTGAATTCTTCATGGTGCCCCGACTTTACCTTGCCCTCAAGCTTGCTTTCGTCTATATCGCTGGTGACAACGCGCAGCTCGCAGCTCTTCACAACGAACACCAGCATCGCAGCAATAACGCCGATAACAATTGCAATGGTAAGGTCGAACACAACAGTCGCAATCATGGTTATAACATACTGAAGTATCGAGGACTTGAATTTCTTCTTGAAAATAGACCTTATCGCAGGCCACTCATTCATTCTGAATGCGGTCACCATAAGCACTCCCGCCAGCGCCGCCAGCGGAATGCGCTTCATAACGCCGCCGAGCAGGAACATCGAAAGTATCAGAACAATAGAATGGAACACGCTTACAAGTCTTGTCTTTCCGCCGGACTTTATCGCAATGGAGGTCCTGGCAATTGCCGCCGTGGCGGGCACGCCTCCCAGCAGCGGGATTATCATGTTGCCGATACCCTGCGCGATAAGCTCGCGCTGTGCGTCGAGGGTCTCACCCTTCATCTTGCCCGCAGACGCGCCGCAGAGCAGGCTCTCTATCATACCCAGCGCCGCAATGGATACCGCAGGGATGATAAGGCTTGTGATGTGCTCGAGGTCAAAGCCGCTCCTGATGATGGAGCCGTCCGTAACAAGGCTCTGCGGGATAGCGCCGACCTCTTTTACGGTGCCCTCTTCAAAGAATATCATGTTCACGATAAGCGCAACGATAATGCCGACCAGCGAGGACGGAACTACGGCGTTCCATTTTTTCGGGTAGATTACCATTATAATTACTACCATCGCGCCGAACATTACTGCCAGCCAGTCGGGGCTGAAGCTTCCCGTGCCGTTGAAGTAGGAGGCTATCTTCTGTATCTGATTTTCGCCAACCGATTTTGTGCCGAAGAAGTTGTCGATCTGCCCCAGCGCAATAATTATCGCGATACCGGACGTAAACCCCGTGATAACGGGCGCGGGGAGATAACTTACAAGCCTGCCGACCTTGCATACAGCGGCAACGATAAGTATCGCGCCGGAGATAAAACCTGCGGTGAGCACGCCCGAAATGCCGTACTGCGCCGAAACCGACAGCAATATAGCCGCCATCGCGCCCGTCGGACCGGATATCTGATATGACGCGCCGGAAAGCACGCCGATAACGATGCCCGCAACGATCGCGGTGATAAGACCCGACGCAGCGTCCGCGCCCGAGCTTACGCCGAATGCCAGCGCAAGCGGAAGCGCTACCGCCGCAACGGTAAGTCCCGCCATAAGATCCTGAGAAAGAGTCTTGCCATTGTAGCCCTTAAACTCGCTCTTTAAATCGGATAGGTATTTCTTAAACATTTCCAAACCTCGTTTTTACGGGCGCACACGCCCTTATTTTAAACAAACAAACATATTTATTATATACCCGACGCGGAATTATGTCAATTACAAGTATCACATAAAATGCGGTTGAAAACGAGGTTATTTGTTGGTTATTGCACAAAAGGAATATCCGCTGTGAAGTTTATTCGCTTGTTACATTGGCGGTCACGCTTAATGCTCCGAGCGGGTCGACCTTATCGGGTATAAGCGAATACATCTTGTATGCCGCTGCTTCCGTGAGGTCGTAGCGGTACCAGCTCATATCCTCCTGCGTCTGCATCCACACCATGACGCCCTGCCAGCCGTTTTCATATGCGGAGCGGTACTTTTCATAAAGCGTCATGCCGCTTTCCTTTTCGTCGTCGTTGCTGGTTTCGCCGATAAGGCAGGGCTTGTCGGTGTCGATACCGAACTCCTCGGGAGTAACGTTAAACGGGAAGCCGAAGTACGGCTTTTCCCACATATAGTAATGCGTGCTGTAGAAATCCACCGTTGCGTTGTCAAGGCCCGTAAGCTCCCTGAGATAGTCGTCGGCGATCTTGTCGCCCTCGTACTTTGCGGAGTTATACTTTATAATACCCATGCCGACTGTAACAGGCGTCGAGCAGGTGTCATGGATAACGGACGCGCACTTTCCGAAGAAATAGCTGAGGTCGTCCCAGCCTATCTGACCGCACTCGTCGTTTTCATGCACCCAGTCCGGCTCGTTCATTATATCAATGGAGAAGAGGTATTTCTCCTCGCCGAAGCGCTCGCAGAACTCCCTTACGTACTTCTCTGCAAAGCTGTCGCAGCCATCCTTGTTGGTTATCATGCCGCGGAAATTCTCCCCGGCTGTGCCCGAACTCTTGAAGTGGTCGAACGAAAGCAGCGTCGCCATAACATATACATGATGCTTCTCGGCGATCTCAAACAGCTTCGCGACGTCGTCCCAGTGGTTGCTGTTTATGCCCTTTACAACGACGTTTCCGTCCTCGCCCTGCTTGAACTGGACTGTTCCGCCGCCGTCGCAGTTGAGCCATATTCTTGTGGCGTTAATGCCGTCGGAAGCAAGCTGCGCGAAAGTGCTGTCCCAGAAATCGTAATCCATGTTGCCGATGAAATCGTTCCATCTGTGCCACGGAGTGTTAACGCCGTTTATCCAGAGTTCCTTGCCGTCTACCATGAACTTGTTGCCCTCAATATAAACTTTGGCGTTAAGGTTTTCAGCGGTATCCTCAACAACGGAGGACGTATCATCGGAAACGGTCGCCTCGGAGGACGCGCCGTTCTTTGCGCAGCCGGAAGAAAGCAGCATTGCAGCAGTAAGGACTGCAGCGGTCATCTTCTTAAAACAATTTTTCACTCTGTAACCTCTCATATTTCTGCAATAAGTGCCGAGCAGCCGCCCATAACAGCCGTGCCGCCGTTCACATCGACATCGCCTACGGTATAGAGCACTTTCTTGGCGTCGCATTCAACGAACTCGCTCTGCGCCGAGGGATTTATAACTACCATAACTCGCTGCCCCTCGCCCTCGCGGATGTAGGACATCGGGTAGCCGTCGGACAGCCATGTTATGCTTCCGCGGCTTTGCAGCGCGGGATTTGCCTGCCTTACGGCGATAAGGCGCTTCACTTCGGAATATACCGAGTTTTCGTCCGCCATTTCCGTCTGCGCATTGATGGTTTTGTATTCCTCATGAATGGGAATATAGAGCTTATCGGCTCTTGCGGAGGAAAATCCCGCGTTAAGTCCGCCGCTCCACTGCATGGGAGAGCGGGAGCCTGTCCTGCCATATCCGCCCTCGACGGAGGTCAGCCCCTCGACATACTTCATGCCGAGCTCATCGCCGTAATAGATGAACGGCGCGCCGGGCATCGTCAGCAGGAATGTAAACGCAGTCTTTATCTCGTCGGTGTCAAGATGGCGCGCCAGGCGATCCATATCGTGGTTGCCCGAGGGGATACAGATAAGTCCCCTGCCGTCGGTCTTTTCGTAGTTTTCCTTGTATTTCGCGATGAACTCTGCGGCGTTTCCCTTTCCCTTTTTGGAGAAGTAGGGCTTGGCGCAGCGGAAGAGGTCGTTGTAGTGCGACGGGCCGAAATGCAGCAGAAAATCCATATGGAAGCCGCCAAGCAGCGACTTATCAGGCTCGCCCCACTCCGAAACCATCGCGGCGTTCGGGTATTCTTCGTCAAGGAACGCGCGGAAATCCTGCCACAGCGCAACGGTGCCCTTTCCGTCGGGATCGTTCTTCACCAGCGAACCCGCCATATCCACGCGGAAGCCGTCGCAGCCCGCATTCAGCCAGAAACGCATAACATCTTTCATAGCTTCGCGGGTCGCAAGTGGACCGGGCGCATCCATGGGCTGCTGCCACGGGCGCTCTGCCTTATAATAACCGTAATTCAGCGCAGGCTGCATGGAGAAGAAATTCAATGCCGCGCTGCCGTCGCGCTGCGACATTCCGCGAAGGCAGGGCAGCGAGCCCGTATCTTCCCAGATGGAGTCGGACCATATGTAGCGGTCGGAATACTCGTTGCGCTCGGGCTTAGAGGACTCGACGAACCACTCATGCTTCGAGGAAGTGTGCCCCGGCACAAGGTCGAGGATAATGTGCATTCCGCGCTTGTGCACTTCGCCGAAAACTCTTATAAGGTCTTCGTTGGTGCCGTACCGCGGCGCGGCGGTGCAGTAATCCTGCACATCGTATCCCGCGTCCCCAAAGGGCGAGAGAAAACACGGGTTTAACCATATCGCATTGCAGCCAAGCTCTTTTATATAGTCAAGCTTTTCGATGATGCCGTTGAAATCTCCTATGCCGTCCGCGTTTGTATCGCGAAAGCTCTGCGGGTATATTTCATAGAACACTGCGTTGTCCAGCCACGGGACGTTGTTTTTCTTATCCATAAAAAACCTCCGATATATTTTTGAGCCAAACGATAAAAATTCAGCTTATAAACAGCAAAAAAATTATCCGCCAGTTGTATTTTAACATATAAAAGACATAATATCAATAGAATTTTAATAAATTGAATTAAAGAAAGACGTATTATTTAGTATTTTTTACCATCAAAGTGCAATAAAGATTGTTTTGCCACATCCAACGTGTCACATAATCATATCGTATCAATTATAATAATAAAAGGGACGAATGTTGAGCGGACATTCATAAAAAACAAAAACATTATTTTTTAAGGAGTAGTTGAAATGTTTAACAATAGAACAGCCGACGGAAGAAACAACATCTGCGGAGTAAAGGTTGCAAAGCTCAGAAAAAATCTGAAGATCTCGCAGCGCCAGCTCGCCGACAATCTGCAGGTCATCAACCTTGACATTGACAAGAACGCTGTACAGCGTATCGAATCCGGCCAGAGATTCGTGACCGATATTGAACTTATCTCCCTTGCTAAGATATTCGACGTTTCCATTGAAGAACTTCTCAAAAAGGACTGAGCGAAACAACCGTCCCTTCACAGAGCCGCTGCTTTGTTCATAACTATAAAAAAATCCCCATCGTTGAATGGGGATTTTTTATTTATGCATGCTCAGCGATCGATGCAGAAAAACTCCTCCAGCGTGAGCCCGCTGTCATGCACCATTTTCGCAAGGCTGACGCCAAGGTAACGAACGTGCCACGGTTCGTAGATATATCCTGTGATGCTTTCGCCGTCTTTCGGATAGCGGATGATAAAGCCGTACTTCCAGCAGTTTGCCGCCAGCCATTTTCCCTCGGCGGTATCCGCGTAGCTTCTCTTCAGCGAGGTTATGTCCATCGCAAGCCCCGTCTGGTGCTCGCTGTGGCCGGGCTGCGCGGAATAGCGCGAGGCGGTCGCTTCACCGTCTATGCTGCACCAGTATTTGTATACCTGCTGCTGCTTTTCGTATGAGCGAAATCCCGAGATGATCGACATATCATACCCCGAGGCTTCTTTCATCTTTACATAAGCCGAGTACGCCGACCTTAAAAGCCCGCTGCCGTAGTCCTCGGGAAGTCCGTATTCCCTGTTCACGATGATAACGCCGCCGACGGTAGTCACGCCGTCCACGGTGACGGGTTTCGGCGGGACTATCTTCGCTGTTACGGCGCCGACGCATTTTATATGGTCGAAATCGCATTTCAGTTCAATGCTGCCCCTGCCCTTTATAATGCCGTTTTCGCCTATGACAAGCTTTCCCTTGAGTCTGAGCACGCTTCCGCTCATAAGCTTCAGTTTTCCGCTTACGTTAACGCTGCCGCCGTCGTTTACGATGATCTTTCCCTTATTATAAACAGCGCCGCCGTCGCTGCATTTAAGCGTGCCTTTTATCGTAAGCGTGACCCCGGGACGGATGTATAGCTCGCCGCCGTCCTTTACTCGCAGCGTATCCCCTGCGGCAACGGTCATATCTTCTTTTATAACAAGCTTGTCGGATACGTTTGTGACCCTTGCGCTGACGCTTTTCCCGCTGAAAAGAAACAGTATCGTCAGAACGCAGCACATCACTGCGGACAGAATTTTTTTCATTGAGTTATCCCTCCATCCGGCATAAAAGCCAAAACCGAATATCTGATGTTATCTACATTATAATAATATTATTCATGTTTGTCAATAACTTTTAAAAACCTGTTTACAAACATAGTCGAATATGATAAAATTATGGCAAAGGGAGGCGAATGCTGTGAAAGACAATGCTCTTACCAATAAAATTTACATTCCGCCAAGGTTTTATGCCAGGCTTGAACGCATTTATACCGACAAGGCGACCGTAGTTTCCGCCCCCGTTGGCTGCGGAAAGACCACAATGGTAAGAGAATTCATCTCCCGCTCTAGGAAAAACGGCATGTCCTGCCGATTTATACGCTCCGCGAAAAGCGTCAGCGACTGCTTTTCGCAGGTGTGCCGCATCGTGCTGGGGCACGAGGCATTCTCCCCGGAAACGGACGGTCAGTTCACGGCGCTAAGGCACGAAACCGCCCTCGCAAATGCAGACAACGTGTTAATCGTCGTTGACTGCCACTATGTCGCAGAGGCGTTCCTTGAGAACCTGCGCGCAGCGGAGCTGTTTATTAAGAGCAGCAGCGCGCGGCTCGTTATAATATCAGACAACTTACACAACACGCACATTGACGCCGCAAAGGCGCTTGGCATTTCCGTCATAACCGAAAGCGACCTTAAATTCACTCCGTCCGAGGTGGAGGAATACTTCCGCTACTGCTCCGTGGAATGCAATGATATTGAGAAAATTTCCGCCCTCGCCGACGGACAGGCAATACGGCTTAAACTCTGTCTGAAGCTTGCTTCTCTTGGCGTCACACCGGAAAGCGGCAGTGTCACGGAGCTCGCCGCGCAATACATGCAGGCCGCTATGACTCGGGAAGAACTGGGCGCATTCATCTGCGCCGCGTCCATTGATAATATAAGCGACGATTATCTGCATTCGCTCGTCAGCTCCGGGAGTCTTACGGATTACTTCGGGAGCGGTGCTTTCCGGGAGGATTTTTTCCTGCAGTTTCTCCGCACGTTTGGCGGCAGCACGGGGCTATGCAGATTTAACGCCAAAACGCGCATCTTCACAGTTCATCCCTGCTTAAAGGATTACATATCGGGATACACCTCTTCGCTTCCGCAGGATGTCAGGAGCGCGCTGAAAATATGCATGGCGCGACAGTATCTCAAGCAGCAGAAATTCTATTATGCTTTCTGTGAATTCTTCCTTGCCGGCGACTACAATGCCGCAGCGGAATGCTCGAACTCCCAGCCGATATCGCTGCGCGACCTGCTGGACACAAAGAAAACGCTTACGGAATTTATCGAGAAATGCCCGCTGAACAACAAGGAACTTATCCCACGATACCTCCGCGTGCTTGCAATGCTTATGCTGACATCGGAAAAAAACAACCTGCGCGGCAACTTCAGGCGCGCCATCGAACATATCTCCGCATCGCCCGAATACGACGCGAAAGAACGCCGCAGGATGCTTTCGTATGCCTATGCCCTCCGAACCTACGAGGACTTCTTCTTTGTGGAACGAATGGGCAACCACATAAAGCGGGCATATGAATATTTTGACGGCACGGGTTCGCTGTCCTCGCCGTTTTATACATGGAATATGTATGTGCCGTCGCTTTTCGGACTTATCCACAACTACGCGCTGAGCCTTAAAACCGAGCGCGAACAGTTCGGCAGATTTCACACCATGTACAGCGAGATACTTAATCACGGCAAATTCATCCTGGATTACTACAACGCCGAATCGGCTTATTTTACGGGGGATCTCGCCCTTGCGGACAGCATGACGACAAAACTGCTTGAGTTTTGCAAGGGCAGGGCAAACGACGCGCCGCGGCTCATCGGACTGCTTATGCTGGGCAAGACAGCGGTTTTTTCCGGGGAATACGAAACGTATGAGCGCATTGAAAACTCTATTTCGGATATCCTGCACAAAACCGAGGAATACGAGGTTTACATGATGGCAAAAATGAGCCTTGCCATGCTGGATATGACCTGTGGAAACATAAAATACAGCGCGTTTTTCGCCTGCTGCAAGGACGACGAGGAAATAAGGCTGAACCGATTTGCCGCGCCGTATTACTGCCTGATATCGGCGCTGTACAGACTTTCCCTCGGCATGGTGGACAGGATACTCGAAAACGAACAATACTGCTTCTCAATAACCGACGAGGTGCGAAACGGCACAGTGCGGCATCAGCTGTATATAATCATCGCCGAAGCTCTCTTTATAAGCGGAAACGACGAAGCCGCCGCGCGGTATGCCGAAAAGGCCCTCGGCGTTATCGAAGGCACATCCATTTATATGCCTGCCGCGGAGGTGCTTGTCCACTGCCGCAAAACGCGGGCGTATTATCAGCACAACACCCCCGAAAGCGCCGTTGTGCTGCGCGCGTGCAGGGCGGCGGAGAAATTCATCCTCGGCTCGGACACCATCCTCACCTACAAGCTGACGAAAATCCGCCGAAAAACGCCTGCGCCGCACTGTGCAAAGCCGCAGCCGCCCGAGGATTTCAGCGCCGCAAAGCAGCTCGGACTTACAAAAAAGGAATATGCAGTTTCCTCGCTGGCGGCACAGTCGCTTTCAAACGAGGAGATATCACAAAAGCTTTCGATAAGCATAGACAGCGTGAAAGGCTGCCTGAAACGCACTTTCGCGAAAACTGGGGTACGCTCCCGCAACGGGCTGGAGGCGCTTTTCGCCGCGCATACTTCACCCGAGAAGAACAAAAACAAGCGCTAATATCAGCTTCATGTCCGCCTTTTCGTTAAGAAGCAGGAATATCACCGCGCAAATCAGCAGCGCGTCCCTGTCGTGCAGCAATCCTGAAATTGGATCGTTCCTGCGCGGCGGCATGGGGCGGGCGTTATTATGACCATGCGGGCATTCCGCGCGGGTGATTTCCTGCGCAGCTTCACATGGAATGTCCTCGCGGGGCGGCTCCCCGCCGTACAGCGTGGACTGTGTTGTGCTCCATACCATGTTGCCACCTCCGAATCAGAACAGCCTGCCAAGCAGCCCGCTTTCTTTTAGCACGGGCAGCAGCGCGAAAAGCTTCATGAATTTTACCGCCGCGTCTATTTTGGCGCGGTTTTCCTCCCGCAGCAGCGGCTTCAGCGCCAGAAGAAAACGCTCGTTGTCGTCGTGACGGTTCATGCTTTCCATCATGCCCATCAGCTTTATCAGCATATCAGCGTCCAGCCCGTCGAACAGACCGCCGCCCTGACTGCTATCCTGCCCGGTCTGCGGCTGTTCGCCCTGCGTTTCTTCCTCGGGTTCCTCCGCCAGCGCACGGAGGATATCTTCAATATTTTCCATGCGCCGCCTCCGTTACAGTGTCATTTTCCGCCGAGCAATCTCATGATATCCTCGGGGGATGAAGCATTTTTCAGCTTTGTCATAAGCTCCTTATTCGCAAGCACGGCGCGAAGCTTCTCCCTGTCGGACTTCGAAAGACCCGAGGCGAGCATTTTCATGTCGCCTTTCTCCAGCGTCTGCCTAAGCTGATCAGAGCTTACGCCAAGCTTTCCGCCGGCTGCTTTTAACAATTTTTCGTAATTGCTGTCTGTCATGATGATGACCTCCGTAAATATATTGTGAAAAACTGCCGAAAAATCATCAATACCCCTTTTCTTCTTATTGATTTTATGATATAATATATAAAAAAAGAACTTGAACAGCTTTTTTACGACTGTTCCCGAAAGGAAATATCAATGAAAATTCTGGTAGTATCGGATACGCACAGGAATTTTTCCGTGCTTGACGAAACCGTAAACGACAATCTTGACGCCGATGTTATCATACATCTCGGTGACGGCGACAACGAATTCCGCGATGTAAGCAATCTCCACCCCGAAAAGGCGATGGTGTTCGTCGGCGGCAACTGCGACTACGGCGGGATGCACAAGCTTTCGCAGGTTGTAACGGTGAGCGGATACAAAATCTTCTGCTGCCACGGCCATGTTCAGAACGTTGCAATGGGTCTTGAGCGGCTCATAAGCGACGCGAAGAAAAACGACTGCAAGATAGCGCTGTACGGTCATACTCACGTTTACCGCACCGACAAGATAAACGACGTTTATGTTATGAACCCAGGCAGCCTTTCCTCCCCGAGAAACGGCAATCCACCGACCTATGGCATAATCGAACTCAGCAGCAGCGGCGAGATAACCATGAACATCGTAACCGCAAAGCAGCCCGGCGCGGAGGAAACGACGGAAAAGAAATGAAAGATTTCCTCATCATTGACAAAGTGGATTCCACCAACAGCTACATCCGGCGCAGCATTGCCGACCTGCCAGATCTTTTCGCCGTTACGGCGGGAATGCAGACCGCCGGACGCGGCAGGCGCGGGCACGACTGGCTGGCGGACGACGGAATGCTGCCGCTGTCTATTCTGATAAAGGACCCCGTATCCCCCGAAACGCTGACGCTTCGGGCGGGCGTTGCCGTGTGCGAAGCCATCGAGAAATTCTACGCGGGCGGCTCGCTTCACGCGGGCATAAAGTGGCCGAACGACGTCATCATAAATTCCCGCAAGGTCTGTGGTATTCTATGCGAAAGCGTGTGCATCGGTGACAAAATAAATATTATCTGCGGAATAGGCGTAAACTTAGCACAGGAAGAAAGCTTTTTCAAATCCGCGGGGATACCGCACGGAGCGTCGCTGAAAATGCTTACGGGCACGGCGCCCGACCGCAACTCGCTTGCCGAAGAGATAGTTTCGAACATGAGGAAACTCTGCGGCTGCGAATTTAAGGACGTATATGAAAGATACAAGCAGCGCTGCCTTAACCTCGGAAAGGACGTAAGGATAATCGGCGAAAGCGGCGAGCGTACTGCGTTTGCGCTGGACATCGCGCCGAACGGGTTTCTTGTCTGCAAGGACGAAAGCGGCTTTTTCGAGGTGAACTCCGGAGAGGTCAGCGTGCGCGGGCTTATGGACTATATCTGAGGGCGGAACGATAATGATAGAAAACGAATTCAAGGTCATGCTGACGGAAGCGCAGTACGAAAAGGTGCTTGCCATGTTTGAGTGGGACAGCTCCGCCATGCAGGTGAACAATTACTATGACACAAGGGATCTCGCGCTTTCGTCGGCGCACATAACCGTGCGCGTACGCGAAAAGGGCGGGCGGTATTTTCTTCAGATGAAGCTGCCGAACGGGGCGGATTTCTCGCGAATCGAGCTTGAAAAGGAGCTTGAAAATATCCCCGAAGAAATTTCATCTGAAGTGCTGAACGGACTTGCAGGGCGGTATATTTCAGATCTTCCCGATGTGCGCAGGCTGGGCGCATTATCCACGCTGCGGAATGTGAAACGTATATACGGTGCGGAAATCGACCTCGACAAAAGCGAATATTTCGGAAAGGTAGACCACGAGCTTGAGGTAGAATTCACCGACGAATCTGCCGCTCGGGATATCATGGAGAAGATATGCGGCGCCGCCGAAATATCCCGCAACGGGGATGTCTGCACGGGAAAAATACATCGTTTTCTTGCAGAATACAGAAAAAATTGATTTTGGTATTGACAATTCACTCTAAAAGTTGTATAATATTATTGCTGTGAATTTGCTGCTGTGGCGAAATCGGCAGACGCAAGGGACTTAAAATCCCTCGGTGGAAACACCGTACCGGTTCAAGTCCGGTCAGCAGCACCAGATTTCAATAAAAATACCGCCTTATAGGGGCGGTATTTTTATTGAAATGGCATCGTTTTTCATTTCGCAGTCGGAGCGACTGCGATTTTGCTTGCGCAAAACCATGAAAAACGACGCGGGCACCTGCTTTACCGTGGGGTGGTTTTTTTTGTTATAAATGACTTCGGCTTCGCCTTGTCAGCCGGAGCGACTGCGATTTTGCTTACGCAAAACCATGAAAAACGACGCGGGCACCTGCTTTAACGTGGGGTGGTTTTTTTTATTTTTGTTATAAATGACTTCGGCTTCGCCTTGTCAGTTGGGGGAGCTACGAAATAAAAAGTGCAATGCGGCTGATTTACCGTGGGGCGGATTTTTTATGTTGGAATTACATCATTGATAAAAAATTTCGGATAATTGTTAAAATTATAAGCAAAAAAGGTTGAATTTACGCGGATTATGGAGTAAAATAAAATCAAATGGGACTGTCGGTGCTCCCCGAAAAGGGAGATAATAGGGAAACAGGTGCAAGACCTGTGCAGTCACGCTGCCGTAAGGGGCAGCCTTTCTCCATGCGCGCGGCGCGGCCACTGATTTTTCGGGAAGGCGGAGATGGGCGCTTATCCCCGAGCCGGAATACCTGCCGACAAACTATCCCGCGCGGCTCTGCGAGCGACGGAGATGCGCAAAAGAGTCGGGCGGTTGTCCGGCTGCTTTTTGCGTGCAGATTTTACCGTATGCTTGATCAAGTCGGGCATACGGTTTTGCTTTATATTGCCCGGCCTGAAAACAGAGCCAAATTCGGAGGAAAAAATGAGATTTGACAAAACTGCGGAGAACGCCGCGAAACTCCGCTGGAACAGCATTGCAAAGCCACTCGGCGGACTTGGTGTGCTGGAGGACATGATATCAGAAATCGCAGGAATGCGCGGAACGCCCGATGTTGCGCTGAAACACAGAACAGCGGTGATATTGTGCGCAGACAACGGCGTTGTCCGCGAGGGCGTAAGCCAGTCTGACAGCAGCGTTACCGCCGCCGTGGCAAAGGAGATCGCACAGGGCAGGTCGAGCGTTAATCTCCTTGCGAAGCAGTTCGGCGCGGAGGTCATCACGGTGGATATCGGCATGAATACAGACGCTGACGATGAGCGTATTCTTAACCGAAAAATCGCTTACGGCACCGATAATATTGCCGTTGGCGCGGCGATGACCCGCGGACAGGCAGAAGCGGCGATAAATGTCGGAAAAGCGCTTGCGCATAAGCTGTGCGAAAACGGCGCGGATATCATAATCACGGGAGAAATGGGTATAGGAAACACCACTACATCCGCCGCGATAGCCTCCGTTATCCTCGGCATTCCGCCGGAGCGTGCGGCGGGGCGCGGCGCGGGGCTTGACAGCGCGGGTCTTGTCCGAAAGGCCGAGGTGATACGCCGCGCTGTTTCCGTAAATCACCCCGACCCGGGCGACCCCATCGACATTCTTTCAAAACTCGGCGGATACGACATCGCGGGGATGGCGGGGCTGTTTCTCGGCGGGGAGGAACGCGGCGTGCCAGTCGTTATCGACGGCGTGATATCCTGCGTAGCCGCCTGTCTTGCGGAAATGATATCGCCGACCTGCCGCGATTTCATGCTGCCGTCGCATATTTCAAACGAGCCTGCGGCGCGGCTTCTGCTCGAAAAACTCGAACTGAAAGCGCCGATAACCGCGGGGCTTCATCTTGGCGAGGGCACGGGCGGAGTAATGCTTCTGCCGCTGCTGGACGGCGCCCTTGCGGTTTACAACGATGCGCACAGATTTGATGAAATGAACCTCGATAATTACAAGGAGCTTAAATGATAATTCTGATAACAGGCGGCTCGAAGTGCGGGAAATCCTCCGCAGCGGAGAGCCTGCTGAACGGCTTCGCGGGAAAAAAATACTACATCGCCGCCATGGAGCCATACGGCGAGGATGCCCTCCGCGCCATAGCCCGCCACCGCGAAATGCGCCGCGGAAAAGGCTTTGAAACCATCGAACGGCCGCGGGATATCGGCGGGTTAATGCTCCACGAAAGCGGACTTCCCCACTGTGCCCTGCTGGAGTGTCTGACTACTCTCTGCGCAAACGAAATGTTCATCCCGGGCGGGATAACCGACCCATCCGAAAAGATAATACAAGGCATAAAAAAACTTGCGGCGCAGAACGAAAAGCTTGTGATAGTCACCAACGAGGTCGCCGCCGACGGGATAGAATACCCCGCCGAAACCATGGAATACATCCGAATTATGAGCCGCCTGAACTCCCGTGTTGCGGCGCTTGCGGATACGGTGACAGAGTGCGTCTGCGGGATACCGCTGACGCTGAAAGGAGAACTGAAATGACCCTGCTGAAGTCCCTCGCCTGCGCATTTCTGATGTACTCCCGCATACCCATGCCGCAGGTGGAATGGAAAGAGGAAAACCGCCGCTACTCGCTGGCGCTGTTCCCTTTTGTCGGCGCTGTCATCGGCGGGCTTATAGTTTTGTGGACATACGTCTGCGGGCTGCTGGGCGCGGGAAAATGGCTCTACGCGGCGGTGTGCTGCGTTATTCCGATTGCGGTCACGGGGGGAATCCACGCGGACGGCTTCTGCGACGTCACCGACGCGAAATCGTCCTACGCGTCCAAGGAAAAGAAGCTTGAAATAATGAGCGACCCGCATATCGGCTCGTTCGCCGTTATATACACGATACTTTATTTTCTGCTGCAATTCGGGCTGTTTTCGGAGACAGACGGAATGCGCGCGGCTCTGATTCCCGCCTGCGGATATGTGCTTTCGCGGGCGCTCAGCGGGATGGCGGCGGTGACATTCAAATGCGCGAAAAAGGACGGGACTTTGCAGAGCTTCGTGAAGCCCGCGCACAGGCGCAATTCCGTGATAATTCTCGCTGCGGAGGCCTGCGCGGCGGCTGTGGGAATGCTTTTTGCAAACCCGATCTGCGGCGCGGCGGCAATAATCGCGGCGGGAGTTTCGATGCTGTATTACCGCGTTTCTTCCTACAAAAATTTCGGCGGGATAACCGGAGATACCGCGGGGCATTTCTTGCAGATATGCGAACTGGCGCAGCTTGGCGCGGCGGTACTTGCGGAACTTATTACGGAGGTATTATGATACTTATCACGGGCGGCGCATTCAGCGGCAAGACCGAGTTTGCAATGCGCACATTCAACCTTAATGAAACGGATATTTCGGACGGCGGCGAATGCAGTTCTGAAGAGGTGCTTTCCTGCCGCGCGGTGAAGAACTTTCAGCTTCTGGTGAAGCGCTTCGGCATTGACAGCGGCGCCGAATTTGCAGAAAAAATATACGTCTGCAACCCCGAAATTATCGTTATAACAAACGAAATAGGCAGCGGGATAATCCCGATGGAAAAGGCAGACCGCATATGGCGCGAGGAAACGGGCCGCGCCTGCTGCGTCATCGCGGGGCATTCTGAAGCAGTGGTAAGAATGTGCTGCGGAATACCCACGGTGATAAAGGGGGTGCTTTCGTGAAGATAAATCTCATCCGCCACGGCATGACTGCGGGAAACCTTGAAAAACGCTACATCGGAACGACCGACGAGCCCCTCTGCCCCGAGGGCATATCCGCGCTGACGGACAGAACATACCCCGACTGCGGCGTGCTGATTTGCAGCCCGATGAAGCGCTGCATACAGACCGCCGAGATACTGTTTCCGAGCGCCGAGCCGCTGATATACAACGAGCTTTGCGAGTGCGATTTCGGGGATTTTGAGGGGAAAAACTACAAGGAATTAAGCGACGTCCCCGCCTATCAGCTATGGATAGACAGCGGCGGAACGCTTCCGTTCCCGAACGGCGAGGACCCCAAGGATTTTAAAAAGCGCTGCTGTGCGGAATTCCTGCGGGCGGTGGGCGAAAACTCCTCCGCCGATACGCTGACATTCGTTGTCCACGGCGGCACGATAATGTCCGTTATGGAAAAATTTGCGCTGCCGCACAAGGGATATTACAGCTGGCAATGCGCCAACGGCTGCGGTTTTTCCGCCGTATTTGGCGGAGAAAAACTGACTGATATTTCGGAGATAAAATGAAAATTCTGATTGCTGTTCTGCCGCTTCCGGCGGGATTTCTGCTGGACTGCCTGCTCGGCGACCCATATTCCCTGCCGCACCCGATACGGCTTATCGGGCGGCTTATCTCCGCGCTGGAAAAGTGGGTGCGGAAAACCTTTGAAAATCACCTTGTTTCGGGCGGAGCCGTACTTGCGGTGATAGTTCTGATTTTATCAACAGCAGTGCCGCTGGCTCTTCTTATACTATGCTACCGAGTGAACGTGTGGCTTGGGGCGGCGGTGGAAAGTGTGCTGTGTTACTATATGCTCGCGGCGCGGTGCCTGCGGGATGAAAGCATGAAGGTGCACCGCGCATTCCTCGAAAATGACACCGAAAAAGCACGGCGCGCCGTTTCCATGATAGTCGGCAGGGACACGAAGCCCCTGGACAAAAACGGAATAATCCGCGCAGCCGTTGAAACCGTCGCGGAGAATACTTCCGACGGAGTTACCGCTCCGATGCTTTACATGGGACTTGGCGGCGCGGTGCTCGGATTCTTCTACAAGGCGGCAAACACAATGGATTCCATGATAGGCTACACCAGCGAGAAGTATCTGCAAATCGGCAGATTTGCCGCAAAGCTGGACGACGTTCTGAATTTCATCCCGTCACGGCTGACGGCGCTGCTGATGATTTTTTCCGCGGGAATAATGCGCATGGACATCAAAAACGCATGGAAAATCTGGCGCCGCGACCGCCGCAAGCACGCAAGCCCAAACTCTGCACAGACGGAAGCGGTGTGCGCGGGAGCGCTTGACGTGCGGCTCGCGGGGGACGCCTATTATTTCGGAGAGCTGCACAAAAAGCCGTTTATCGGCGACGATATCCGCGAAATCAAAAACGAGGACATCCGCCGTGCAAATCGGCTTATGTACTGCACATCCGTGCTTATGCTGATAATATGCACGGCGCTTCGGTCAGTATTATGGGGAGTGATTTTTTGAACAGATACAGCCACGGCGGGGACATTTATTCCCGCCATGTGGAGCATGATTTTTCCGCGAACATAAACCCGCTGGGGCTTCATGAAAGCATTGTTTCTGCGGCGGCGGAAGCGCTTTCCCGCTGCGAGAGCTACCCCGACCCGAACTGCCGCGAACTTACCGCCGCAATATCCTCGCAGGAGGGCGTCCCTGCCGAAAACATCGTCTGCGGAAACGGCGCGGCTGATCTTATCTACCGTATAGTTTCGGCATTGAAACCGCGCACTTCCCTGCTTTGCGCTCCGACTTTCAGCGAGTATGAAAAGGCGCTGAAAGAGCACGGCTGCACCGTTAAGAAGCATTATCTCAAGCGCGAAAACTGCTTTGCGCTGACGGAAGAAATTCTCGGGGATATCACTGCCGACACGGACATTCTTTTTCTATGCACGCCGAACAATCCCACGGGGATAACTATACCGCGGGAGCTTATGCGCAGGATATCCGAAAAATGCAGCGAAACAGGGACGTTTCTTGTGGTGGACGAGTGCTTTCTTGATTTTGTGGAGAACGGCGCGGAGCTTTCTGCGAAGCCGCTTTTGAACGAAAAATCCGCGGTGCTGAAAGCGTTCACGAAAATGTACGCCATGGCGGGAATGCGGCTCGGTTACGCGATTTTTGGCAGCAAGAAAACCGCCGCAAAGGCTGCCGAAGCGGGTCAGGCATGGAGCGTTTCCACCCCCGCGCAGGCGGCGGGGATCGCCGCGCTGAAACTGAACGGATATGCTGAAAAAACATCGAAAATCATCAGCGGCGAGCGCGATTATTTAAGCGCGGGGCTGCGTTCGATGGGGTTTGAAATCATCCCGTCCGAGGCGAATTTTATCCTGTTCCGCTGCGGTGTTCCCCTTGACAAAATGCTGATACAGCGCGGGATCGCAATAAGAAACTGCGGGAATTACGACGTACCGGGAAGCGGGTGGTACCGCATCGCCGTAAGGCTCCGCGGGGAAAACGAACTGCTTCTTGCGGCGATACGGGATGTTCTCAAGGGATAAGGCGACAATGAAAGCTGTTATATAAAAACTTGAGGAGGAAAAATGGGACTTTTACACATTTACTGCGGCGACGGCAAAGGCAAGACCACCGCTGCGATAGGGCTTGCGGTAAGGGCTGCGGGCGCAGGGATGAGGGTGCATATAATCCAGCTTCTGAAAGGCTCGGACAGCGCCGAAATTTCCGTTCTGCGTAGCATTCCTAACATAACGCTTGAACGTTGCGACAGGAATTACGGCTTCGTCTGGGACATGACGGACGAGGATAAAAAAGGCATTACCGAATGCCACGACGCGCTGCTTGAAAAGGGTTATTCCCTCGCCCGTTCGGGAAAGATTGATATGCTGATCATCGACGAATTCAACGCGGCATACAAATGCGGTCTGCTTGACAAAAATGCAGCCGAAAAATTCCTTACGGAAAAATTCGGCGACACCGAGCTTATTATAACAGGCCGCGACCCCGCGGAAATATTTATAAATGCAGCGGATTATGTCAGCGAGATAAAATGCATTAAGCACCCCTACGAAAAAGGTATAAACGCCCGCAGGGGTATAGAATACTGAATTAAGCGCGGCAGGCGTCCCTCAGCCGTCGAGCCTTCGGTACTCGCTCGGGGTAACGCCGAGCACGGAGCGGAACGCCGCCGCAAATTTCGTGGTTGACGAACCAACGCCCGGAACGACGGAGATACCGTTTTTTCCCCGCGGCTATCGCAGCATGGGAGAACGCCGCTCTTTTGTTTCTTTTGTCGAATTGCACAAAACGAGCGGCGCATTTGCTGTGCCGCTCGTTTTTTATATTATTAATGATGCCGCCCGAACAATAATGGTCACTGCACATCTGACGCACAGTAATCGAATAATTATTTCTTCAGCGCTTCCGAAAGCGTGCGCCAGCCGAGCACCGCGCACTTTACGCGGGCGGGCATATGCGCGATTTCTTTCAGCGCGGAGGCTTCCTCAAGGCTGTCAATTTCCTCGTCGGTGGCTGTGCCGCGTATCATTTTCATGAAAACGTCGCCCATCGCCAGCGCCTCTTCCTTTTTCTTTCCGATTATCATTCCGAGCATGATATCCGTTGAAGCCTGCGATATCGCGCAGCCGTCGCCGACGAATGCGCCGTCAGCGATAACGTCGCCGTCCAGCTTGAGCTTGAGCTGTATCTCGTCGCCGCAGCTGGGGTTAACGCCGTCGAGGACGATATCCGCGTCGGCAATGTCGTGCTTGTAATCGGGGCGGATATTATGCTCCGTCAGAACTTCGTTGTAAAAATTCTTATTCTCCATAGCCCATTCTCTCCCTTACGCTTGCAAGGCTCTTTATCAGCCTTTCCGCTTCCTCAACGGTGTTGTAGAACATAAAGCTTGCCCTTACCGACGAGCTTATGCCGAGGTGATTGAGCAGCGGCTGCGCGCAGTGGTGTCCCGCGCGGATATCAACGCCGTCCGCCGCGAGTATCTCGCTTACGTCATGCGGGTGCACGCCGTCAACGGTGAAGGTGATTATTCCTGTATGTTCCCCGGGATCATCCGAGCCGATGATATTGATATGAGGAATCTTTTTAAGCCCCTCCAGTGCATGAGCCGTTACTTCCAGCTCCCGCGCGTGCATTTCTTCAAAGCCTATGCCCTGAATATAGCGTATCGCCGCGGCAAGGCCTGCCGCTCCCGCCGCATTGACGGTTCCCGCCTCGAACTTGTGCGGAAGCTCCGCATAAACGGCGCTGTCGCGCTTTACGGTGGCTATCATCTCTCCGCCGTAAAGGAACGGGGGCATTTCTTCGAGCAGATCGCGCCTGCCATAGAGCACGCCTATTCCCATGGGACCAAACAGCTTGTGCCCCGAAAACGCAAGGAAATCCACACCAAGCCCGCGAACATCCACAGCCATATGCGGAACGCTCTGCGCGCCGTCACATACCATAACAGCGCCCTTTGCATGAGCAAGCTGCGCCAGCTCCTTTATGGGGTTTACCCTGCCGATTACATTTGAAACCTGCGCACAGGCAACTATCTTCGTTTTTTCGGTGATAAGCGCCGCGGCTTTATCGAGGTCGATGGAGCCGTCCTGCTCGCAGTCGATGAACACCAGCTTTGCTCCTGTCATGCGGGAAGCCATCTGCCACGGGAGCAGGTCGCTGTGGTGCTCGGTTATGGAAACGACGATCTCATCCCCGCTTTTCAGGTGCGACAGCGCGTAGCTGTATGCGATAAGGTTGATGCTCTCGGTGGTGTTCCGCGTGAAAATTATTTCCTCCGTGCTCTCCGCATTGATGAACGCGCGGACGGTTTCGCGGGCGTCTTCGTATATTTCCGTTGCGGACACGCTGAGCGGGTAGTTTCCGCGCAGCGGGTTCGCATTGTGGTTAAGGTAAAAATCATTCACCGCGTCGATGACGCACTGCGGGCGCTGGGATGTCGCGGCGTTATCAAGATATGCGTCGCTGCTGCTCATCAGCAGAGGAAAATCGGTTCTGTAGTTCTTCAATCTCCCAGCGCCTCCTTGAGTTCGTTTTCTACCGCCGCTGCAAGCTCCTCGCTGCCCGAAAGCTTCGCAACGCGCTCCACCGCCGCGCGCGCCATCATGTTTTCGGCGTCATCGCGGCTGATACCGCGGCTTTCGAGATAGAAAAGCGTTGCTTCATCCAGCTCGCCGATGGTCGCGCCGTGGTTGCCCTGCACGTTTTCCTCCGCGCAGAGGATAACCGGCACCGTCTTGTTCACAACATTTTCGCCCAGCATGAGCACGGTTTCAAGCTCGTCGCCGGTGGAATCCGCGGAGCCGTTCTTGAAATCTATCGTGCCGCGGAAAACCTTTTCGGCATTATCCTTGAGGGCGCCGTCCGCCTTAATTTCACAGGCGGTTTTCTGCCCGAAATGATTTACGACAAGGTTCATATCAAGCTTCTGCTTTTTCTGCACGAGGTAGCCGATATCATTCCTGAAGCAGCTTCCGTTTCCGATAAGCTCTATCATATCGTCCGCGTAGACATCTCCCCCGCCGACGATGATGCGGATAAGCTCTGCGGAACCGTTCTCCGCAGCGTTTCCGCTTACGGTATTGTAAAGCATTCCGCCGTCCTTGGTGTTAAGGAACTGAACAAGGCGGATCCTTGCGTTTTTCTTTATGTCAAGCTCGGTTTTTACCGCAAGCTTTCCCGCGCCGCCGAGGTGCATGAACACCGTAAGAGTGCTGTTTTCCTCCGCACGAAGTGTGATTTTTTCTTCGGAATAACCGTCGGTGCCCTGCGCGGTGACGCTCGCCCGCTCTTCCCTGCCTCCCACGGCGGAAAACTCGCGGACGGGCAGCTTTTCTGCGCTGTTATCCCATTCTATTTCAGCCTCATTAACGCCGAGGAATTTCCATGTCCTTGAGGGCAGGCTGTTTACTTTAATTTTTTCGGTCATAATTCTGCTCCTCTCGGTATCAGCCTATGCTGCCTTTCATTTCAAGGCGGATAAGATTGTTCATTTCTATTGCATATTCCATCGGAAGTTCCTTGGATACGTTATCCGCAAAGCCGCTTACGATAAGCGCCCTTGCTTCCTCCTCGGTCATCCCGCGGGACATGAGATAGAACACCGCGTCGCCGCTTATGCTGCCTATCTTCGCCTCGTGACCCACCGCCGCGGTGCTGTTCCTGATATCCATTGCGGGCACGGTATCCGAGCGGGACTCGCTGTCCAGCATGAGCGACTGGCAGGAAACGGAGGACTTCGCGTGGTCAGCCTTCTTGTTTACGACCACGCTGCTTCTGAACGTGCTTATTCCGCCGCCCTTGCTGATGGAGCGGGTGTTCATATAGGACGTCGTGTCGGGAGCCGCATGTACTACCTTTGCGCCGGTATCGAGGTTCTGACCCGTGCTTGCGAACGTAACGCCGGTAAATTCCATCTTTGCGCCGCGGCCGTTGAGAATGCTCATCGGGTAAAGACATCCGACATGAGAACCGAACGAACCCGATACCCACTCGACAACTCCGCCCTCTTCAACGATGGCGCGCTTGGTGTTGAGGTTGTACATATTCTTCGACCAGTTTTCGATGGTGGAATAGCGCAGCTTTGCGTTCTTCTTTACGAACAGTTCAACGCAGCCTGCGTGGAGGTTCGCAACGTTGTATTTCGGCGCGGAACATCCCTCTATGAAGTGCAGGCTCGCGCCCTCGTCCACGATGATGAGCGTATGCTCGAACTGACCCGCGCCCTTTGCGTTAAGGCGGAAGTAGCTCTGCAGCGGGATGGAAACCTCGGTATTCTTAGGCACATACACAAACGAGCCGCCCGACCACACCGCGCCGTGCAGCGCCGCGAACTTATGGTCGTGCGGGGTGACGAGCTTCATGAAATGCTCGTGCACCATCTCGGAGTATTCGCCCGTGAGGGCGCTTTCCATATCGGTATAAACGACGCCCTGCGCAGCAACATCGCTCTTTACGTTGTGATAGACAAGCTCGGAATCGTACTGCGCGCCGACGCCCGCCAGCGACTTGCGCTCCGCCTGCGGTATACCAAGGCGCTCAAAGGTTTCCTTGATGTCCTGCGGAACGCTGTCCCAGTCGCCCTGCATTTTGGTGTTGGGGCGGACGTAGGTGGCTATCTTGTCGATGTTAAGTCCCTCGATAGAGGGTCCCCAGTCGGGGATGGGGGTGTTGTTGTAAATCTCGAGGGATTTAAGGCGGAATTCGCGCATCCACTCGGGGTCGTGCTTTTCTTCGGAAAGCTTCTCGACTAGCTCTGGGGTAAGTCCCTCCGCAAGGCGGTAGCTGTCCTTTTCTTCATCGCGGATATCATAGACGCTTCTGTCGATATCCTCAACATAGCTTTTCTCTGCCATTTTCAGACCTCCCCGCTCAGACAGCCGCAAAGCCGTTCTCGTTTACTTCGCTTACAAGCTCCGCGCCGCCGTTCTTTACGATAACGCCCTTTTCCATGACGTGCGCGGCGTCCACGGTGAGGGATTCAAGAATGCGCGTGCTGTGCGTGATGATAAGGAGGGTGCCGTTGCAGCGCTCCTGATATAGCTTTATGCCCGCGGAAACTGTGCGCACCGCGTCAACGTCAAGACCCGAGTCGGTTTCATCGAGAATTGCAAGCGACGGCTCCAGCATGAGCATCTGGAGTATTTCAGCCTTTTTCTTCTCGCCGCCGGAAAAGCCTGCGTTAAGGTCGCGCTCGGCATAGCTTTCGTCCATGGAAAGCTGCGCCATGGTTTCGGCAAGCTTCTTCTTATATGCGAAAAGCTTTATACGCTCGCCTGTTTTATACTCAAGCGCGCTTCTGATAAAAGCGCTGAGGGTCACGCCGGGGACTTCCAGCGGGTTCTGGAAGGACAGGAAAATGCCCTTCTTTGCGCGCTCATTTACGGGGAGGTCGGTGATGTCCTCGCCGTTGAAGAATATCTTACCCGATGTGATGGTGTAGGCGGGGTTGCCCATTATCGCGTAGCCGAGGGTGGATTTGCCCGTGCCGTTGGGTCCCATGAGGACATGAGTTTCGCCCCTGCCCGCGGAAAGGTCTACGCCCCTTAAAATCTCCTTTTCGCCCGCGCTGACATGAAGTCCTTCTACGGAAAGAATTTTATTGTCCATCTTTGTTGCTCTCCTTATTATTTTCTGTTTTGCAGTCCGTGCCGTTTACGAGCTCATCAAGCGTGTAGCCGTAAAGGAACGTGTTTATATGTTCCGAAAGCTGCTTCCAGAACTTGAACGTGCAGCACATTTCTGTCCTGACGCATTTTTTCTCGTCTTCCCCCGTGCAGGCGGCGGGCTCAAGCGTACCCTCCACAGCCTCGAGAATTTCGCCGACGCTGTATTTCTCGGGCGGACGGAGCAGTCTGTATCCGCCGTTTTTGCCCGAAACGCTGTCCACAAGGCCGTTTTTCGCAAGGGAGGTCATTATGCTCTCGAGGAACTTCCTCGATATCCCCTGCCTGTCCGACATTTCCTTGAGGGGGATGTATTCACCGCTGTCGTGCGAAGCGAGCTCCGCCATCACCCGCAGCGCGTATCTTCCTTTCGCAGAAACAAGCATATCTGTTTCCTTTCCTATAAAATCAGTAGGAGTATCAGATATGATTCACCTACCATTCATATATGTTATCACATTATCGCCTATTTGTCAATAGAATTTTCGTATTTTCGGCGAATTCTCTGCTTATTATTGCCCGCGGCGCGGCGATGATACATTTTGCCGCTTTTTATCACAAACGGGTTGACAAAAGGCGGCGGTGGTGATATAATAATTGTATAAGGACATTTTAAGGAGTAAAGCCATGTTTCGTATACATCATCACTGCGCAGAATACCGATAAATGCCCCTGTTCGGGCATGAAATTATTTCTGTGCCTGCGATAAAGATCAAGCTTCACGGGTGCAGCCCGTTTTTTTGTTTTTAAAACCAAATCGAAAGGACAACATAAACCATGAAGATCAAAGCCGTAAAAGGAACCCGGGATTACCTCCCCCGTGAGGCAGAGCTCCGCGAGAGCATCCGCCAGACCATCTCCGACATCTACCGCGCAAACGGATTTCAGCGCATAATGACCCCCGCCATCGAGGACATTGAAAACCTCGACAAGAGCGACGGCGGCGACAATCTCAACCTTATCTTCAAGATACTCAAGCGCGGCGACAAGCTCGAAAAGGCGCTTACAAACGGCGGCGAGCTGTGCG
The DNA here is from genome assembly GCA_934481445.1 of uncultured Oscillospiraceae bacterium. Classification (GTDB taxonomy): domain Bacteria; phylum Bacillota; class Clostridia; order Oscillospirales; family Ruminococcaceae; genus CAG-115. Next base: position 27,899 of record CAKSPC010000001.1, read on the forward strand.
ACATGGGTCTTAGATATGACCTCACCCTGCCGCTGACGCGCTATTTCTCCGCAAACCGCCAGAACCTTACAATGCCCTTTAAGGTAATCCAGATGGACAAGGTATACCGCGCCGAAAACCCGCAGAAGGGCCGCCTGCGCGAGTTCATGCAGTGCGACATCGACGTTATCGGCGACCCCACCCCCGAGTGCGAAACCGAGCTTATCGCCGTTACGGCAAAGGCGCTGCTGGCGCTGGATATCGGAGCATTCACCGTGCGCGTTAACGACCGTGCAGTGCTGAACCGCCTGCTCTCCGTCATGGGATTTGAAGACAAGGATCTGATGTCCGTATGCGTAAGCTTTGACAAGCTGGACAAAATAGGAACAGAGGGCGTTATAGCGGAGCTCCGCGAAAAGGGCTACGCCGAGTCCGCCGTGAACAACTTCGCGGATGTGCTTTCGCAGCTCCCGCTGACCGCAGAAAAGGTCGCGGAGATCATCAACGACCCCGAGTGCACCGACAGACTCACCACCATAATCGCAGACAGCGAGAAGATCGCCGCGGGACGCTACGGCATTGAATTTGACATCTCCCTTGTACGCGGACAGGGCTACTACACCGGCACGGTTTTCGAGGTAAGAAGCGAGAACTTCGGCAGCTCCGTTGCGGGCGGCGGAAGATACGACAAGCTTATCGGCAAGTTCGTCGGCGAGGATATCCCTGCCTGCGGCTTCTCCATCGGATTTGAAAGAATATTCAGCATCCTCTCCGACATGAACCGCGCCGCTTCCGAAAAGGCTAAGATCGCCCTGCTGTACGACGATGACTTCATGGCGGCATACAACAAGGCGGAAGAGCTCCGCGCGGAATATGACGTTGCGCTCTGCCGCAAGCCGAAGAAGCTCAAGCCCATGCTTGACAGACTGATGAACTGCGGCTTCGCGGGATTTGCCTACGCCGACGGAAATATCAGGCTTTTTGAAAACTGACGACACGGAGGTATTTTATGAATAAGATACTTCTTATCGGGGAGCCGATGGAACTGCTCACCTCGGAGGAGGGCGCTTCCCTCGCGGAAGCGGAGAATTTTCGCGCCTCGGTTTCGGGGGCGGAGCTTAACACCGCAACGGGGCTTTCCCGCCTTGGGTGCAGCACTGTGTATGTCACCCGCCTCGGCGACGACCCGAGAGCCGAAAGGATACGCGCCTATATCCGCCGAAACGGCATAGACGGCTCGCATATCATCACCGATCCCCTGCACCAGACCGGTGCAATGACAAAACGCAAATCCACCGACGGGATGCATGAGATACATTACTACCGCCAGTGCTCCGCGGCTTCCTACCTCTGCGAAAAGGATGTGGAGGACATTGACCTCGGAGGGTTCCGCGCGATGTATTTTTCGGGAATATTCCCGACGATATCCGCTTCTGCGGCGCAGGCGGCAAGGCACCTTGTAAAGCGCGCCCGCGAGGAGGACGTCACCGTGATATTCGACCCGAACCTCCGCTGCCAGCTCTGGACGGACGACGCTGACACCATCGCGCTGCTAAATGAATTTGCCGCGGCGGCGGACGTGTTCCTCCCCAGCCTTAAGGAAGCCGAAAAGCTCTGCGGCCTTAACGACCCCGAGAAAATTGCCGACCATTACCTTTCCCTCGGCACGAAAAAAGTAGTTGTAAAGCTTGGCAAGCACGGCGCGTTCTACAAGAGCCATGTCGAAAGCGGCGTTGCCCCCACGTTCCGCGCGGACGAGGTAGTCGATACCGTAGGCGCGGGGGATGGATTTGCTGCGGGACTTATCAGCGGCATCTGCGAGGAGATTCCCCTCGGCGAAGCCGTAGTCCGCGCGAACGCAGTTGGCTGTATACAGATACAGAACGCCAGCGACAACGAAGGTCTGCCCACAATGAACGAGCTTCGCGAATATATGCTGGACCACAGATTTGTTGTGGACGGCTGCAACGATTTCTGACCATCGGAGGAGAGCGCATGACACTGTACGCCACCGACCTTGACGGAACGCTGCTGCGCTCCGATATGACCATATCAGACAGCGCCGCCGAAAGGCTGAACTCGCTTATCGACAACGGCGTTATGTTCACCTATGCCACCGCGCGCTCATTCAACAGTGCCGCGCCGCTTCTCGGAAAGATCAATTTCAAATGCCCCGCTGTAACGTTCAACGGGGTTTTTGTCGTTGACCCGAAAACCGGCGAGCACATCATCGAAAACGTATTTTCCGCCGAAAGCTTTGAAACCGCGAAGCGGTATTTCATCGAAAACAACCTCGCACCGATGGTTTATTCCTACATTGACGGGCGGGAACGGGTGTCCTACATAGAAAGCCGCGTGGATGAAGTGCGCGGTTATGTCGAAAGCAGGCGCGGGGACAGGCGGCTTCGCGCCGCAAAGGGATACGACGACCTGTTCGACGGGAACGTTTTCTATTTTACGCTGTTCGACCCGCCTGTTCCTACCGAAATACTCGACAGGACGTTCTGCGCCGAAAACGGATTTTCCCGCACATACATCAAGGACACATACGAAGACATGATGTGGTACGAAATATTCTGCGCGGGGGCGGATAAAGCGAGCGCGGTCGCGCAGGTGAAAAAGCTGGTCGGGGCGGAGGAAGTCGTGTGCTTCGGGGACAACAGCAACGATATCTCCATGGTAAGCGCGGCGGATATCGGCGTCGCCGTAGGGAATGCGAACGAGGCGCTGAAAAACGCCGCGGACATCATCATCGGCAGTAACAACGAGGACGCCGTTGCCGAGTTCATCGAACGGCGGGAGGGTGCAGCGGACAGCCGATTTTCCGCCGCACTGAAAAAGGCGCTTGTGCGGGAAAGGGGAATGCACGGCTCCGTCGGCACGCAGAACGAAAAACTCATCCATGCGGTTTTAAAAAACTACTACGCCCCCTATGCCGACGAGCAGGAGATCAAGCTCGGGAAATACTTCGCGGACGCCGTGAGCGAAAACGGCATTTTCGAGATACAGACCCGCTCGCTGTATGTACTCAAGGATAAGCTTCGGGAATTTCTCGGCGCGGCGCACGTTACCGTTGTTCACCCTGTCGACGCTGACATACGCACACTGTACATAAACCGCGAAAGCGGCGAGGTCATCAAGGAAACGACCCGCCGCCGCGTGAACCCGAAAATGAAGATATTCGAGGAACTGTATTCCATACGCGAGTTTCTGCCGAACGAAAACCTGTCGCTTATCATAACGCGGCTCAGCGTTGACAAGACGGTGCATTTTTCCGGGGACGAAATACCCGGAATGCGCAGCAGGAGCGCACGCAAAAAGCTTACGATACAGAAAATCCCCCGCGGCATTGTTGAGGAAATCACGCTGGAACGCCCCGAGGATTATCTGAGGTGGCTGCCCGAGGGGCTTCCCGAAAGCTTCACGAAAAAGCAGTTCTGCGCCGCCGCGAAAGAATCATCCGCTTCGCTAAGACTTGAGGTGCTGCGTGCAGCGGGGATAATTTCGCAGGTCGGCAAGGCGGGACGAAGCTACCTGTACACAGTTTCATACGGAAAGGAGCAGCTATGACGAAATTTATCATCGGAAAGGCGAATTTTGATATTTCGGAAAAAATACGCGCGGAGATAGTTTCGCTTATCAAAAACAGCGCCGCTCCGCAGAATATCATCTACATCGTCCCAGACCAGTTCGAGTTTGAAACCGAAAAATCCGTCTACCGCGCGCTGAAATCAGAGGGGCTTCTCGGGCAGTCCGAGCAGGTGCATATCCGCACGTTCTCTTCCCTTTCGGAGGAGCTGATAAAGCTTCTCGGCGACAAGAAACCCACCGCCGACGACATCGCCAAAAACATAATCATGCACCGCGTTATCAAGGAAAACAAGGACAGCCTGCGGGCATTCTCACGCATTGCGGAGCGGGCGGGTTTCTGCGAGAAAATGCTCCAGACCGTCACCATGCTCAAGACCGCGGGCATATCCCCCGACGACCTCTCGGACGAGAAGCTTGACGCAGAAAAAAATCTCCCCGACGGCGCAAAAAGTATCCGCGACTACGCCCTGCTGCGCACGAAGCTTTCTGATGTTGGACTTATCTACCGGAGCTATAACGCGCGGCTGACAAAGGATTATTTCGACAGCCTTGACCTCACCGCCGCTGCCGCCGACCTTATCACAAATTCCGACTATATTTTGTTCGACGACGCGCAGATATTCATTGACGGCTTTAATGATTTCACGATAAGCCAGCTTCATTTCCTCTCGAATGTTATCGCCGTGGCAGACAACGTTACTTTCGGATTTGTCACCGAGTACCCCACCCGCCGCGAAACGCTGTTTTCCACGATAAACGGGCAGATCTCCCGCCTGAAACAGGCCGCCGGGGAAAACGGAAGCGAAACTGTGTTCGTCACCGACGGGCTTTCCGACAGGTATCCCGAAAACAGCCCACTGCACGCCCTTACGGACAATATTTTCGGCAGGAAAAAGGCGGTCTGCGGGGCGGATGGTCACGTTGAGCTGATAAGCGCCGCGGACGTCAGCGAGGAGCTTGATTTCACCGCCGCGAGGATAAAGCAGCTTGCGCAGGAAAAGGGTCTGCGCTACCGCGACGTAGCCGTACTCTGCACCGACCCGAAGGCATACCGAAGCTATGTTCTCAATTCATTCGAGAAATACGGCGTGCCCGTTTTCTGTGATATTCCCGAGCCGATACTGTATCATCCGCTGGTGAATTTCGTGATGTCGCTGCTGAATGTGCTGAACGAATTTTCGACGGAAACGGTGCTCAGCTACGTCAAAACGGGATTTCTCAGCCGCCGCGGCGAGGACGGAAAACGCCATGCGCTCTCAAAAAAGGATATCGACACATTTGAGAATTACATCTTTGAATGGGCGATAAGCGGCGCGGCGCTGCGCGTGCCGTTTGACATCAGGAAGCCCGATTACACCGTAAAGGAAATGAACGAGGATATCCGAGCGGTGTTTGAAAAGCGCCTTAATGAGCCCGAGGAGATACGCAAAGCCGTCGTAGAACCCGTGCTGAAGCTGCGCGAAAGCCTTAAAGGCGCAGACGGTGCGGAAATGACCGAGCGCATTTTCGGTTTCATTATGGAGGAAATAGACGTCAACAGCGCCCTTTTCAGCCGCTACAACGACGCCAGGGGGAAGATAAGCGACCCATCACTCGTCAACACTTATCAGCGCCTGTGGGATACCATCGCGGGGATATTCGACGCGCTGTATCATGGGCTGCGGGGGGATAGAATATCGCTTTCCGATTACACGCGGCTGTTTCGCGACATCTGCGCGGGCACTACCCTTGCGAAGCCGCCGCAGTTTCTCGACAGCGTGCTCGTCGGGGACATAAACAGAACCCGCACCGCGAATGTCAGGGCGGTGTTCATCATCGGCGCTTCGGCGGATACATTTCCCGCCCCCGCCGAAAACGACGGAGTTTTCTCCGCATTTGAAACGGACGTCATCCGCGAGAACATAACTCATATCGAAAGCGTCAACCCCGACGGCTGCTGCATAAAAAGCACCGGGGAGCTGTACTGCCTTTCGTTTTACCGCGCGTACAGGGCACTTTCGCAGCCGTCGGAATTTCTGTGCGTTTCCTGCCCCGAAACGGATATTTCGGGTAGGCAGATACAGCGCTCCGAGGTTATAGACAGGCTCACCGCGCTGTTTACTGACACATCCGTAAAACGCGCCGCAGACGGCGGAGACCTGCTTTTCTGCCGCTCAAAAGAAGCAGCGAAGCAGCGATATGCCGCGGGGATATACTCGGGCACGCATGAAAACTCCGTGCTTGCCGCCGTGCTGGAACGCTCCGGCGGGGAGGATTTCGTCCGCAGGCTGGAGGGCGTAAAAAAATCGCGCCTGTCCGACAAGGCGGCGGAGCGCATAATGCCGCCGTTTATAGCTTCCATGCTGCTTCCGCGGGAGATATCCGCGACAAAAACCGAAAACCTTAATCTCTGCCGATTTATGTACCTGTGCCTTAACGGGCTGAGGGTACGGCAGATTATTCAGCGAAACTTCAATGCGGGTCAGCGCGGAAATGCTGTGCACTTTATCATGCAGCGGGTGCTGGAAAGCTACCGCGGCGCCATGAACGAGTTTTTCGGGCTGGACCGCGGCGGGATAAACGCGCTGGTGCGGAAATATCTCACCGAATACAGGCAGCGCGAAATGACCGCCAACATCACCGACGACAAGCGGTTCGAGTACCTTTACGACAACATAGCCGCCGCCGCGACGGACGTGCTGATAGTAACGCAGGCGGAATTTGCCGCGCGGGAATACCGCCCCGAGTTCTTCGAGCTCAACATCGCGGAACGCGGCAGCCACACTTATTACGCCGAGGACACCTCGCATTCCGTCACCCCGCCGCCTGCGGAGCTGTTCTCCGAAAAAAGCGAAGCCGCTCCCCCGCCCCCGGACGAGATAATATACGGCGAGCAGCTCACCCTCGACACCATGCCGCTGGAAGTGGACATAAACGGAAACGACCGCGTGAATATCACGGGGGTTATCGACCGCGTGGATATATTTTCCCATGGGGACAAGAGTTTTCTGCGCGTTGTGGACTACAAGACGGGCACGAGGACATTCACTCGGCACAACGCGGAATACGGCATTAATGCGCAGATGCTTATGTACCTTTTCGCGCTTTGTGATGCAAACAAGAACTGCCTGCCCGGCGGCGTCAGCTATACCCCCGCGAAAATTTCAGGAGCGCTCGGCGACAGGACGGGAGCGTTCACGATTCTTTCCGCCGCGCACAGGCAGAGCGGAATGTATGTTTCCGACGAGGACACCACCGAGGAAATGAACCGCTACGCCGACTCGGTGATAGACGGCGTTGCCCGCGAAAACGGCGCAGAAACAATTCCCGATGACAAGCGTGCCAGGGAGCGCGCGAAGTACCTCCCACCGGAGGAAAACATCATGGAGCGCGAAACGGATTTCGAGGAGTTCAGGCAGAAAGTCATGGGAACGCTGCGGGATAATCTCAACACGGTGTTCGGCGGAGATTTCACCGCCATGCCGCTGAAGTACAACGAGCGCATCACCCGCCCCGACGGAAAGGCTTTCAACAAGTGCAAAAAGCCCTGCGACTACTGCCATTTCTCGGCAATATGCGGAAACGGCGGCAGGGAGTACATCGACGTCGCAAAGGCGGAAAAGTCCCTGAAGGAAGAGAAAAAATCAAAGAAAAAATCAGCAAAGGAGGAGAAGTAAATGCCGTTTGAATACACCGAACAGCAGAAAAAGGTGATCCTCTCCCCCATCGACCGAAGCACAGTCGTCACCGCCGCCGCAGGCAGCGGAAAAACCACCCTGCTGGTCGACAGGATAATCCGTATTCTTTCCGACAGGGACATGAACATCCCCGCCGATTCCCTCGCGATAATGACGTTCACGCGAAACGCCGCAGACAGCCTTCGCATGAAGATAAACAGAAAGCTCAACGAACGGCTGGAGCAGCTCGAGGACGGCGAAAACGAGGAGTTTCGCAGCTACCTTGCCGACCAGGTGATAAAGCTGCGCTCGGCTTCGATAGGCACGATAGATTCGTTCTGCATAAACATCATCCGCGAGAATGTGCAGATATTCGACCTGCCGATGAATTTCACCGTGGCGGACAACGCGAAAAAAGCCGCCATGCAGGCGCAGGCAATGCAGTCCGTGACCGCCCTGCTGTACGGAGGCAGCGACGCCGACGGAAACACCGTCACCCCCGAGGAGCGCGACGCGCTGTTCTTTACGTTCAGCTTTGAAACCGACGACGCGCTTCAGAATGCGATAAAGGACACGGCTGAAACACTGAGTTCATACTACGGCGCGGAGGACTGGCTCGACGGCGAAGCGGCGGCAAACGCCGACCTTTCCGCCCTCGGGAAAAAGTACCTGCCCGTGATGATAATGAACTACGAAAAGATTCTGCACAAGGCAATGCTGGAGCTTGGCAGGCTCGGCGGGATAAACTCCGAACTTACCGATTTCCTCGCCCGCGAACGGGACAACGCCTCCCTCAGCGGCAAGGACGCCGCCGCGCAGACCATCGGCGAGGTCATCAGCGGATACAATATGTACTACCTCGGCTGCGCGCAGGCGGCGGAGCTTGTAAGGGGCGCGCTGAATGATCTCCGCGAAACGAGCACGCTGGAAGCGCTGGATAAATTCGTAACGACCATCGCAGGGATAACAAATACCGCGGATCTGCCGCGAAAAGGCCCCAAAAGCGAGCTTCGCAAGAAATTCACCGAAAGCAAGAATAAATTCACGAAGCTTGTCGAAGCAATGCGCGCCGTGCCGTTCAGCCTTGAGGAAGAGCGCGGGATGATAGAACAGCAGAGCGAAGTCACGGCGACGTTCGTAATGCTTGTAAAATGCTACATCAAGACCTACACCGCCCTCAAGACCTCGTCGGGGTATGTGGATTTCTGCGACTGCGAGCTTATGCTCCTCGACAGGCTGAAAAACGACGAGGATTTTCGGCGGCAGCTTTCCGACAGATTTAACTGCATCATCGTGGATGAATTTCAGGACTCCAACGATGTGCAGGCGGAAATATTCAAGCTGGTTTCCAACGGGAAAAACAACCTGTTCTATGTCGGGGATGTAAAGCAGGCGATATACACCTTCCGCGGCGGAAACCCGCGTATCATGGCGGCACTGTGCGACGGCGCGGACGGCTTCGACGTGATACCGCTGAACAAAAACTTCCGCAGCCGCCGCACCGTCGTGGACTGCGTCAACGCCCTGTTTTCGGGGATAATGACGCGGGAATACGGCGACGTCGACTACGAAAACAACGCGCAGCTTGAATACGGCGCGGATTACCCCGAAATCCCGCAGGAAAAACGCGCAGACTACGCCGCGGAGATTTATATGCTCGACCTGCCCGAGCTTGAGCGCGAGCCCGACAGCGACCTCGGTGATATAAGGCAGGCGCACTTCGTGGCGGGGAAAATCAGGCAGCTTTACAAAGGCGGCTTCGAGGTTTCCGACGGAAAGGGCGGAATGCGCCCCTGCAGATACTCGGATTTTTCGATACTGCTGCGCAAAAACGGCTCTATTAAAGAATATAAAGAAGCGCTTGACCTCGCGGAAATACCGTCGCTGACCCCGGGCGGGCGGGATTTCCTCGAATCGGAGGAGATAGCGCTGATGATGGACCTGCTGAATGTTATCGACAATCCCCTGCGGGACGAGGAATTCCTGCGGGTGCTGATGTCGCCGATATACGGCGCTTCCGCGGCGGACATGGCGAAGATACGCCTCGGCGCGCTGGGCTTCACGGACGAGGATATACTTAACAACGAGGGGACGATAAAGCCTATTTCAAAGCTGCTGCGTTATTTCTCGCTGTACGGCTGCCTTAACTACTGCATACGCGCGGCGGAAAACGACCGCGATCTCCCCGACGACACCGACACCGCCGCAGAAGCTGCGGATTCCTCCACAAGGGCGCAGCAGGCGGAAGCGGAGCTTGCGGGGCGTGGAATAAGACGCGTTATCCCGTCGGATATACTGCGGTTTTCGGAGGACATACACAGATACCGCTTCTTTAAAGGAAGCTGCTCCGTCGAAAGCCTTATCAGAAAAATTTACAGCGAAACGGATATTCTTTCGATAGTTTCCGCCTACGACGCGGGAAAACAGCGCGTTGCAAACCTCCGCCTGCTGCGAAAATACGCAGCGGATTTTGAAGAGCGCGACGGCGGCTCGCTGGGCGATTTTATACGCTACATCACCAACACAAAGGCTTACAAGCAGCGCATGGAGGAAGCCGGCGTGCCCGAGGACGCGGGCAATGCCGTAAGGATAATGACGTTCCACGCCAGCAAGGGTCTTGAAATGCCGATATGCATTCTCGCGGAGCTGGACTACAAATTCTCGCTCAACGACGCCCGCGGCACGGTGATAATGAACCACGAAGCGGGGCTGGCGATAAACTATGTCGACAGGAAACAGCGCTATAAGTCGGGCACCCTCGGCACGGAAGCGCTGAAAATACTCAACAAGGAAAAGATGTACGGCGAGGAGCTCCGCCTGCTTTACGTTGCGGCGACCCGCGCGCAGGAGAAGCTTATCATGGTCGGAGCGAGCAGCAGGCCGCCCGAGGAATACCTCATGACGGAAAACGACCCGCAGGACGCTTTCAGAACCATCTCGCCGTTCCAGTGGATACTTTCATCCATGCTGCGGTACTGCAAAACGGAGCAGCTTCCGTTCTTCGCGGAGGGCTCCCCGCTGACGCTTTACAAAAAAGGCACCGCCGAGCCGATGAACACCGTTATACTCCGCGAGGAGATAAGCGAGGAGGAGATAATTTCCGCGGAAATAACCGAGCCGCAGGACGGTGCGGAAGCCTCCCCCATGCCCGATACGAGCGGCGTTTCCGAAGATGAAATTTCCGCGCTGACCTCCGTAATGACATACGAATACCCATACAAAAGCGACACGGAGCAGCAGTCCAAATACGCCGTCACCGAGCTTGCGCACCGGGGCGACGAGCTGTTCAACGAAACCGTGGTGTATCTCACGAAACCGTCGTTCTACGGCAAAAAAGCCGACAGCACCGACACCGCGAACGCCACGGGCAAGGAGATCGGCGACGCGTACCATCACATCATGGAGCATTTCCCCTTCGGAGATATCGCGCAGGCGCAGACCGACGACGAACGTTTGCGCGTCACGGAGGATGTAATAAATCGCCTTGCCGATGAGGGCAGAATAACGCCGCGGGAAAGCGTGCTGGTCATACCCGAGAGGATAGCGGCGTTTTTCGCGGGGGAACTTGGCCGGCGGATGCTGAAAAGCCCGCGGGTGGAGCGCGAAAAGGCGTTCTACGCGGAACTTCCCGCAAACAAATTCGACCCGGACTGCGGCGGCGAAGTCAGCATTCAGGGACGGACGGATATGTATTTCTACGAGGACGGCGAAATCATCCTTGTGGACTATAAGAGCGACAGCCCCGCAAACCTCGAAAAGGAAAAGCTGAACTACGCAAAGCAGCTCAGCATTTACTCCGATATTCTCCCCGAGGTCACGGGGGTAAATGTAAAACAAATGTACATCTACGCTTTCTCAACGGGTGAAGCGCTGGATGTGGAAGAAATAATGAAAGAAAGCGAGCACAATGAACAGAAAAATTAAAAGCATCATTTCCGTCTGCGCGGCAGCCCTGACAGCGGCTTCGGCGTCCTCCGCCGCATTCGCGGACAGCGCGGGATTTGTTTCCGAGGGCGAACTTGCGCGCCCCGTAAAGGCTCCCTACGATACGAAATACGTCAACATCCAGTGGAGCACCGACGAGGCGGAAACCGCTGGCGTGCCCATCGCGGAGGGGGAGCATTTTCTCTTCCCCGTCGGGAATAAGATAAACAAAATCGCCGAAAGCAGCGGCGAGATACTCGGCACGGCGGAGCTTTCCGAAAAGGTATCCGAAAACTGCCGCGGCGCCGTGCTGGACGAAACGATGATACAGCCCACCCGCACTTCCCTCTACGCGATAAACACCGCGGATATGTCCGTAAAATCATCCAAAAGCTTTGGCGGGAACATCTCGACAGACGTTGCCCTGAGCGGGAACTACGCGTATTTCGGCGTAGAAGCCGAAGTGGGAAGCACGTTCTACTGCGTTGATTTTACGAACGGTTTCTCGGTCGTGTGGGAATATGACAGCGACAGCGCCGTTACATCCACCTCGGAAAACACGGGGCACGTTATCTTCGGCACGGGGACAAAGCTGGTGGTTCACGAAAAGGACGGCAACGGCTTTGTTGAAACGGACATCGGCGCAGACATAGCCGCAGCGCCCCTCGCGGGAGAATACGCGGTGTATATCCCCGCGACGGACGGAAACCTCTACAAGCTGCGCCTTAACGACGACGGCACCATGGAGGAGGATTCGCTCCAGTCCTGCAAGGTGGGCGAAGAGCCCTCCACCCCTGCGGTCTTCAACGGGCGGCTTTATATCACTTCCGCGGACGGATTTTTCATCATCGACAGCCTTAACATGGAGATAATAGAAAAATTCACCGACATGAAGGGCGGCTCTGCGCCGTTTGTCTGCTACGGAAACGGCCCGAGGGTGTATACCGTCGCACCGATGGACGGATACTGGTGTATGTTCACCGTGTATGACCCCGGCGAGGGCGTCGACCCCGAGGAAACAAAGCTTGCAAAGCTTGAGAATTTCGAGGGCGGAAAACACGCGGTATCAAACGCGGGCACGCTTTGCTTCCGCGACGGATACGGCAGGCTCTACGCGCTCACAGTGGCGGAATACAGTATATTCTACATTGTGCTGAAGCTGGTGCTGCTGCTTGTGCTGGTGGTGCTGATAGTGCTGTGGCTGCGGTTTGTAATTAAAAAGCGAATCAAGGACAAATCTAAATTCTTATAATTCGGAGGAGAACAACATGGAAATAACAATTTCGAACGGAGATTGCTCCGCAAAAATCGTATCCAAGGGCGCGGAGCTGAAGTCCCTGCGCGTGGGCGGAAGAGAGCTTATGTGGCGCGCCGACCCCGCATTCTGGGGCAAGACCTCTCCCCTGCTTTTCCCGATGATAGGCACGCTGAAAGACGGCAAGACCATCATCAACGGAAAGGAATGCCGCATAACAAAGCACGGCTTCGCCCGCGACCTTGAGCTCACCCCCGAGGTGATAACTCCCACCAGCGCGATGTTCTCGCTGGAGCAGAGCGACTACACAAAGGAAATGTACCCGTTTGATTTCAAGTTTACGGTACGATACACCATCAAGGCGGACGGGCTGACCGTCACCTACCGCGTTAAGAACAACAGCGCGGAAGATATGCCGTTCTGCATAGGCGCTCACCCCGCGTTTGCCTGCGATGGTGAGTTCACCGACTACCGCCTTGAATTTGCAAAGATCGAAACCGCCGAGTGCCCGCTGTACGACCTCTCCACGGGACTGCACCGGGAGCACGACCGCAGAAAGCTCATCGAAAACGACACGGTGCTTCCGCTGACGCACGAGATGTTCTACGATGATGTATGCTATTTCGACGATATACGCTCCCGCTCAGTAACGCTGTTCGACAAGGAAAACCGCGGCGTCCGCGTGGATTTTCCCGATTTCACGAGCCTTGGCGTATGGCAGGCAAAGGACGCGCCGTTTATCTGCATTGAACCCTGGTGCGGCTCGGCGGATTTCGACGACTGCACGGGCGTTTTCGCGGAGAAGCGCGGGATAGAAATACTGAAGCCCGGCGAAGAAAAGGCATTCACTTATTCTATGACTGCCGTTGGGAAATAACACAAACAGAAGCGGCTGACCCATCAACGGGCAGCCGCATTTTTTATTCCTGCTCCTTATTTTCGTGAGCGTCATACTCATCGGGCTTGAGCTCCGCCTTTTCCAGCGAGAGCCTGCGCTGCTTTACGGGCTTCGGCTGCTCGGGCGCGGGGACGTACTCGGGCGCCTCGAACCAGAACGTGCTGCCCTCGCCGACCTTGCTGTCGGCGCCGTATGCGAAGCCGTGCTGCTCCAGCACGCTCTTTACGATGGAAAGACCTATTCCGCTGCCCATCTTCGCGCGCTTGTGGGTGCCGTTGCGCTCGCTGACCTTGTAATATCTGTCCCAGATATATGGCAGATACTCGGGGGAAATTCCGTCGCCGTGGTCGATGACCTCAAAGCGGACGACCCCGCCCTCCTTACGGTAAAGCTTGACGATGACCGTGTTGTCGTCCCCGGTATAAGTAACGGCGTTGTTGATGAGGTTATACACCACCTGCTCCAGCTTCGTGATGTCGGCGGTTATCATAACGTGTTCATCCGCCTGAAGGTCGATGATAATGCCGTCGTTTACTTTCATGATATCAAAGCGGGATATTACCCCCGAAAGCCGCTCGGAAAGGTCAAATGTTTCCATGTGCATTTCGGTGACGCCAGCCTGCAGCTTCGACAGATCAAGTATATCGTTGACGAGGGACGAAAGCCTGTCGGTTTCGTCGATGATGATTTTAAGGTGCTTTTCGCGCTTTTCGGGATTATCGCCGGAGAGGTCGCGTATCATCTCGGCGTACGCCTTTATCATGGTAAGCGGCGTGCGCAGGTCGTGCGAGATGTTCGCCATCAGCTCGCGGCGCAGGTCGTCGGATTTCGCGATCTCCCTTGAAGCAGACTGCAGCGTCGCGGTGAGCTGCTTTATTTCGGCGTAATCATTCTTTTCCTCTTCTATCTCGAACTTGCCCTGCGGCAGGCTCTTGGCGGCGTTGTTTATGCGGATGATGGGTTCGGAAACCTTATTCGCGAACAGCGCGGACATGAACACCGTAAGTATCATCATGATTATCCCGACGAAGAAGAACTGCCGCACGAATATGCTTACCGTTGTACCTATCGGCTGGAGGTAGCTGCAAATGAAAACATAAGCATCGGGGTTCTCGCGGTCGCTGCCGATATAGCTTCCGACCATCAGCACGGTGTTATCCTCCGCCTCGTCCTTGAAGCGGCGGTAGACCATGCCGGTATCGCTTTCGCGTACCTCGCTGCGGTAGTTTTCCTTGGCAATCACCGCCAGCGAAACGCTTCCGCCGAGCCTGTTCGCAACATACGAATAGCCCGTAGTCGGGAAGTATATCTCGATGTACATCTTCTTTTCGGCTGCTTCGTCGTTGACTATCCCGCCGATATCGTCGCTGTACCAGTGCGAGCGTATCTCGATGAGCGCCTCGCTTATTTCGTAGGTTTTCATCCACTCATAGAAGCTCGGGAACATCGCGATAAGGAAAACATATGTGAACGCCAGCATCGCGATAACGACTATTTCAAACCGCGCCCACACCCTGTATTTAATGCTGCGGAAAAAATTCATGCTTATGCCTCGAATTTATATCCAAGTCCGCGCAGGGTCACGATGAACTTGCGGTACGGGCCGAGATTGTTTCGCAGCATCTTGATGTGCGTGTCGATGGTGCGGTCGTCGCCGAAGAAGTCATACCCCCATACTTCCTCGAGAAGCTTGTTTCGCGTAAGGGCGATGTTCTTGTTCCTTACAAGATAGAACAGCAGGTCGTATTCCTTCGGGGTGAGATTCGCCTTTACGCCGTCGATATACACGTCGCGGGAGGTGAAGTTTATCTCCAGCCCCTCGAACTTCTCGGTTTCGGGGGCGGCCGCTGCGGGAGCTGCGGCGGCGGAATTGCGCTTTACTATGGCGTTTATCCTCGCCATTACCTCCTTCGGGGAGAAAGGCTTTACAACGTAGTCGTCTATGCCCAGCTCAAACCCGAACAGCTTGTCGTACTCCTCGCCGCGGGCGGAAAGCATCAGCACGGGGGTCTGCTTGAACTTGCGTATTTCCTTGCAGGCGGAATATCCGTCCACGCGGGGCATCATGACATCCATAACGATGATGTCGTAGTCGTTTGCCTTTGCCATTTCGATTGCCTGCATACCGTCGCACGCTTCGTCAACGGTGTGCCCTTCAAACTCCGCGTATTCCTTTATTACCTCGCGGATGTTTTCCTCATCGTCAACAACAAGTATTCTGTACATAAGCTGCATCTCCTTTTGTCATATCATAAAATAATTTCTTTTCATAATAAAAACAAAGCCAAGAAATCGGCGTTCAATTCGTATGAAAAGAACGCCTAAAAGGGGAAGAAATCATGAATATTCGGGGTCGTTCTCCCGACCACATCATGATTATACGCCGCGAAAATGAAAACAGCGTGACAACACAATGAATGTTTTCAAAATCAGCTGTTTTCCCCGAAAAACTCCGCGACCTCGCGCATTTTCGTTTCGACGATATCGGGAATGCCCGTGTCGTAGTAAACATAAGAATACTGCTCAAGCGCAACATCCGCGGAAAGCTCGCTTATCGGCGACGGTAACGTAAGCTTTACGCACATTCTTCCGCCGTCGTCCTCCATGTAGAACCTGCCGCCGCTTTCCTCGGCGAAGCGCCTTATTATCGGTATTCCCCAGCCTATGCGCTGATAGCTGAAGTTTACATTGACGTCCTCCGAAAAATCCTTTTCGGTGAACATTATGTTGTCGTTTGTGAACTTGAACTCAACAAAGCTGCGCCTGCCCGAATTTATGCGATATACCGCCAGCATCGGCACGCTTTCCCGCGGGGAATAGAGCAGCGCGTTCTGCACGGCGTTCACAAGCGCGGCGATGGCGTGCTTGCAGTCCGCGTTGATGAACAGCCCGCCCTCGTCGCAAAGGAACTCCACCCGCCTGCCGCATTTCGCGAGAGCCGCGTTGCAGCGCTTTATCAGCGTGGCGGACAGCGCCGCCGCGTCAAGCGTTACGGCGTCACGTTCTCCAAAGACCATATTGGTGTATTCATACGCGTTTTTGGTGACGGAGCCGATGTTTGATATAGCGCGCTGCGCCGCGGCTATCTGTTCCGTTTCTTCGTCCGCGGGGTGAAGCTGCTTCAGCGCGTTCGTGCTTTTCCAAAGACCTGCAAGGTTGTATTCCAGCGCATTGAAAACCGGCATGACCTTTGCAAGCAGATCTGTGTCCGCCGCAATTCTTACCGCCTCGTCGCCGCCGATGAACTCGCAGATATACTGCCACGGGTCGCCGAATTCATTTTTCAGCGGCGTTATCCTCGCGCAGTAAAATTCGTCGCGGATAAGCACCCGCAGCAGCGTTACGGAATGCATGGGATAATCCAGCTTGTCGCGGACGATGTTCTGCAGCGCCATTCCTTCCGAGAAAAGCTCGGGGCTGCCGCTCCATGTGCAGGCAAGCGTTCTGTCAAGCAGCGCCGCCGCGCGGGACTGACCGCCGTATATTTCTTTCAGCAGCGAAAGCGCTGCGTTTTCCTGTTTTGCGTCCATTTATCTCCGTCAGTTCATGAGCTCTTCCATCTCGTCGAGCAGCGTTCCGAAAAGCTTCAGCGCGCTCTCCACGGGCTGCTTGGACGTCATATCCACGCCCGCGCCCTTCAGCAGCGAGATGGGATCCTTCGAGCAGCCGCCGCTCAGAAATCCGATATAATCCTTTACGGCGGGAGCGCCCTCATTCAGTATCCGCTGCGAAAGCGCTATCGCCGCGGAAAATCCCGTTGCGTACTGATATACATAGTAGTCGTAATAGAAATGCGGTATTCTCGCCCATTCCATATCAAGCTCGCTGTCGATGATAAGGTCGTCGCCGTAATACTGCCTGTTCAGCTCGCGGTACATTTCGCACAGCGATTCTGCGGTAAGGCTCTCGCCGTTTTCCGCCTTCCGGTTTATCATAAGCTCAAATTCCGCGAACATCGTCTGGCGGTAAAGCGTGGTTCTGAACTGCTCGAGGAAATAGTTGATGAGATACGCGCGGCGCTTCTTGTCGTCCGTGCTGCGCAGCAGGTGCTGCATAAGCAGGCTCTCGTTGCAGGTGGAAGCCACCTCGGCTACGAAAATGACATAATCCGCATAGGCAACGGGCTGATTTGTGTTGGAGAGGTAGGAGTGTATCGCGTGACCCATCTCGTGCGCCAGCGTAAATTCACTGTCGAGGGTGTCCTTGTGGTTCAGCAGAACGAACGGATGAACCCTCGCGCCGGCGGAATATGCGCCGCTGCGCTTGCCCTCGTTTTCGTATACGTCTATCCAGCGCTGCTCAAGTCCCTTGCGGAATATCGCGCGGTAGTCCTCGCCCATGGGCGCGAGGGAATCGTATACCTCCTGCTTTGCCTGCCCGAAAGGTATCTTTATATCAAGGTCGTTCACAAGCGGCGTGTAGAGGTCGTATGCGTGAAGCTCGTCAACGCCGAGGAGCTTTTTGCGCAGCTTTACATAGCGGTGCATATAGCCCATGTTGTCGTGAACGGCTTCGATAAGGCGGCTGTAAACCTCCACGGGGACTTCGTTCCTGTCCAGCGCGGCTTCGAGGGTGTCGGAATATTTACGCGCCCGCGCGCTGAACACCAGCGTCTTTACCTGCGAGGAAAGCACCGCCGCAGAAGTGTTCTTGAAGCCTTCGTAAACGTGATACAGCGACTCGAAAGCGGACTTTCTGAGAACTCTGTCGCTGCTCTGCACCAGCGGGATATAGCTTCCGTGTGTTACCTGATGTGCGTTTCCGTCCTTGTCGACGGCGTCGGGGAATTTCAGGTCGGCGTCGTTGAACATCGAGAAGATGTTGTCGGGGCTGCCTGCCATCTCCCCCGTAAGAGCCATGATGCGCTCCTCCGCCTCGGAAAGGATATGCGCCCTGCGGCGGCGGATGCTGTCGAAAGTACGCTTGTACAATTCAAGCCCGCCCTGCTCCTTGTAGAAATGCTCCATATCATCATCGGATATCGAAAGCAGCTCGGGCGTCACAAACGAAGCCGCCCCCGCTATCTCAACGTAAAGCATCTCGACGCGGCTCACCATATCCTGATACTTTGCAACGCGGGTGTCCTCGTCGTTCTTTCTCTGCGCGTAGTTTACAAGGCTGTCCAGCAGCACGGAAAGCTCGTCGTCAAGCTTCATGTATTCCAGAAGCTTTTCGGAGGACGTGCTGAGAAGTCCCTTGTACGTCGCTATTTTTTCCGCAAAGGACTTCGCCTTGGCGTAGTCGGCTTCCCATAACTCGTCCGTGGCGTAGATATCTTCAATTGACCACTTATTTTCTGCGGCGATCTCCTGCCGCTGAGGTATTCTCTCTGACATGGTTATCTCCTTATAATAAATTATTTCATGCGTTTCTGAATTTTCGGGCGGAGCATTTTCTCGTAAAACGGGAAAAACAGTCCCAAAAAAATATCGTATGCGACGAATGCAACAG
This sequence comes from uncultured Oscillospiraceae bacterium, assembly GCA_934481445.1. Taxonomy (GTDB): domain Bacteria; phylum Bacillota; class Clostridia; order Oscillospirales; family Ruminococcaceae; genus CAG-115. The sequence continues at coordinate 46,653 of CAKSPC010000001.1, forward strand.
CGCCCAGTCCCAGCAGACCGAGGGAGCCGAATTGACCCCACTCGCCCATTTCTTCAAGAAGCTGCGTCATGTTGAAAAGGTATATCAGCAGCAGATAGCAGCTCACCGCGCCCGCCGCATATACCCCGAGCTTTGCCGCCCAGCGCAGCACGCCGAGCTTTATCCGCATGAAATACTGCCGCACGATCGGGTAATATCCCAGCAGGAAAATGAACATCATCGACGCTTCGTAATTCGGCGTGAAAAGCATCGTGAGAAGTCCCACGGCAAGGTAGCTTATCAGCCCGTATTTAACGCCGAGCCTGTCACGCACGACCCATATGAGCACCCCGGCCACCGCAGGGCTTACATACTCGAAGGACGGTATCATGCTGAGAAAGAACATCATCGCCAGCGCCAGGCCGCACATAATGCCGCACAGGGATACGATGTAGCTTATCTGCGGCTTCTGCTTTTCGGACATATTATCTGCGCTCCTGACCGTAAAATTCCATGCTCTTTTCCTTGCGCTCTCTGCCTACCCTGAGAAGCTCGCGCAGGGTGTCGATATCCTCGTTCACCATTGCGTCACGGTACTGCTCGAGTGAGTGGATGATGGTGTTGACCTCAAAAAGCAGCGCTTCCTTGTTGCACATGAACAGGCTCGACCACATCTCCTCGTTGAGGTATGCAACACGCGTGAGGTCAAGAAAGCTTCCCGCTGAAAATCCGTCCGCGCGGAAAAGCGACGGACTCTTTACATACGCATTGGAAACAACGTGCGCAAGCTGCGATGTATAGGCGATGTTAGCGTCGTGCTGCTCGGGTGTTGCAATGACTACCTGACCGAAATTCATGCAGGCGCCGAGGGTGGAAACAAGATCTATCGCGATCTGCGGGGTGCTTGCGGTTGGGGTTATGATGAAGCTTGCTTTCTTGAAAAGGTCGGGGGTGGCATAATCGAAGCCGGAATGCTCGGTACCCGCCATGGGGTGCGTTCCGATGAAGATAACGCCCTTTTCCTCCAGAATGGGGGTGCAGTTTCTTACGATATAGCCCTTGATACCGCAGATATCCATAACGATGGAGCCCTTGCGGAACTTATCCGCGTGCTCCTTAACGAAATTAACGATGGCAACGGGATACAGCGCGACGATGGTAAGGTTCGCCTCGCCGAGCCTGTCGGGGGTAATTTCCTCATCAATGGCGCCGGTGTCAAGCGCCTTTGCTATAGTTTCCTTGTCGGTGTCTATTCCCATGATATGGTGGAACGTATTTGCCTTGAGAGCCTTGCATATCGAGCCGCCGATAAGTCCAAGGCCTACTACTGCTATATTCATTTTTGATAATGTCCTTTCGGAATAATATTTTTACAAATATCATTATACACCATATCTCCGGAAATTTCAACCTGTTTGCGCAATTTTAAAAGAATGTAACTCATATCGCACAAACTGCGTATAATAAAGGAGTAAATCTGAAAGGAGAATGTCTATGTGCGGAATTGCGGGACAGATAAGCTTTAAGGAAAATATGCGCTGCATGGGCGGAGTTTTCGCGGAGATGAGCAGGGCGCTCACCCCGCGGGGACCCGACGCCGACGGAGAATACTGTGACGACAACGCGTATCTTGTTCACCGCCGCCTTATCGTCATCGACCCCGAAAATGGAAGGCAGCCCATGTCGAGCGGGGACTGCACGCTGGTTTACAACGGCGAGCTGTACAACACCGAGGAGATACGAAGCGAACTGAAAAGCCGCGGGGTGAAGTTCATCGGGCACTCGGACACGGAGGTCGTGCTGAAGGCATATATGGAATACGGCGAGGAATGCGTCGGGATGTTCAACGGGATATTCGCGTTTGCGGTATGGGACAGCCGCAGGCGGAAACTGTTTCTCGCCCGCGACAGGATAGGCGTAAAGCCGCTGTACTACTCGCTTATCGACGGCGGGATAGTTTTCGCCAGCGAAATAAAGGCGCTGCTGAAGCATCCGAAGATCACGCCGGTCGTAACGAGCGAGGGCGCGGCGCAGATAATGCTGATAGGCCCCGCCTGCGTAACGGGCAGCGGAGTATTCCGCGATATATCGGAGCTGCCTGCGGCGTTCTGCGCGGAATTTACGGAGGACGGTCTTGAAACGCGGCGGTACTGGTCGCTGAAAGCCGCGCCGCACACCGAAAGCTTTGAGGAAACCGCGGAGCACATCCGCGGGCTTATCACCGACGCCGTTAAGCGGCAGCTTGTAAGCGATGTGCCGCTGTGCTGCTTCCTTTCGGGGGGACTTGACAGCAGCATTATCTCCGCGATAGCCGCAAAAGAATTTGCAGAGCGCGGCGAGAGGCTTTCGACGTGGTCGATAGACTACAAGGATAACCACGCTAACTTTCGTGCAAGCTCGTTCCAGCCCGACGAGGACGCACCGTGGATAGTGCGCATGGCGGAATATATCGGGTCGGAGCACACGGATGTCGTGCTGGATACCCCCGCCCTTGCGGAAGCCCTCGACGACGCGGTTTACGCCCGCGACCTGCCGGGCATGGCGGATGTGGACAGCTCGCTGTGGCTGTTCTGCCGCGAGATAAAGAAGAGGTTTTCCGTGGCGCTGAGTGGGGAATGCGCGGATGAGTAAAACCTTACACGTTAACACTTATAAAAAGCACTGCCCCCAACTGCAAACAATGCCCGCCCATAAAAAAACGCCCCCGAGCCGCAACGCGACCCGGGGGCGAAACTATTTTTATGCTTCGATAACGAACGCAGCAAACCCCGCCTTGCGGACGGACTTTGCAAAGTTGTCGGCATTGGTCCTGATTGCAAACGCTCCTGTCTGTACACGGTACAGTTTGCCGACCGTTACGACCATCGCGCCAAATCCCGCGGCGCGAACCTTTTTGGCGTAGTTCTCAGCGTTCTCGCGGGCGCTAAACGCCCCCACCTGCACGCGATAAAGCTTTTTCGCGGGAGGCTTTGTTGTTATCCTCTCGTGGAGAGCCGCCCAGCGTGTAGCGTCGACGTAGTAGGCGGGGCAGTGCTTGCCCGTAAGGTCATAGTGCCGTACAACATTGCTTGCGCCGATTTTGTACTTGTCCATCAGATAAAGCACAAGCTCGTTCAGCGCGGCAATGGACGCCTCCTCAAACTTGCCCGCAGAGTCCTTGTAGCATACCTCGATATGTATCGTGCCGTAATTTTTGCCGCTCGCGGCATAGGCTATCTCATTATCGGGTATGATACGGATGATTTTACCCTCCATGCCTACTACATACTGTGTGCTTGTCCAGCTGCCGGGCTTATCCTTAAATACGCCCGCCGCGACATTTACGTAAAACTGTGCGAGCTCATCGGCGGTAGCGCCGCAGTCACCCGTATAATGCACGGCAATACGCCTGGGCACGGATGTTTTTTGCGGACGGTTGTAGATGTTTTCGTCGATGATTTTATCAATGATCTCCATCGCCATCACCGCCCTTGCTTGCGCCATCGGCAAGGCCCTCACCGATGACATATCCAACAACGGCCGCGCCGCTGAGGATACAGCCGCTAACCGTTTCCGCCACCTCGGACGAGCCGCCGAATGCGACGATCATACCCGCGATAAATCCTGCGAGCGCGACCCAAAGCTTACGGCTTGTTAACTTCCTTTTCCAATCAATCTTCATGGTGTACCTCCTTGTCTGTCGGCAGAGCTATTACCTGCTTGTACAGCTCTGTCATTGTCCCATTACCGCCGAGCGCGTGATAGCTCTCGTATATCCTTGTAAGCGCTTCCCGCGCATATACAGGGCAGTATTCCTTGTCCATGTACTTTTCGTGCGAACGGATGATCTCCGCTCGCAGAAGCGACTGTAAGCCGCTCTCAATCTGCTGGGTGCGGTCATTTTCGCGCGCCTCGTTGAGGTCTGCCTGCCGCTTTTTCTCGGCCCTGCGTGCAATTATTGTCGTAAACACAACGTTAAAAATCGTCACGCAGGCATTGATGATTGCATTGATGACGCTGCTGTCCATCACGGTTTCTCCTCCAACATTTTCTCGACCTGCGCTCTCCAGCGTGCAGGTATATCCTCCAGCGACATTTCCCCCGCCACAATACGCTTGTAGTATATTTTAGCCATCAACCTCACCTCCTCCGGCAATAAGCTCCGCCAGCTCGCAGAGAGCCGCGTTTGCGTCACTGATATCCTGCGCCTGCTTAGCCTGCGCAATTTCCAGTGCTGACATCTGCGCAAGCTTGATGTGCACGCACTCCACGCCATTGTAAGTATCAAGCGTAAGCGCCATCGGAAGCGTGAAATTGAGGTGCACCGCCACACGCTCCACAGCCTGCTTGTCCACCATCTCTGTATAATTGATGGTGATTTCGGACGTTGCGGCAGGGTCCTGCCAGATAGCTTTAGCTTCCTCCAGCGTGATTTGGTCTGCGGGTATTATGATATCCATGGTTTCACGCACCGCCGACTGATAGTTTTCCGTATCGCCGTTGATGGTTTTTGTTTCATAAGATTTACCGTGCTTAAATGTTATCATGACTGTACCTCCTGTGTGGCTGTGGCGGTGTAAATTGTTTTCTTAACACCTCCGACATTTGCTGTAATCTTCTGCAATGGCTTCTTTGCGCCCCCGACATTCGCTGTAATCACTTTAAGTTCGCGCTTTATTCCGGCAACATTTACTTTCATCGCTGCACCTCAATACTGCCCGTACCATGCACCAACGGGGCAATTTGTGTCGTCCGGAGCGGCGGTACCAACGCAGGTTTTGTGCAGCCCAATCTCTGTAGCTCCGGCGTTTCCCACTGCGTCGTTTACATTACTGCGAGAGATGCCGATAATGCCGTTGCTCACTGTTATATTGGACCCTATCTTAACTCCGCCATAGTTGCCTGTTCCGGCGTTCGGGAGAGTGTATACCGTATCCGTAAATACTCTCGTACTCCATGCACTCCAAGTCCCGTTTGTGCAAGTGCGGAAATACTGCACGTTAAGGTCGCTGACAGTAACATAGGTTTGAATTGCGATATAATCTGTTGAGCCGCACCAACGGACTAACTCCACATCGAGAATAAAAGGATTACCTTCGGTCAGCGGTCTATTGCTGATTGCTGAAGAGCCGCCGGCAGTCACGCATATGTAAAACATACTCCTGGGATGTCCTGCCGAAAGGTTGAGGTCGTTTAAATCTAAGGTTTGTCCCGTGATATCGATACGGTCATATCCTTTTGCGCAAAACGCTCCTGTTGAAGGATTTGCTATGAAGTTTGCGGATTTTACAGCACCATTTGTTTCAGCCGTGTCATTAGCGTTTGGCGAGAGGAGAACCCGATAAGCAGCATTGGCGGTGCTGTTATTTTGAGTTACCTTGGTATCTGTATTGGTATCTAAATCACCAACTAATTCATACTGTGTGCCATTATAAACGAACTCGTAGGTTCTATTTGCAGCAAGATATCCAGCGCTAATAGCAGCACCGCGATAATAAATTGCTTTGGCTCCTGTATTGTTTGCGTTGAGGGTTGGGCTGGCAGCTGTATTTGTTACTGTGAATTTGACAGCAACCCTAGCACCGGCTTTGAGGACAAAACCAGCCAAAGCAACCGTTTTTGCCGCAGTGGCAGCAGCCGTAGAGCAGATTGCATAATGCGATATGTCGGCTGTGCCGTCAAAGGATACCCCGTCAATTGCTCTTGCCGTATTAAGCCGCTCTGCATTTTGTATATAGCCTCCCAACGTCGCGACAGTCGCACCATCGGGAATAGCAGCCGACAAGTAATCCGACATCCACGTTATCGAAATCATGTTTTTGGACTCGCCGCGATAGTAATCGTGGACGGTCCATTTGTCGTTCTTGTCAAGCATATGCACTGCCAGCCGCCATGTTGATGTACCTGCCTTATAGCAGACGACCCTGTTATTATAGATAGACCCGCCGTAGTACATCAGCGAGGCTATCTCAGGGTCAGCCGTCGCGACATTGGTAAATATCAGCACTACTGTGATCGGGCGGCTGCCCCTGTTGCTCATCGTAAAAACAACAGAGTGATTTGCCCACGCTGTCTTGACCGTAATTTCGGCACAATCATAAAAGCCGCCATGCGTGCCGTCTGTTATTACTCCATGCACATATCTGCTGTCTTTTAAGTATAACGGCCCCGAAATAGTTCCGCCTGCCGTCAGCATAAAGTCCGCCGCAGACTTGCCGCCGAGGGTTTCGGCGTCGCCGGCGCTTATCCTCTGCCATGCATTCCAGACACCGTTTTCCTTGGAACGAATGTACTGTTTCCTGTCGCCGCGGGCTGATGTAGCAATCTGAGTTAGCCAGTTCGCACTGTGCACAAATACCTGCACATAAAAATTATTGCTGCTGTTATTGCCGTCGGGGGCATTGGCAGACGGAGTTGCGGCGTTTCCCTGTATCTCATATATTCCATCATTGACAAGGGTGTCATAATCGCCACCTTCGACGTTGGTTGCCTTTGCGGGATAAAATTCGTCGGCGTGTTTTCCGTCAACAGTATCCGCATTACCGCCTTTTGCGGGAAGTTCCGTCGGCAAATCGGCTTTGTTAGCCTTTTCGGCAAGCGCCGCATTGACCACTTTATTCTGCACGGGATTCGCCGAGGAATCCGATAGCGCCGAATCCACCGTGATCTTGTTCGCGCCCGCCGCGATTCCGTCCAGTTTCTTCTTATCAGCCGCCGACATCATTCCCGCCGCACTCTGCGTTGCCGCCGCGTGCGTGTGGTCGGTATTTGATTTTCCCGCAAGCGCCGCATTGACCACTTTATTCTGCACAGGATTCGCCGAGGAATCCGATAGCGCCGAATCCACCGTGATCTTGTTCGCGCCCGCCGCGATTCCGTCCAGTTTCTTCTTATCAGCGGCGGACATCATCCCCGCCGCGCTCTGCGTTGCCGCCGCGTGCGTGTGACTGGTCTTGGAATAGCCCTTAAGTGCGTCCTCAAGATCCTCATACGTCACAAAAACATTGTTTGATATCTGCACAACGATGTTATCGGTGTTTGATACTGCGATGGCCGATGTAAATTCCAGCAAAAATTCTGGGTATTCCGCCGCCGTCGGGATCTCATCGCCGACTGTATCCTGCATTATTGCAAAAAGCTTTTCCTCGCCGCTTTCCAGCTTTGCAAAAACGCCGACCTGCCTCATTGTCCGGGTGGTCGTCACGCCCGAGTTTGTAACGCGGATTTTGACATCGACCCCCGCGCCGCTTATCACATTCTTCTGAGCGATCTTAGCCTCGACAGGTATTGGGGCAGTAAGCGATGTCTGCCTTATCAGCGCCGCCGTGTCGACCGTTCCGCCGCCCAGCGCCGCTCTCGTTATCGTAAGCGTGCCGCCGTTAAGGAGCTGCACCAGCATATCCAGTCCATCGTTGGTGATCAGTGAATCCTGCCACTTAGCCATAGTTCTTCACCTCGCTGCGTATTCTCTTTATCATTCCGCACGGACGTATCGCCGTTTTTATGGGGACATCCGTGGAAACACCAACCTCAAAAATCGTTTCTTCCAAAACGCTCCGCGCGTTTTTGTAATAGTCCACCTTCTGGAGGACGCGATCTCTCTTTTCGCGGTCATTCGACGAATCGTAGATAACCACTTTGAAATGATACGGCTCCCCGCCGTATTCGTTCCATTCCAGCACGCGGACATCTTCGTAAATGCCCCGCAGCGCCGTTTCGACCGCATATTTTGTGCCCTTGTACTTGTGTATGCGTATGCACTCCTTGACCGTCTGCCGCTTGGAGCTGATGGGCGCGTCGATCTCATACCACTGTATCTTGAGATCAACGGCAAGGATGTCCAGCACCTCCTCGGGAAGCTCGTCCACGTTCGGGAATACAGAAACGCAGGCAGTTTCCCCAACGACCTTGATAAGCTTCCCCGCTATTACATCCGCAAGCTTTTTAAGCCTTTCCTCCCGGGAAAGCGAGTAAGGAAACGCCGTCAGCAGCGCTTCCTTTTCCGAAACAAGCCTATTCATCCTCGTATCCTCCGTTTGTGATCACCGCTTTTGCAATGTCCGTGTGCGCCACCTGCGGTGTGAGATGATCCGACCCGTCGCGAAGAGCAGTAAACACGGGCGACTTTATCTCAACGCGCTTTGCGCCCGTGCCGCTCAACAGCCACATAAGCCGTGACGGGTTGATATCCCTCCCGATTTTTTTACACTGCCAGTCCGCATATTCGCTGATGGCTCCGCGAATAGCCGCCTCAATGTCCGCCGCCGATTTCTCCGTGCTGCGGTCAATGTAGTATGTAAGCTCTATCTTAAATTCGACCACCACAGGGTCGAGGACCTCCACCACATCCGTAAGCGGTCTGACCTTATCGTCATTGCAGGCGGCAAGGATAGCGTTCTTCGTGCCGTCGTCGGCGATCTCGCCGTCGCTCATTATCGCAAAAATATCCACATACCCGGGCTTATCCTTGGGGTTTATCGCACAAACATCCGCAATGCTCGTCGATACCGATTTCGCGTGATATTCATACGCTCCCTTCGGGCCTGCCGTGCTGAATGCTTCAAGCCCCGCCCTCATCAGCTCGTAGTATTCCTCGTCGGTTGCCTGTTCCGCGCCGCCGTGGGAAGTATCGGTGTTCGCACAGGACGCGTAATACATCACCTTATCGATATCCACAAGCACATTTATCTGCCCGGGCACATACCCGTTTCCGACCGTGCCCTCCGTTTCGCAGATAACTGTAACATCCGCCGCAGTCGCTCCGATTGCTACCGCCGTATCCTCCGCCGTCGCCCACATCAGAGTCCCGCTGCTGTCTGTAACTCTTGTCCCCTTTGGTATCGGCACCGCCGTTTCCTGCGCCGCCGACAGCGTAAAGCGCACCACGCATTCCGCCGGCGTTGCCTGCGGTCTTGCCACGTTGTAGATCATCTCTCCGAGCGCGTCGAGATTATCTCCCACCGCCCTCGACGGTATATTCTGATTTGCCGCGTAATTTATCATCACGCGCTGCTGTATGATGATCCCCGCGACCCACCGGATAAACAATTTATCGGGGTCAGCCGGCAACAGCGTGCGCCCTGTGAGCGATTCGTAGTTTGCGGTAAGATCCGCGATCACCTCCGCGCTGTCCGTCGGTACAAACTGATAATCAGTCGCTCTGCTCATCCGATATACTCACCTCCACCGTTAATATCATCCTGCCGTCCGCCGATTTCTCGAAATACACATCATCGAGCTTTGCCCGCGGCTCGAACTCTTCGAGCGCGTCCGAGATCTCCACGAAAGCCATAGCCTCCGCAACATCGATAGGCTTGTCCACAAACTCCATCGGCAGCCCGAATTCTCGGTACATCGGCGCCGTCCCTCGCTTGGTATTGAGCAGGACGGCGATGTTCTGCAGCACGGAAAGCGGCTCGCTTCCCTGCTGTAAAACCAACGAATAATCATCGCCGGCGCTTACCTTGTACGACATTGCCCCGCCTCCTTACTTGTTGTATTCTTTGAGCGATATCGCCACCCCCGCGGTTATGAGCTCCGATTTCTTGCCGTAGGTTTTCGCCGTAACTGTAAGATTGGTTATCACCCAGCGATAGTTTCCTATCGCCTTTTTCCCGATAACAAGCTTAAGCGTTTTGCCGCTCTTTTTGTAATCCTTAAGCTTTTGCAGTTCCTCCTCGACGTCAACGCCGAGTATCGCCGAAAGCGTCATGTTAAATGAGATCGTGTCCGCGTTGTTTCCCGTAAACTCGATTATCTCGTTCCCGCAATGCCGCTTGTGGCTGCCAAACGACGCGGAACTGCTTATCGTAAGCCCCGAAAAAGTTTCGACCTTGTTCGCCGAAACCGTGAAAACCACCTTCCCAAGACTACCGACCTTCACGTCAATCCCCCCATGATGATGCCGTCGCCGTTAAAATCATCGTTGTATTCGCACATCACTGTCTGCCCGATAAAAGGCAGCCAGCCGTAAACCCTCACCGTAATTTCGTGCGTGTGTGAGCTGTCCGGCGAAACTCCCCCTATCTCGTCGGGGTGACTGTTGGTGTATTCCGCGCCGTTATTCAGCCCCCTGTCCGCCGAAGCGTGCTTCTCGCTGACATCCCATTTCTTCCCGTCAGACGTCAGCGAAAGCGTGATAAATGAGGAATGATTGAGAACAGGCAGCCAGTCCGACACGATGTCCACATCGGGAAACTTGACCCTTGCCATCCTCCTTTTAACGTCCACTACTGTGACCGTACCTATCCTGAACATTGTCAACCTCCGTAAAGTATCTGATTTACCCGCGCCTGCACCTGCTCGTAGCTGTGTCCTGCGGCTTCCAGCAGCTCCTTGCGCTTGGGATATACGTCCCATTCGCCGCGAATGACCTGCATAGCAAGCTGCTGTATCTCGTCGTCGCTGTCCGCCTTGCCGCCGCTCGTGCTCTCGCTTTCCGACAGGCACTTTCTTAGCGTGACCTGCGTGGTGTATCCGCCGGAAGATATGCTGTGCTTTGCCGTCTTGATGATGTATTTTCCGTCGCCAAAACCAAAATCGCACAATTCCACCGTATTTCCCGCCGCAAGCTTCGGGTCGCCCGGGAACGTAAACGTCCCCGTTATCTCAAACTTGTTGTGCAGGCGGAGCAGCTTGTGCGCAAGTTCCTGTGCTTCCGCCTTGCTCGATACCCTCTGCCGCACCTGCAGGCATTGCTGATTGTCGCTGTTTTCGTTGTAATTGTCCGCGTATTCGGTGGCGGATATGACCGTGCCGCTCGTTGTGGTGTAGGATACCCTGCAAGAGGTGTAGCAGTTGTTTGTGCCCGTGGACAGCTTGTACTTGGTATAGCCGCCCTCCTCGCCGTACTTTATCTTTTTGACAGCCTTTTTGCCCTCATATGCCGCCTGGTCAAACACCACAAGTATATTATTTGTGGCTTTGAGAGAGCACCCGGCGTTGTGGCACAGCTTTTGCAGAAATGCAATGTCGGATGTCCGATACTGCTCCACGCGGGAATACTTTGGATCGTACCCGCTCTCAAAAAGCACACCCATCCTGTTCTGCCGCGCGATCTCACCCGCGATCTCCGAAAGCGTGATATTTTCCCACGACTTTGACTTTAAGGTCTGCCGCACGGTGTTGCTGTATGACAGCGACGTAGCCTTTATCGTAACGGTCGCAGGCGGACCCTGCGCGTCTATGCTGTCAAGCTCAAACTGCCCGCAGTCAAGCACAATATCCCTGCCGTCGTTGTTGCCGTTTCTAAGCACGATAACAGCGGAAATTTTAAGTCCCTTGCCCGTCTGAACTTGCTTTGTATCTGATTTCGTGCCGCTTGATTTTTTGGCCGCCGAAGAGCTCGAAGGGGCGGACGAAGAACTTCCGCCCCCGCCCACGGATTTAAGGTTGTTGCCCTTAATGTATCCCGTTTTCCCCGAATAGGAGATTTTCGCCCAGCTCGAACAAAACCCGAGCACCGCGACAATAGTGCCGTAGGGCAGTTTGCCGATGACCTTGTATTTCTCGCCCGCTCCCTTTCGGATGTTTACACCCGTTGAAGCGGTGACCTTGTACCTTGGGTTATCGCTGTTGGTGCCTGAGGATCCCGACCCCGAAGCCGCAGACGAACTTGTGCCGCTTTCCGGCGCGGCAGATATCACCGAGCCGCCCAGAGCACCGCCCTCAATTATGCTGTTAAGCCATTTCCGCAGCCATTTGCCGTCGCGGTCCGCAACTTTTATCTGCAGGTCGTCCGCCTCGTCCTCCTCGTTGTCCACATACTCAAACGATATGTACCCTTTGTTGACGTAAACCGTGATATCCACGCCGCCGAGTACGACCTGCGTTTCCGCGCGGCGCGCAAGATATTTGTCGCTCATCCGCTCGCCCTCTTCCACGGCGGCAGATCGTCCGCCGATATCCGCTCCTCAACCTCGGGGACGTCAAGAACCGCTCCCTCCGAAAAGATGTAGACCTCGCGGTATTCGGGGTTTGCGTTGATAAGCACGTCCGTAAACTTAACATCGCCATACATCCGGTAGGCAATGCCGTCCCACATATCGCCCTGCTTTGTCGTGTATGTGCTCATGCGTACACACTCCTTTGCCTGTCGATGCCCGCTTCCTCCAGCGCGTCTTTGACCATGTCCACAAGCCGCTCGGACATCTCCTGCAGCTTATCCTCGGTCGTGCCGCTCACCTCTCCGTTTATCACAAACTGCGGTGATATAGTGATTTGCGCTCCCGCGCCGCCGCTGCCGAAAAGCAGCGCCTTGGTGTTGTCGGCGTTTATAACTCTTTCCCCGCCGCGCATCGCCACAAGTTCCGGTCCTTCTTCGCCCACAAGGGCAATGCCCGATTGAGCTGACGATGTGCCGGATGCATACTGCGGTATATTGTCAAATTCGCGGAAACCGCGAACGCTCCCCTCATATGCCTTATCGGATGCGCTTGCTCCCGCCAGCGCCTGTGCCGCGGCCGCCGCAACGATGTCCGCCGCGTCGGTGACCGAGCCCTTTCCCGCAAGGATAGCGTCGGCGTATGCCTGTATCGTAGCCTTTGCCGCCTCTTCCGCCGTGTCGCTCATATTCATGCCTTCCACGGCGTCCTCCATATCGCTGACGATGCCATCCATCGTGTCGTTGATATCGACCTTGTAATCGGCAAGTGACTTTGAAACCTCTTCCTGTGCCTTTTTCTGCTCCTCAAAGTTGCGCACCATGGCTTTAAGTTCCTCGTCCGTTGCGTCCGCCATGCCCGCGATCACGTTTACGGAGTCCTTTGAACCGTCCGCAAACGAAGCGATGATGTCGCTCAATCCCTCAATATCGCCCGTTCTCCCGGACAGCGATTGGAGATTGTAGTTGTAGTTGTCCCAGTATTCCGCCTGCGATTCCAGCGCGGTGTTTATTGTGTCAATGCTTGTCGGCAGCGTTTCCTCGGCGTTGGTCCAGAGATTGTATTGCCCGTTAACGCTTTCATAAGCCGCCTGATATGCGTCGTTGTATGCCTGCAAAAGCGTGGCCGTCTGCTCCGTGACATCGTTCACCGCAATAGACACAGCGTCATATGCGGATACTGTCTGTTCGGACGCGCCTGCTACAATGTCGCTGTATTCGACACCTACGCTCTCGCATTCCGCAATCGCCGCATTGACCTCTCTTAAGTCGTTAAGGACTTTCTGCCGCTCCTCCGAAGCCTTATCAAGGTCGTTCGTGTAATCACTCTTTCCAAAAATACCGCCGAGGAAAGAGTAATCAAGAGTCATTTCCACAAAGCTTCTTTCGCGGAAATACGCCTGCTCGTATGCCGTTTCTGCCTTTTCGGCCTGCTCCTGCAATTGCTGCTGTTTTATTGTCAGCTCCGCAAGATTATCATGCGCCGCCTTGTACTTAGCCTGTATGCTTTCAGAGCCTGCCGCCCTGTCAATAGCGCCGGAAAGGCCGTCCAGCTTTCCCGTCACGTTCTCGACCGTCAGCCCGAGCGTGGGATACATCTCGTTAAGCTTTTCAAGGATAGGCTGCATAAGAGCTTCCTTGTGCGCCGCCGTTTCCGAGGATACGGCAATATCCTTGAGTTTTGCCGCCAACACCTGCGCCTGCTCCTGCTGTTCCGCGATGGAGTCCGTGCCCTCGTTATAAGAGGAGAGAAGCTCCGATGTGGAGTCATGCAGCGAATCTATCTCCGCATATAGTTCGGAAACGGAAAACGACTGCTGCTCAATGGTCGATGTTGCCTCGTCAAGGTCGTATTTAAGTGCCCGTGCTTGATTGGAAGTTTCGCCGAAGGTATCGCAAGCTGTCTGATATTCGCTGTTAAGCTGCTCTACTCTGTTCTGCTGCTCCTGTGATGCCGTCGTAAGCGTCAGCGTTTCGAGCCGTGCCGCCTTGGTCGCCTCGGAATAGCCGATAAGCCCCGCCGTAAGCGCAACTACCGATATCGCGATAATGCCCGCAGGGTTCGCAAGCATTGCCGCGTTCAGTTTCATCTGCGCTCCCGCCGCCGCAAACTGCGCCGCCACATTTTTTGACAGGTTGACGTTAAGCAGCATAAGCAATCCGTTTTCACTGGCCTTTAAGCCGATACCCGCCGCTGAAAGAGCATTAGATATCTTCTTCGCCGCCGAAAACGCCGCATATCCCGCTACAACAACTCCGATCTCCGCGCCGACCGCCATGATACCCTTTACTACCGCCGGATTTTCCTCGCAAAATACGTTTATATCAGATATGATCTGCGTACCTGTCTGAGTAAGCCTGCGGAGCTCATCTTCATACAGACTGCCGACGGTCATCTTAAGACCGTCGGTGGCAGAATCAAGCAGTGTAACATCGCCCTGCAGGTTGTCAAGCTTGATGTCAGCCATCTTCTGCGCCGCGCCCGTGCAGTTGTTTATCTTTTCGGTAAGCGACTGATAATCAGCTTCCGAAGAATTTATTATCGCAAGCAGACCGTTATATCCTCGCTGTCCCGCAATGGCCATTGCATTCTGAACCCGCTCCGCCTCGGTCATCTGCTCAAAGTATCCGCGCAGTTCGTTTATGGAGTCGGAGAACCCGTCGATGGTACCATCGGCATTTACCGCCGAATATTCCACCTCTCCGAAAGCTTCGGCGGTAAGCGTCGCACCGTTGAGTAATCCGTTAAACGTATTTTTCAGCGCAGTTCCCGCAACGGAGCCCTTAACGCCCGCATTTGCCATCAGACCTACGCCTACCGCAACATCCTCAATGCTGTATCCGAGCGCGCCTGCTATCGCACCCGCGCCCGAAAATGTTTCTCCCATAACAGCGACATTGGTGTTGCTGTTTGTGGCGGCCGCCGCAAGTACATCGGCAAAATGCGCGGTATCCTTTGCAGTAAGCCCGAATGCGGTCAGATTGTCTGTAACGATATCCGATACAAGCGCCAGATCCTCGCCGGAAGCGGCGGCAAGGTTTATCATGCCGTCCATGCCGGAAAGCATTTCGTTTGCGTCCCAGCCCGCCATACCCATGTAGGTCATAGCCTCGGCCGATTGGTTCGCCGTGAATGCAGTATCAGCGCCAAGCTGCTTTGCTTTCGCCGACAGTTCTTCCATTTGCAGAGCATTTGCGCCTGAAAGAGCCTCAACGGTACTCATTGTCCCGTCGAACTCCATCGACACATCAATGCAGTTCTGATATGCGTCCGCGATTTTATTCAGCGCGGTGCCGATTCCCGCCGCCGCCAAAGCCGCTCCGACAGTTTCAAACGCCGTTGCGCCGACGTCGCCATACTGCTTTGCTTCCTCGGCAGCCTTCTCCTCCTGCTTTGTCAGCTCTTCGACCTGCGCCTTCAGACGGTTGCTCTCGCCCGCAAGCTGTTCCATGTTAATGCCCGCTTCGGAGAGATTCTGCCCCATCTGCTGTAAGCGCTGATTTTTGTCCGCAATGGCCTGTTCCGTGTTCGCAATGCGGTTTTTCAGTTCGACTTCCTTTGCCGCAAGCTGCGCTTCCTGCGCCGTGGTGTCCTCGGTGCTGCCCCTGAGCTTTGCAAGTCCGCTTTGAGTTATTTCAAGCTGTTTTTGGTATGTAGCAAGCTGCTTTGTTGTCCGCTCGATACCCGCCTGCTGCTTTTGATATGCAGCAATATCGCTCTGCTGCTTGTTTAGCGTCTGTATCTCCTTTTGGGTCGCCGTAAGTATCTTTTGGGCAGAGTTAAACGTTCCCCTAAAGGTTTCGCCCATCTTTGCGCCGAGCTTAAACAGCATTTCATACTGCTTTTCCATTCATCCCACGCCCTTTCTTACTTTTCCGATTCCTTGAGGAGATCATTGTGCGCCACGATCCACTGCCGGATCTCTTTCAGCGGCTGTGTCAGCCAGAACGAAACAGGCGCATACCCGCACTTTGCCAGCACGAGAATATTACGCCTCAGCGTTTCAACGTTGCAGCTCCCAGCAAGAAAAAACGTGCTCTGTTTCTTGCCTGATCAAAGTCTTTGATGGGGATTTTATAAAAGAAATCTACGCCGACAGGCTTTGTACAAGCCCTAGCAGCTACGCGAATAAGGTAGTTTCCATCGTTGACAGCACCGAAGTACATGGGCTTTCTCAGCATTCCGAGCTCCTCCTCGATATTCAGCGCGTCCGCGCCCGTCAGGCTGTCAAAGTCAAACGACAGCTCCGTTATCTCTTCTCCGTTGTAAAGCACGGGCTTTGAAAGGCGCAGCACGTTCTCAACGCTGGTATCCGCCATCTTGGCAAACTCCTTTTCCACGAGCTCATCCATACTCTCGACCTTTTCGATGTCAGCCGTCTTTGCCATATTCAAAATTCCTCCTTAAATATAAAAGCTGTCCCCTGCACAGCGCAGGGAACAGCAATCATTATGTGTTATTTAGGACATACCAAGACACTTGCGGATCTCCGCCGCGCGGTCCTTACCCGTGTGGTCGATGTAGCGGAAATTCAGCGGGTCATACTCGCAGAGCTTCTTGCCGTTCGCGTCTATCTCCGCATAGTAGTGCACCGCATATTCGCCGTTCACCGAGATTGGCGACGCGTTCTTGACGGTGCCGCCGGTAAGCTTTTTCGGCACAACGCGCATGATGATCTTTTTCTGCTTTGTTTCCAGCTCGCCGCCGCTGTAGTTGTAATGCTGGTCAGCACGCCACAGCGAAAGCGTGTGGACGCGCTCCTCCGCAAGGGCATATGCCGCCTCGTTTGTATGGTTAAACTTAAACGTGGTGGTCATTGCCTTGAGATGCGCCGCCACAGGAACCTCGATCTCGCCGAGAACGCCCGCGCCGCTTACGCTAAATACTTCGTTCTCAAAGTCGGGCAGGTCGACCTCCGCCACGCCGTAAAACATCTTTTCGTCCTCATATACCGAATAGGCGATTACGCCCTCGTCAACACCATTAGGCATTTAAATTCCTCCTTCCGTTAAGAGCCGAGCGCGGCTTCCAGCATATCCACGCTGTACTGGACGTGCATATCTATCTGCTGCGCGGGAATAGGCGATGCCGCCTGACAGTCAAGGCGGAACATACCGCCCATAAGGTTGGTCACGGGGTTAAGTTCATCGGAATATGCGATCTCGCCGCCGTAAAGCTTTCCCTCCGCCGTAAGTCCGTTGAGCCATGCGTTAAACGCATTGATGATAGCGTCGCGCAGCGCAGGCGTAAGCGGCTTGTCGATGTACTGCCAGAATGTATTGATAAACGTGTTGCATATCCAGTCCTGCACGCGGTTCGTGCATATAAACATTCTCGCAACATCGGAAGATTTGGGATAACAGCCGAGATAGTTTCCCCAAAGGGTCCATCCGCCGTTGTTGAGTACGGTGACAACTCCCGCGGAAACGCTGATAATATCAGCCTGCGGAAGCGACAGAGTGACCTCGGTGCCGTCCGCGCACACCGCAGCGGTGATGGATATCTCCTTGTTCGACGGTGACTCATACGGGCAGTCCGCGTTGTCGGAGTCAACCTTTGCGATAAGGCCGCACACGATAACCGACAGGTCAAACAGGTAATCGCCGTTTTTGACCATCGGCCAGCATACGATCATATCCTCGCTTGTGTAACCGTTATCGTTTTTGTACTTAAGTACCTTTGAGTAGTCGCCGGTTGTATTTGTGTCGATGTCCACGACTGCCTTTGCGCGGAAAAGTCCGTTGATGCTCGGTGCTTTCGCCGCCATCACCGCCGCGACCGCGGGCGCAGACGACCATCCGGGCGCACAAAGCAGATCGGGGACTATGCCGACCGCACTGCGGCACATCTCCACAGTTTCAACCGCTGTTTCAACGGTTTCGGCGGTTATCGCCGAAAGGTCTGCCACGTCATACCCGACCTTAAACTTGTCTGCGCTGTAACTTGCCGAGGTCGAGAGGATCTCAATGCACAGCGCCTTGTCGGTGTAGTATGCTTCAAAATCCACACCCTTTGTCAGAGCCACAGAGCCCGCCGAAGCAGCCACCGTAAGCCCGTCGTTGATGATAGCGTCCGCCGTGATCTCGATGATGTGGTCGACCGCCGTAAATTCCGCTGCCTCCACTGCCTTCTTGTGCTTCGCGGGGTCATAGATGTTGTAGAAAATTGCGGGCGACATACCCATCATCTTGTGGTATGCATACATTGCCTGACAAAGGCTCCACTTAGGTGTGCCGTCCCCGTTCCTCCACTCGTCGCTGTATCCGCCAAGTTCCTTTGCGGAAGCAAAGGATTCCGCAAGCTGAGGCTTTCCAGTGTATCCCTTGCCGCGATGGCAGGGCCACGCGCCGATAAAATAAGGGATACCGACCGCCGCGGTCTGCACCGCAACAACGCCCGTATCGTCCTTGTATGTGTTTATGCCATGTCTTAAAGCCACAGTTAATCCTCCTTACCCGTGATTTTCTTGATAAGCGCGGCATACGGGATGTATATTCCGCGCTTTTCCTTAAGGTCGTTCTTCGCTTTTGCGATATCGCGGTCTGCAACAATAAGCCGCTCTATCTGCGGATACTGCTCCACAGCGCCGCCGAGCGAGCTCACCGCATCAGCCTTTGAGCCCGCAAAGATCCTGCCGTTTGTCACCGCGCCGCGTATCGAGGGTCCTAAGTATACCCATACCCTCGGCTCGTCCGCCGCAGGCGGCTTTGCCTGCTCGGGCTCAGGCGGTGCGACCTCATTCACGGCTTCAACGTTTTTTTCAAAAACTTCGTTTTTCCTTGCCAAAGAAATCAACCTCCCTCTGTATTGGTTTGATGTGGAATGTGCCTATCATTTCTCCCGCAAAATACGGTGCGGTATCATCGGGATAGACGACCGATTCGACGCCTTCGTGCTCGTCAAGCACGAATTCTTTACCTATCTGCACCTGTTCAAGCAGCCGCTCCTGCACCCTGTCCATAAGGTTAAGGAGCATTACCGCTCCGTCCTGCTCATCCTGCGAGTAAACGCAGAATATAAAGCGCACCGCCGCGGTGTATTCGGGGTTCGGATAGCCGTTCTCGCTCCGCCGGTGCTTGCTGTCGATAAACTGAACGATGATATACGGTGCAAGCTTTTTCGCCGAACTGCTGTCGGGCAGCCGCATAAGATAAACATCGGGGACGCGGCTTCTTTCTTTCGTGTCGCCCTTTTGGACGGCTTCGGGAAGCGCCATATTCTTCACCGCGTCCTCGCAGAATGCTTTAAGTTCCTGTATAAGCTTTACTCTTGTCATCGTACCTACTGCCTCCAACCGTTAAGCAGCGCTGTAATTTCGTGCTCCATGCGCTCCTCGAAAACCCTGCGGACATTGTCGCCGATGGTGTTTGCAAGCTCGGGATTTGCCCCCATCATCTGAGGTACCGACGGACCGTACTCCTGCTTTATCGGCAGTCTGCCTGTCCCGTATCGCTCAAAAAGCCCGATGTGTCCGCTGTCCATCGTTGCCTTAAAAACGTGTTTAAGCGTATCCCCTGCGGAATTGCGCTTGACCTGCACCCTGTACAGTCCCGAACCCGTGATTTTCGCGTTGAACCGTATGAGCGGGATATGACGTCCGCGGAACTTAAGCCCAACGCTTATTTCATCACCGTTTTTTTCTATGTGCTGCGAGGATTTGGTGTATTTCTTAAAGTCGGACGTGTTGAGCGTGTAGCCCTTGTTGACTTCCCGCGCCGCTGCCGCCGTGCCGCTCGTTGCAGCACGGGTCAGCGAGGAGCTTGCCGCCTTTTCGACCCCGCCGGGTATTCCGGCTAAAAGCTTGGTCGCTCTTTCGAGCGCCTTAGAGCCGCCCGAATCATCCGAAAGCGACACATTGACGATACCCGAATAATTCCCGCCCGAATAGCTGTCACTCATCGTAATACCTCAATTCCAGCGTAATAAGCCCCATCTCGCATTTTGATGTCACGACCGAGTACCTGCGGAAAAACGGCTTTCCCAGTGCCTCGCCGTCATCTATCTCAAAGATGTGACCCTGCTCGGGGATCACCCCGTCAAGGTCTTTCTCGTTGATGTACGCAACGGCGGTCACAAGGTATATTCCCTCCGCATGGTCGCTCTGCACGACCGTCCTGTCGGACTGCTTGACCTTTTGGAGTATGAGAGGTATATCCCTATATACCTCTCCGTCATATTTCACCGTGTGGCTTTCCGCAAATTCCTCGGTATTCATCAGTACGCTTGCGATATCGGACTTTACCATGTCCTTAAAGCCCATTACTCGCCCTCCGCCTCATCGGGCAGTGCGTCGGCAAAAAAGTTGTCAAGCGCCTTTATAATATCCTGCTTTGTCGCCGCCGCAGGGACATCAATGCCGTACTCCTTTGCAATTGATTGCAAATCGGCCTTTGTACTTTCCACGCTGTACTGCGGTATGCCAAAATTATCGCCGCCGGCGCTTTCGGCATTACCGTTGTCATTACTTTTGTCATTACTTTCGGGCTGTTCGCCGCCGAAAACGGCGGCGCCCACATTCTCCGCGATACCCTCGCGGATAAGCCTTGCCCCCAGCTCGTCATCCACCT
This sequence comes from uncultured Oscillospiraceae bacterium, assembly GCA_934481445.1. Lineage (GTDB taxonomy): Bacteria > Bacillota > Clostridia > Oscillospirales > Ruminococcaceae > CAG-115. The sequence continues at coordinate 67,060 of CAKSPC010000001.1, forward strand.
CAAAAGGCGGGTCATGCGGAGATTTGGGCTTAATAATACCGTCGACCGCAAGGCCAAACGTCGTATTCATAATTTTTATCAGCATAGCGCCCTCCTATCAGCTTACTACCGCCGCCGCAAAGATGTACGGCGTGTAAAGCTTGGGCATTGCGATAGGTCTGGAGTACAGCTCGATAGCTCTTGTGTTGTGGGGATTGTCCACAAACAGCTTAGACACCCTCGACTTTGCGATCGTATCAAAGTTCTCGCTGCCGTAGGGCATGAGGGTGACCGCGCTGTAAGCTACGCGGCCGCAGTTCGGGAATGTGACCATAGCCGCGTCCTTCGGGAAGTAACTCTGCGTCCTGCCGTCCTTGTCCTCATACTTGTGGCCAACTACGATTACGCGCAGCTTGTGACCGCGGAAATTGAAAGAGCCGAGTTCGTTGATGCCGGGCGTCACGATATGCTCGTTCACGCTGCCGAAGTTTATCGCAAGATTTATGTCAAGCATCTTGCGGAGCTCCTCGTTTTTGTAAAAAACGTCCGCAACATCTGTGCCGATAAGCAGGTCGGCGGGCGCCATGCCACGGTCGGAAAGCAGCTCGCACATCGCGTGAACATCGCCGATGATATTTGCGTTCGCACTGTTCCATTTGTTCTGCACGGTGTATGTATGCTCGGATACGCTGTCGTAATACTGGATGTGCTTGACGTTGCCGGGGGTATTGATGTCAATGTACTCCTGCATGGTGATCGCGTTGTTCTGCATTACCTGTGCACACATCCACTCGATACGGCGGCGCGTTCTCATTTCAAGGTCCGCAAGATCTTCCGCAAGCAGGCGTATTGCCCTCTGTGCGGGTGTCGACCCTGTCACAAGCGGCTCGCCGAAACCGCGCTGCGAAAGCTCGTCAGCCGTAAGCGGGCGCTTTTCGGCAATGTATGCCGGTCTGAATTCCGACATTGTGTAGCCGTCGCGCTCTACCGCGATAGCGCCGCCGCGCTCGGGTACGAAGTTTGCAAGCTTGCGCTGACCGCCCTTTTTGTATTCCACAAGCACCGAGTCTTCGGTGTGGATATCGTTTCTTCCTGTGGTAAAATAACGATCGCTGAAAAACATCGTTTCGGGCTTCGTGTTTTCAAGGATGCTTTCCAGCACATAAGATTTTGTAATATCTATATTTACAGCCATATTGCCCTCCTGTTTTTAGTTAGAGTCTGCGGCGGTAAATTCGATGCCGTACTTGCGCAGGGTATCCTTGTCCGCCTCTGTCATCTGATAACTCTTCTTGAGAATTATCTTATTTGTGTTAAAAAGCCCGCCGATGTATATCGTCGTGTTTACATCCTCGTCCTCGGGCACTGTGATGTCATCGGTAAGGATGCCGTAAGGCTCAAGCACCTCGCTGTCGCTTTCCGAAGATGATGCTGCCGTGCCGAGGATAACTAACGTGCCGTCCTTAGAGGACTTTGCAAGCACCGTGCCGCGCTTAAGCGCTCCTGTGTTCTTGCGTAGCTTACCCGTTCCGACCCTTAACGCAGGGTCGGTGCCCGCGATAAGGTTGTCGGCGGAAACAGCGCCAAGCTTTTTAAGCAGTTCAGTCGTCATATCACTCACCCTCCTTCAGTATGCCGGCGATAAACTCGTCTACCTCGTTCTTCACCTTTTCCTCGTTCTCGCCCTTGCCGGTGATGTCGTCCTGCGGAGCTACCGCCTTGACCTTACCCGCGCCCGAATTCTCATAGTCTGCATTCATATCCGCAAGAAAATTCGCGCCCTTCTTTGCGTTCTCCGTCATCGCCTTGTAAGCGAGTTCTTCCGCCGTGCACGGGTTCTTGTACTTCGCGTCGGCAAGGAGTTCGGGGCTTACCTGTCCGGCAATAGCCTCGATCTTCTCAAGCCTCTCGCGCTCCGCCTTGAGCGCCGCCTGCACCGCCGTATCTGCCGTGTTCGCGTTTTCTCCTGCAATTGATTTCCTTATCTCTGCCTCAATACTTGCGGCAAGCGTCGGATTTTCCTTCTGCAGTTCAGCAAGATTTTCTGCCATGATCGTTTTACCTCCCTCATTCGTGTCGTTCGGAATTGTATTTGCATTCCCCGCGCCGATGTCGGCGTCGGGCATTAATGCTGTGTTTTCTGTGCCCTGTTTGGGCATTGATGCAACAGGGATATATTCGGGGCAAAGCGCTCCGTGCAGCTTTATACAGCTGTCGTTGACATACAATGCCGTCCTGTCCGCCGAAGCGGCTATCTTGACATTGCTTTCCCCCTCGACAAGCTCGTCCACAAAGCCCTGTTCCTTTGCTTCCGCTCCCGTCATAAAGGTTTCTGCGGACATAAGTTCAAGCAGCTCCTCATCTGTTTTGCCTGTCTTGCGCTTATACGCCGCGACGATTGCCCTGTCATAAGCATCGTTCGCCGCTGCCGCCTTTCTCAGATCATCCGCGTTGTAAAAGCCAAACAGCATCGCACTTGCTTTGTGTATCATAATCAGCGAGCCGGCATATGCCTTGATCTTATCCGCCGCGCACATGATGTGCGAGCCTGCCGACATTGCCACGCCGTCCACTATGCAGGTTATCTGCATCCCGTTTTTGGCAAGTTCGCGCAGTCGGTTGTGTATGATTATCGCCACATTGCATTCTCCGCCGCAGCTGTTAAGCCTGATGTTGAGTGACTTGCACTTTGCAATTTTGGCAATGTCCGTCAGTATCTCGTCCTGTACTATGTAGCTGCCCTTACTCTCGGCGCCGGTTTTCCAGTCGCGCGGTCTGCTGCTCACGACATTTCCGTACAGTGTCATTTCCGCACCGCCTGTTTCGGTCTGCGCATTTACGGTGTATCCCTCGCGCTTTGCCGCTAAAAACGGTGCCGATTTACTTGTTTTCGGCATTTCCGCCATCCCCCTTCTTTTCCGCGGGAATCGTAATAATGGTCTTCATCAGCTCGTTCTCCGCCGCAAGAGCCGCCATATTGTCCTCCCAGTTTTCGCCGTAATACTCCCTTGTGATTTGCTCGTTTGTCTTCCAGCCCTGCTTTACAAGCATTGTGTTTGCATTAGCCTCCTTCAAGGGGTCGAGCTGTGTCTGCGCGGGACCGTCCCAGCGCGCACCGCACCATGCCGCTCTGATAAGGGGGTCGTCAAAAAAGCCCGGGGCAAGTATTCTCCCGCGCGCCACTGCTTCCGCAAGCCAAACCTCATAAACGGGCTGGCAGAAATCATTCACAAACCACGACCGCCGCATTTTAATGACTTCCCAAGCTTCTTCGATCGCGCCCTTTGATGCCGAGTACGAAGCCGTGAACTCTTTCAGCAGGACTTCGTGCGGCATTTCAAGCGCCGCGCCTATCTGCCGCGTTATCGCATTTGTAAAGGTTTCGAACCCCGCCGTCGGAATATTCGGGTTTCCAAATACGATTTTTTCGCCCCTTTTAAGCTTTGTAATGTTGCCGGGCGCCATCTCGCGGTCGATATCATCCTCGAATTCGTCATTTTCGTTTTTGTCGTAATTCGGCATGGATGTGGAGTCCGTATCGGTTTCCACCCATCCCGTAAAGTAGGTCTGTATGATGGCAGCCGTCAGTTCGCTTTCCGTGTACCTGCGGTTCTGCAAAAGCATTTCGATAACCGGTGCCAGATAGGTAACGCCCCTATATTGATCGGGGCGTTCTGCGTCCATAATTTGCAGTACATTCGGCAAGCCCGTTTTTTCGCTTACCGCCTCAACGCGCTTCCATTCCGTGTTTTTTCCGGTGTATGAGTTGGGATAGTTGTTGCATATGTGATAAGCCACCACCCTGCCGCTCTCGTTGACCTCAATGCCGTCATGGACATCATTATCGCCGTATTTTCCTTCCGTCGCGGAAAAGATACCGTAAGATATCGTGCAGTTAGGCGTGCACACCCTGTCCGCCTCTATAAGCTGGATACAAAGCGAGTACGGATTGAGCACAGTAGGCTCCTGCCGCTTGAGCAGTACAAATACATCGCCGCTCATCAGCCACGACATGACCGCAAGCTGCTGGAGCTCGTAAAAATTGTTGACCCCGAGTGCGTCGCAGGACATCTTGTTCAAGCACCACGCGCGAAATTCCGCCTCTGTCCGCTTGCACCATTTCCTTGCTTCCGCCGCCGAAATACCAAGTAGCGCATTGTCCAAGCAGCATTTCATCCGCAGCCCCGGGCCAACTATCTTTGTGCGGTTTGTGTTAACGGCCGCCGCCGCTATCGGGGATGCCATGTAAAGCATTCTCCCCCTCTGCCGCATGGTTGCGTTGTGAAAATCAATATCTTCGGTCGGTGCACCCGAACGGGCAACAAATGCCTTTAACGCCCGTTTTGTCAAAGATGCGCCCGCGTCACCATAGCCGCTCATTTTGTCCACCCCCTTTTTGGAAATAACAAAGGCATGCCCTATTAAAAACGTGCCTTTATGCATTTATTAAATTGTAAAATTGTTAGACGGCAATTGCGGCTCCTGCACCGCTTTCGCCCATAAAAAAAGCACCTTTTTCAAGGTGCAAAAAATATGAAATTTTGAGATTTTTTGATATTTTTTTAAAAAAAGCGTTGACAACCACGTAGAAATGTGGTATAATATATTCAGAAAGAACAAAGGAGGTGAAAAACATGGAGAACATTGCAAAAGCCTTGAAAGACCTGCAGAAAGCTCTTGAGGACAACCCAAACGTTAAAACCGTAAAGGTTACAATCACACTTCAAAAGCCGCCGGCAAAGAAATCCAAGGCTTAACCCAATAGGCAGAGGGGAGCGGGCACTCCCCTCATAAGTCCTATTTTATCATACAATGAGTATTATGTCAATAGGAGGATTTCCATGAAAATTATCAAGGGCACAACCGAATATAGCGTTTCCGAGCGCTCAGAATACTGGACTGTATCATATTCCGCTGGAAAGTTAGTTGTCGAATACAAAATATTCAAGTCCGAATGTGCGACATTCGACGAACTGAAACAACGTATTCTCACATCTAACGAATTCGGAGGTTGATTATGTTTCTGTATTTCAAGGCATACCGTCTGCACGCAAAAATCTCTGTTCCTAAAATGTCAGCGCTTAGCGGTTTATCAATAAGAACTATTGAGGATTTAGAAAAACGCGGCGACTGCCTCGTTTCCAACGCTCTGAAAATTACCGATGCACTCGGCATCACCTTAAACGACCTACTGGCGCCGCCATCCGATGACAACGCAGAGTAAGCCGTCCCCACACATCTAAAGCGCCTGCCAAAAGCAGGCGCTTTTTTCTTTTTGAAAAGCTGCGTACACCGCTTTTGCCGCGCACGCAGCCCTCGGAAAAATTATGAATTCTGCCGAAAAGCCCGAAATCGGCAGAAATCAAGGCGCGGTCAATATCGCGCCCTCTTTTCTGCTGATTTGTGAAATTGATTGCAAAGCGCATTATCTGTCTGTAGGAATTATCCCCACGGTCTTCCGCGTCGCCTTGCCTTTCAGCAGTGCGTCGTAATACGCCTGTTTCTCAACCGCCTCTTCAAGCAGTGCGTCGAGCTTCGTCATGTCAAACTTGGTGATCTCCATATCACCGATCTTGTATGATTTGACGCCGCCCGATGTAAGCGACTCCTGCGCTCTGATAAGTTCGTCTATCCGCTTTGTGTAATATTCGTACATTTTGCGTGCCGTAATTTTGCTTATCATAGTTATCACCAATCATCGTAAAAATCGTTCTTCAGCCGCTTTCGCGGCTTTGCCTTTTTTTCTTTCCGCTGAGTCGGCACATCTTCGGCGCCCGGCTTTGCCGTCCGGAGCTTTTGCTCTATCGCGTCCCAATCCGGCGAAAGTATCTCGCACGCGGCGAGGTTGTAATTTCGGATATCAAAAGCTTCGTTGCGCTCATGCCCGGGTATCTTCTGCCACTGCCACGGGTGCTTTAATTTTGGGTCATATACAAGGTGCTCCGACATAAGCTGCTTGAAAAATTGCTTGCCGTAGTCGTCGCGCAGAGGAAAGTGACAGTAATTTGCCCCGGGCGTCTGTACACGGAGGTTGTCAATAATTTTTTGCTTACCTGCATTAACGCCAATTTCGTGCACCCACACCTGCCCGATTACTTGCCCGTTTACAACTATCTTTTGCTTCCTCGGCGGCGCTGTGTACGGGATATCGGGACGGTTCGCGCCCTTTATCGCAAAAACGTGCTTGCTCTGTCGCGCAAGGCAGTGCTGACGGACTTCCTGCGTAAAGTGTCCGCCCTCGTCGATAAAAGTAAGCGAGATCTGCAAAGAAACCCCGCTCTTGAATTTGTATTTGTGGGATAAGACCTCGTCGAGCCGCTCCCACACTTCTTCAGTATCGGGTCGCCCGAGAATAACGCCCTTTTTTATGCCCCATGTTTCGCCAAAGCGCCGATGCCCTACGACCTCATATTCAAGGCGGTCATCCTGCGTATCCACGCCGCAGGTAAGCAGGAGCACGCCGTCAGGCACCTCTGCCTCATAGACTTCGCGGCGCGCCATGACATCATCTTCCGATGCCATGTCGCCGCGCTCTTCCCAAAGCTCGCCGAACTGCGTATTATACACGACCTGCAGCTTGGAGGAGTCCGTCCCCGCCTGCAAAAACTGCAGGATTATCGACTCCCATGTTGCCCACGGCGAAACCCACGCAGTCAGCCAGAACGAACGCGTTTTGTGGTGTTCCCTTGCTTCGGGAACAGTGGCGACCCATTTTGCCGGCTGGCTCTTCATCGTGTGTTCGTCGGATATGCCGCCGCATTCGGGACACACATAGAAAAGCTCCGAGATGTGGAATATTTTCTTATCTCCCTTTTCGGCTGCTTCGTACTCAAATCTGATATTATCAAATTTGACCTCGACATATTCGCCGCAATGGGGGCATTGGGTTTTCCACCGCTCCATTGTACCCAGATTGTAAGAATTTTCGATAGCAGACGCCCCTTTTACCGTCGGCGTTGATACCTCGACCATCTTTTTGTTATAAAACGTTCGCGTTCTCGCAACAGCGAGTTCCCACGGGTCGCCCTCCGAGCCTGCGCTCTTCGCCCATCTGTCGCGCTCGTCGCCAAACACATAACGGATGGGCATCGATGAAAGGTCGTGCGCCACGTTTGAGCCGGTCATTACAAGCACGCCGCCGGGGAAAGATTTCTGCCGCTTGGTGTTCGCTGCGTCGCGCGACTTTGGGTCAGCGACCTTGCGCTTAAGGCAGCGCGTTTCGCGTATCATCGGCGCGATTCGCATTTCCGAGTATCGCTTAACATCGTCGATAGTCGGCTGTATCAGCAGTATCGGTCCGGGGTCCTGATCTATGCAGTATCCAACCATGTTGTTTATGGTTTCGGATTTGCCTACCTGCGACGCAGCTACAACGACAATATGCTCAATAAGCGGGTCCGTAAAACTGTCGAGAATATCAAACATATACGGAGTTCGCGATGTCCTCCACTTGCCGACCTCCGCCGATGATTCGGAGGTAAGCCGGCGATTTTTATCCGCCCACTGCGAAACAGTGAGGTCTTCCGGCGGTTTCATGCCGTTGAGGATCTTCGTAAGGCAGGCGTTCAGCTTGTTCACCCGCTCTTTTTCTGATTCTCTAAACACTCTGCCACCCCCCGCCGCTCAAACCCCTTTCTGACACACGGATTTATGAAATTATTGCTCGAACTAAAGCCACATGGGGCTTGGTGGGAACGGCGGGTCCTGCCCCCGCCGGTGATTTAAGCAGGCGAGGAAATCACCTAACTTCTTCCGCGATATCGCTTATCGCTATACAGTTGTATGCCCTTGATGTGCCAGGGGCACTTTTCACACTTGAGCCTGCTGTGTATGCGCGTCATCTTGCCGCGCCGCGTTCCCGTATTGTGGCTGCCGTCTGCAAACGACAACCACTACACTTTACAAAACTCTGCTTGCACAGAAAGGACAGCCCCGCCGCTCATGCACAGCGGTGGCTGATATTGCCCGAAACGCGCCGACGCTTCGGGCAAATAGAAAGGACAGCCTGCCCGGGAACCCTTAAACCGAGCAGGTAGATATATTGGCGGCAGCGGGGGTCGAACCCGCCGGCAGTGGGCTGGACCCGTATAAATACGGGCTTTTCGCCATAACCGTATCCCGGCATATACCACCGTTTTAAGACAGCAGGGCGGACTTGAACCGCCGACATAGGGATTGCGTCCCCCGCTCTACCAACTGAGCTACTGCCACACGAACACCACAGTTCCACCTCGGATAGTGCGCTCCCGCATTAACTCTGTTTCACCGCGAACGGATGAGTAGTCCGTGCCTGTGCCGTGTATTGCATACACAACGTCTTGACAAGAGCCTGCGGATTTGCACCGCACGCGCTAAAGCGCGGCGCTATGCTGCTCTGATATCTGCGCAGGTTTAAAGGAGAAACCCCTGCGCCTTGTATGGTCAGCGCGGCGCTGCAACTCCACGCTTTTACTCTGTTATCTCCCCGACATATTTGTCGGGAACATAAAAACAGCACCCATTGTGCCTGATGGTATCACCGCAAAAACGTGATCTTTTGAGGTGTTGTTGATATAAACATCAAAAGCGCCACAAATAACTATCCATTTTGAGGTGATTGTTTTAACAAAAATACCGCTTGAGCGCGGTTAATCAGACTGGTTGAGTGTTGGCTCTGTGTCCTTCGCTTCAAGCGGTATTCTTCAATTATATTGTAACACAATTCGCGCGTAACATGGGGAACATTTGTTACAAATTGCATAAATATCTAAAAATGATATTGTTATAAACCCAGTAACTTATTCGTATTCTTCTTCATCGCCATCGTCAAAATCGGCGTCAAGTTCACGGTTTGTCCTCTGCCGCACCAACTCGTCGTACCTTTTCGGGTCATATTTGTACTCCGATAAGTCCTTAAGGATCTCGCGCACTTCGCGTTCAATAATCTTCTGCACCTCCGCAGGCTCGGAAGATGCGGCACAGTCCGTGGCACATCTTCCCGCCAGGGCCACCAACCCGCCGCGGACAAAGTAGAGCAGATCGGCGGTCATTTTCTGTACGTCCTCGGAACGGTGCATCTTGCCTTGGAACTCCTTTGCCTTCATTTCTTCAATCGTTGCCTTGGACTCCTTTAGCTTTGCCTCCGCCTTTTTCCGCTTAAGTTCTACATTGGCGACATCTTCGTCGTTCTGCCGCGATTCCAGTGACGCGCAGTAATCCCTCATAGTCTGCGTAAAATCATAAAGCGCACCATGCTTAGTCTTGGTTTCCTTAATGATTCCGCGTGCTGTAATATCGCGGATCCACGCTGTGCTTTTACCCGTAGCCGCAACGATATCAGCGGTCTTTACAAAGATCTGCGCTCCCGCTTTCAGCGAGTAAATAATCTCCGCCGGCTCCGATGCCGCGGAACTCTTTCCCTGCGCCATATCCGACGCATTACTGTCACCGCTTACAGCAGAGTTATCAGCTGCTTTACCGCGCGGCTTACGCGTCAGCTTTGTCGGATTATCAGCAGCGTGTTCCGCCCTCGCTATCTTTGTGGTCTTGCGCTTGGTTTCCGTACTGTTTACAACGTTTTTTGACTGTTTTGCTCCGCTTAATTCAGCTTTTTGAGCACTTTTTGTTGTTTTCGCACTTTTTTTCGCCGATTTAGCGCCGCTTGTTGCAGTTTTTGCATTGCTCTTGGCGGCTTTCGTTCCGCCCGAAACAGGCTTTACATCCGCCTCTGTTACTACTTTTTTCCCCTCTGTTTCCTGTGCTTTTTTTCTTGCCATTTTTCTATACCCCCAAAAATTAATTTTTTCAATTCAAGTGACCCGTTTTTTTCTCCATGACTAGGCGAAAATCGGGCATCGGCGAGCCGCACCTATCCCCGTCCCCCCGTCACAGTACCTTGAAAGGCGAGAAAAATCGGAAAAACGCAGAAACATCGACCTTGTGCCGCTCCGTACCATTTGTGTTTATACCGTCGTTTTGAATAGTCAAGCCGCTCGATGATTTGAACGATACGCATACGGCGGGTCTGTCAGAAGCAGGTTTGCACGCTTACCATCCATCAGAGCGGCAACATCATCGCACTGGTGGCGTCGCCGCACATAAGGCAGTGTCTGCAGCCAAACTTTGAGATAAGCCGCTCAAGGTGTATCCATCGAGCAAAAGAAAATGCATACTGCTTACCGTCTGCGACGATACAGCATTTCTCTTTCCGCAAGATTTGAGCCAACCGAGCGTCTCCTTCAGCACCTCGTCGGCTCCTAGTTCGCTGCCGTCGCGCTGTATCTCTTTCAGATACTCCTTGATAGGCGGCATCTCAACCGCTTTGATTTCTTCGCCTTTTTTCTTCAGTAACATAAAACCTCCTCAATTTTATACTGCGCCGGGCGATGACGCAAAAATTGAGGAGTGTATTGCATTTGATTATGTTTTAATTATATCACGCTTGTAACGTGACATGGGAAACATTTGGAACAAATCAATCGGGATTGGACAATATGTAGCGGTAGAACATCTGCTTGACAGAATTTCTTGTGTTTCTTCCGCCGAGTTCTTCCGCTATTACACCCCAGCTCTTATGTTCGAGAACTCTTTTTTCTGCGATGCGGCTTATCAGCAGGTCGGGAATATTTGCGACATACCTTTCTATGCGAAGCTTTAACGCCTCATACTCCGCAACTTTATCGCTAAGGTCAGTCTTTAGGTGCACAAGCTCAATGAAACTGTCCTCCGTATGATTTCGCGGCGACGGGTTTCTCGGCACGCCGCTCGTATTGTAAGTAACAGAGCCGCAGAGTTTTGCTTCAATCTTTGCTATCTTTTCCTTGCCGTCACGGATAGCGTCCTCAAGCAAGTAGTAGTCGTTTAATTCTTTTACCGTCATCGTCCAATCCCCTTTGTTAAACATATCCGTTGTCTTTTGCAAATGTATGCAGTTTCTTTATTGTGACCTTCCCCACACCCGGGACATTGGCTTCCTCAAATGCCTCGAGGAATTCTGCAACGCTCTTTGCGGAAACCTCCTGCTGTTCAGATGCTGCTGACGCGGAGCGGACTTTCTCAACCAACTGAACATCGGTCATTTTGCGGAGTTTTACCGCCTCCTCGTGTATGCTTGCCTCTTCCGGCGTCCGCCTACAGTTCCTTTTCTTTGCCATGATTTACACCTCCCTGTGAAATTGATTGCAAAAAGCTATTTTGCACCAAGATAAGAAAGCAACGTCTGCTGAGCCGCCTCAAATCCGTAACACACCTCGACTGCATATCCGTTGGATTTAAGTTTTTCTATCCATACGTCCTGCGCATCGGATGTCCGCCCCTTTGGCGCTTTCATCTCGATAAATAGCCCGTGATAAGCGCCGCGCGGCACAGGGAGAAACAGGTCGGGAACACCCGCCTGCACTCCCATCGCCTTAAACCGTGCGGCTTCGGCTTTGCCGCGCTTTCCGCCGTTCGGCACATGAAACAGCAATGACAATTCGGGATGTCTGCCGCTCTCAAACTGCGCCCAACGTATGAGTATCATTTGCTCGGTATCTTCTATGTGCTGCATACTTCCGCCGATCAAAACGGATAATCATCGTCCGGCGCGCTGCTTTCTGATATTTGCGGGGATTCAGCAGCAGGCGGCTGCTCATTCGTTCTGCTTGATGTTTTCGAGCCGCCGAAGTTCGCACCATCTACATAGATTTCGGTTTTATAGACCTTATTTCCCGCCTTATCGGTGTATTCGCCTGTCCGCAGAGAGCCGTTGATTATTATCATATCGCCCTTGCCGAAATGATTACAAATAAACTCGGCCGTGTGGCGAAAAGCCACGCAAGAAAACCAGTCCGTTTTGTAGCTTCCATCATTCTCTTTGTAATTGCGCTTGACGGCTATTCGGAAAGAAACGCTTGATATGCCGCTCGGCGATGTTTTAAGCTCGGGTACCGCGCCAAGGTTACCCTGTAAGCATACGTTATTCAGCATCGTCAGTGTCCTCCGTACCTTCGTCCTCGTAAAGCGTGTACTGACTCTCCTCATCAGAGCCGCTCTCCGCGCCGCGTTCCTCCATTGATATCAAAGAGTTGAGATAGATACTCATGCAAGTGTATATTGTAGCCTGCGACTTCTGCCAGCACTCCACGGATCCCCGCGCGAGGGGAAGTGTCGGGATTATCGCAACAGGCTGCAAGCCCTTAAACACGATTAAGTATGTATCGCCGTCAATTCCCTTTACAAGGGCTTTGTAAGTGTACTCATCCTCAACGATGGGTGACAGATGCGAAGCAAGGATAAATGCAAATGTCGTCTGCCCCTTGTCGACAAAGACCTTAACCTCATCATCACCCACAAAGGTGGAATGTGTTTCAATCTCATCGGATTCATATTTTCGGTACTGGCAGGCGGCTTTTGCTTTTTCTACGAGGATTCTCAGTCCCATCTCCTCATTGCTGATTTTATCGATCGTTTTTGCACTGTAATCAAACATCGTGCACGCCTGATCGAATGTCAAATCGGGCAGGTCGGAAATGTCGTAAGCCCCCCAAGCTCCTCCAAGCCACTGCTGTTCCTGACCAAAGTCTTTCATAACTACTATGCCGAGAAAATGTGCGTCTTTCACGAGCTTTGCAAGTTTCTTAATTATCATATTGGCACTCCTTTATCTCTTATTAACCACTACCCTACAGGTATTCACAAGCGTGCCGCTCTCCTTGAAGGAGCTTTCGGGCAGCTGTTCAATGATGCCGCCGTAGCTTCCCACAAGATCACAAAACTCTGCGGTCCTCTTATCCGTGCGAAACAGCACAGACGCTGACATGATGGCAACAACGCAGCGTGCAGCCATGTTGATTGCCTTTGTGACGTGGATAATGTCCTGCTGCTTAGTAAACGGCGGATTCATCACGATCACGCTATACTGCTTGTCCGGCGCAAAGGTCATAAAATCATCATGCACCAGTTTGAACCCCTGTTCTTCGAGGAAAGCTCGATTTTTCGGGTTAAGCTCAATGCAATCACAGCCCGGCATATACTTAGCGATTGCTCCTCTGCCTGCCGAAGGCTCAAGGCACACATCGTCAGGCGTGATGTTCGCAAGCCTTACCGTTTCAGCGGCAAGCTCATCCGGTGTGGGGAAGAACTGATACTCGGTTTTCTCGCTGGTGTATTCCCCTGTGAGAATAATGTCCTGCAGGATATCTTCTACATCGTCGGCGAAAATGTGACACTTCTTGGAGCTGTTCCACTTGCCGCCGATTGCAGTAAGAACTTTTGCAACCTGCTGATATCTCTTACGATCAAGCTGTACTGTAAGGCGCAATGTATTGGCCTCCACCTCTGCTCTTGCGAGCACATCAATTACATCACTGTCAATTTTCATTGTTTATATCCTCCAACATAAGCTGTATTATTTCATCGGGTGCACTGTCCCACCCGGATTTGATGGTTGCTACTATCTCGTCAAGGGCACGATTCTGTTCTCTGATAAGCTGCGAGGTTCTTTTCTTAAACCATTTTGATAACTCAATCGGATCATCCGGCATATTCTCCAATTTATCGGGCGGCTTCAGATTTTGGAATTGCGAAGCAAGCAGCACCATTCTTTCTACTGTTTTGCGCTGCTTATCGGGAACGATATACACCAAGGGAAGTTTCTCAATTTCCGAGCAGTCGAGTTTTCGGGAAAAGCCCGTCTGTGTGCCATCATCAGGCGGTATGCACAGCTTAAGCGATGCAAGCAGACACAGCAGACCATATTCGGGCAATATCTCCGGGACGAAGCGCACCGCACAAACGTGCCTTGAAAGTACGCAGTCGCCTATGTCGTTTATTGCGACCTTTCCGAGCGTTCCTACGGTCGATACGAGTATATCCCCCAGCTTGGATATTGTTTCATTCTCAAAGTGCTCACAGAATTTCTCGCATTTCAGCCGGGCGTCCTTCATGCTGGACGCTCCAACGATGTAGGGGATTCCCTTGCCTTCGGTGTTCAGCTTGGCTTTGTCTAGGTTGCGCCCCTGGAATATCGCGGCGCAATCTCCTATGGTTATGTATTCCAAGTTCTCCTCCTACCCGCTAGATTTTTATTTTTCCTGACATTAAATCAGGAATAAGCGCATCTCTGAGTTCAGCAAGATATTTGTTTTCCTCGTTGTTGCACTCCATAACCGACATTCTCCAACTCATCAGAACAACGAGCAGCAGTTCTGGCACACTTTCTTTGCTGTTATTCTTGAAACAAATTTCGCCTTTGTTCTTGGTAAATGATATGTAGTCAGTTTTGATGATTTCAACCCCTGCTATTCTTTTTATGAATTCATTACTGAATTCGTTACCGAAATCATTGCTGGATTTTGAAAGGAGGTCAACATCAATTCCCATTCCCCTTGCCATTGTTCCGTTTATTATCAGCTTGCAGGAGTTACGCCGCTCAATCACGCGGTTAAGATCATTCACTATCTCAGCATACGGACGGTGTTTCATTGGTTCTTCAAGGAATTCAATATACTTTGACGGAATCAAGCTATAGTTGTTTTCAGCGATAACCGCTCCGTTTACCGACTTCGCAAACAAATCCGATTTGGCACGACATTTTACCGCATGGGATATCTCAGAAATTATATCAGACGTGAACACTTTGATTTCCTTGCTGTATGTCCTGTTCGTGTGAGAGACACCGCCGAACTGCCCATTCTGTTCACGCCTTGAAATCATATACTTCTGACGCGCATCTACAAACGATACAACCCCGGTCGTTTTACATCGATTAAAGCTTATTATACAGGTTCCAATGTCAGTCGACTCAAACATGCTGTCGGGGCAGGTTACAACAGCGTCAATAAGGTTGTCCATAATGAGCGACTGCCTGATTTCATCATCAGAAGTAAGTACTGAGTTCGGAAGTATCAGCGCCGAACGCTCGGCGTAGAGTAATGCAGTCAGAACAAAGGCATAGTTTGCATTGGCAGATGATGGCGTTCCGTATTTATCGAAACGAATATCACCCGATAAAGCCATCGGAGCGTCCCATTTCATATTGAATGGTGGATTTGAGATGCAGATATCTGCCTTGAGGTGAGCGAGAACAGGACGCTCCTGCAACTCGTCAAAGCCATTATCGCATACTCGCCATACCTGAAAAACCTCCTGCGTCAATATATCAGCACAAATTACGGTACCCTTCATATGCCGGCAAAGCATATTGAAAATCAGGAACGGAATAACTGTTTTATCAAGCTCAATAGCGATAAACTCAGCTTGGGAATTACGCTGCCATGCCTGGATAGACATTGCGCCTGATCCCGCACAAAGATCGCATATCTTCTCAGCATTCTCCGCACCGGCAAGTGCCGCGGCCGTCATTGCCAAAGATTGTGGAGTGTAGTCCTGTTTCTTAACCTTACGATCCGCAAGATAGTATTGATAGATTGGCTGCATAAGATCTTCCGTGCAGTCAGGATATTTGTACAGCCACTTCTCAACAATTTCAGCGCCTTCATTTTTTAACTGCTCAATCATCTTTTCAGGTGTAAAATCATTGATTGACTTTATACGAAAGACATCAATAAAATCTGCTAACAAAATAGAAAGATTGGTCATTTATAGCGTCTCCTTATCTGTTGCTGCCTTTATAAGCCACGCTTGCATACAAACACAGCAACTTGATATATATCCATTTCGGCAAAAATTTATCGTTCGTGCATTGATATCAGAGTTGCGACACCCCGGTAATCCCGTTCGCATCTTTTAATCATCACCTTTCATCGCTCAATTGATCCCGCCGCGAGGATGATTGCCCACAGCAGGCCTATCAATATCAGCAGTATGTATTCGGCGTCAGTCATTGGCGCCATCACTTTCCGGCAGCAGGTCGATTAATTTGTCAAGTGCGCCCGTTGTACGCAGCCATAGAGCTGATACAATGGCCAAATTGACGTATGTCCCAATTTCCGAAAAAACAACCGACTTTGCTCCCGATTGCGATTGCTCTCCTCCCGTCATCTGCACGATTCCCTGCCTGACAGCGTCAAGATTCCTTATGAGCGTTCGCACATCGTCTTTCACCGCTCCGCTTTTGCGCAATCTAAGCATACTCCACACAAATTCAAGCTGCCCGGCGTCAAGTTCATCAAGATCATGTTTCACCGCCATTATATTCTCCCTTTTCATAGCGTTCGCAGCTTGGTTTCCTTTTGTTGTAGACGATAACGTCTTTAGTTATATGCTCATCAATGTGACAGCCGCCATAGTTCCCGTTAAGATAATCTTGGAGGGGCGAAAACCATTTACAGGAACTGCAAAAATGCCGCTTTGTTGCATCAATGCGCTTATTCCATGCCTCGGCGGCTTCTTCAGCGGTGTTAATCGCTGCCCTCCAGCCGTCAATGAGTTCCGTGCCGTCCTCCACCCTGACGCCGAAAAGCAGCGAGCAGGTCTTACATTCGATAAGATACTTCCCGTAATTATCCTTTGCGAGGATCACTCCGTTTCCGCAGAACGGGCAGGGCTTAATGATTTCAGACATCTGTGTCACCTCCGTTAGCCCCGCAGTCCTGAGGATTGTTCCATACGTTCACCGCTTCTTCTATGGTGCCGCCCCATACGGTTCTTCCGCAGCCGATTATGTCAAAGCAGCGTATCACCCATTCTCCGTCATTGTTCTGGTCAACTATCGGTGCAATTCCCAGCCCGCACCGACAGCGTTTAAGAGCTACTTTCATTTATACTAGCCCTCCCGTTCCATTTGTCTGCGGCTTCCTGTATAGTTCGGCTTTCGTACTGCTGTCTGATTTCGTATGCGCAATTATATATATCACTGTGTGAAACATAATAGCTCACGGAGCCGTTTTCCAGACGCTCCAAGCGCATAATGATCGCCTTGCCCCCGCAGAATGGGCAGGGCTTAAGCTTGATTCCAGGCATTTCAAAGCCTCCTCACTTTTTCTCATGTCCTTTATCGTAATATCCCTTGGCATACCCGATAGCAAAAGCAATTGCCAACGGAGCTATGGTCAAAAACACGACCACAAAAGAAAGAAAAATATTTGCCAAAATCTCTGGCAGCAATTTTATCACCTCATTTTCCCGTCCATTTTAGCCCCGCAATTCGGGCAATACTTAGTCATTTCGCGCCCCTGCGGTTCACACCTGCAATGCAGGCAGTAGGGATAATATCCGTCGCAGCATATCTCCCACTTGCTGTGTATCACCGGCGCGACATCGGCGGCGGGCTCGCTCTGTACCGCGTCGTAAGCGGCATTAATAGCACTGTCATAGCCATCGTCCCATGTTCCCGGCTCTGCTCCGCAGCCGCCTATATCGTGTAGGATTTCAAGCACGCGTTCGCGCGTTATGTATTCATCCATCGCTATCACCTCCCGCAAAAATCTTTCTCAAAAACCTTTCCATAGCCAATAAATCCATAGCCAATAAATTTCGCGCCTGCTGCGTGTTCCATCTCTTCACTGCTTCCTCCTTCGCCGCTTCCTTGCTGGCACCGACCGCCATCACGCCTTTTCCGCAATGCCGACAATCTATCATGCACAGCCTAACCTTACGGTGCGGTACTGTTGCCAGCCCCGTGGCCAATCGTGCGTGCACGAAATGCATTGTTGATTTGCGCCCGCACAGCGCGCATTCTCTCCGCTTAAAATGTTTCATAACGTCCCCCTTATCGTCATTATCATGGCTCCGTTGACATTCCGTGTTCCGTCAGCCACTTTTCCGCCTTTGCAACCAGCTCGGGCGGCGCCGTCGTGATGTTGCAGATTGCCTTGTTGACCGACCCCCAGAACACTGTATTGTTGATGGGTGCGCGCAGCCCATACTTACGCATATACGCCCTGATTTTTCGCTCGTCGTATGAGAATAGCGCTTCGTTACGGTCTTTCACCATGGTTTCCAGATCAGCTTTAACTTTCATGCTGCACCTCCGTAATTGTCGCAAAGCGCGCTCGATGGTGTATCCGTAATGCGCGTCAGCCATTGGCGCCTCCGACCAGCTCGGGGTTATCATAAACATTACCTGTGACAACCATTTCACCGCGCTCTATGTAAAATCTGTTGAGGGGCAGGGGCAGGCAAAACGGCTCAACTCTGCTTAGCGGGTCGGCGGTCGCTATTACCTCCGTGTGCCATCCGACTACATTGTCAACGACTTCAAACGTTTCCGTGTCGATAACGCCAAACTCCCCAAGTACTGCCTTGCAAAGGTCCTGCGGGTTGTTATGGCACATGAGGATGTCGCCGTTGCAGATGATTTTTCCGCGCATATCTGCAATCCCGGACGGTTCCCGCCCAACGCGAACGACATCGGCAACAGGTGTATCGTTCGGAATAACGATAAAGTCTTTTGCCAACTCCTCAATATGAGCCTCTGTCCATACAGGCTCATCATTCTCCGAGACCGAGTTAATAAACCAGTCCTGGAGATAGCCCTCGCCTACCGCCGCACTCTTGTCTATATATTCGCTCATCCTTACTTTCTCCTCTCAAAATAGAATTGTACTGTTGGTTTTTCGGGGTGCTGTATCAGCCCGAACCGTACAATGTTTCTGTACGTTGCGCTGCCTTCCATTAGCACCACCGGCGCTCGCTGTATTATTTCCCTAAACCGCTCAAGGGTATATGTGGACTTGTAGTGATTGCAAGCCCTGCACGCAGGATATAGGTTTGAGATATCGTCCGCGCCGCCGAGGTGCAGCGGAACAGTATGATCTGCCTGCATATCCTTGATAGTGATTTCGCAGCCGCAATAAGCGCAGCGGCCGCCAAATTTCTCGTAGATTTGCTGGCGCTCGGAAGCGGTAAACCTTTTGCGCGTCATATAATCTTGCCTCCATGCTTATACGGTCTTGCCTTATTAAACTCATGCTTCTCGGCAATCATCGCGCCGATATCAATGCTGTATCGTCCGCACATATCCAGAATGCGGATAATCACATCAGCTAACTCGGAGGGGATGCCCTCCGGCTTACCGCCGTCGCTGTAGTATGTTTCGTTCGGCTGGTGTCCCTTGCGGTACTCCTCCAGCGCTTCAGAAAGTTCAGAGTGACAGAGCGCTATCAGCTCGCCGAAGCTGCGCTCCTCGTCCCACCAGCCGTGGTTTACAGCGTTCTCGTGGACTTCCTTTGCGAAAACTCGCATGGTTCTGCTTATTAATGCTCTCTTTCCTGTGTTGTCCATATCAGTCCCTCTCTTCCTTAATCGTTATATTAAGCCGTCTTCCAAGCCACTTCAAGCCCTCTGTTGTCAATTGCCGATTACTTCTGTCACCGTTATCAACCCGTTTCCCGCGGAAAAGTATCTCACGCATTGATATCCTCCAATCTGACGCCTATTTGCGGCTGTTCGTCCACATGGTATTTCTCGACCGCCTCGTCCCACTCCATGACTATCAGTAGATACCGAAACTTCAGGCTGTCCGCGCAAATGACATTCCGGTCGATTATCATCTTAGCAAAGCCCTCATATTTTTCGGTTTTTTCGAACTTCCCGAAAAAGATATCAAGAAGCGCCTGCTTGCTTTCCTCCACATTATCGGGCATAATGTCTATCGCGTAAATGCTCTCCAGTGCGCACAGCCCCTGAAGCGGTGTCGTGCAGTAATTCAGCTTGCGCGTCAATATCTCTTTGAGAAAAGCCCCGTTCCCGCAGGTGGGTTCAAGAAATGTCGAAACAACGGTCTGCCATGCTTCTTTGACCGGCAGATAATCGCACATCTGCCCGACGATATGTTCAGGCGTGAACACCTCGCCGTACTTCTTCACCCGCTCTTTACTTTTTATCAGGTCTTTTTTCCCAGCCATGCTTTCTTCTCACCTCCGCCAGCCTTGCGCCTTCCGCTGCCCTCCACGGGTGGTTGGCGCACTTTTCCCGGAGAGCTTCCCTCGCAGCGTTCAAAGAGATAAGGTGCTTTTCATAGCAGCTCTCACAGAGTTTTCCGCGTTCAGCAGGAGCCTTGAAGCACGTCGAACATATGCCGAACTCGCTTACGTTCTGCCTGGTAAGCCTGTCTGAACCGTAGAGTTTATCAAATTTCCTCTTGTCATATCGCCTGCCCCTTGCCAGGCACGCTGGACAAAATACCCGATGTTCTCCCTCTGGACGTTCCTTTCCACACTTTGGGCATAGCCCTTGTTCTTTTCTGGAACGATAGAGTTCCTTGCTCCGAAGACTTTTTCTTTCCGCCAGCCCGGCATTCTGCGCCATCCGTTCTCTTCGAAGATCGGCCATCCTTTCCGAGCAGTCAGCGCACAGCGTGTGCTTATTGAGTGTATATGCGTCCTGCTTTCTGCAGCAAACACACAGCTGCTCTTTTTTAAGAAGACGCCGGTACGAGTTTTGATAATTTTTGCAATCTTCACAAGTCACGGACGTGTATCCATCAGGAAGTTTGTTGCCGCACATGATGCAAAGCCTGTTTTCTTTTCGCGCTTTGTAACGCGCTCTGCAATTTGCACGGCATTTTTCGCAGGTTATGAACGCATATCCATCAGGAAGTTTATCGCCGCATTGAGTACAAAAGCCGTGTTCTTTTCGCCATGCTTCTAATTCCCGTCGCTTTTCGTCTTTCACACTTTCACCCTCTCACGCATTGCCATCATCGACCGATGGACAACATTGAGCAGCTTTGATACTGTAAAATCGTAATCGTCGCACTCACGCATTTTACTCACTCGCCTTTCCTACTTTCACGCCTCGCTCTCTCAGAGCCTGCGCCCAATACTCTTTTATCTCATCAGAGCAGTGTGACATGGCGTCGGCCCATGTCGGCCAGCGACCGTGCTGCGCATAAAATTTGTATTGGTATGCAAGGCTGTCACGGTTGTGCGGCTGTATTGGGTCGTGTCTTACTGCGCATTCGGGGCAAGTTCCCTCCGGCGTTTTGCCGAGTAATGTTATGTTAAGCATTGCCGTCCTCCTTTGCTTCTTCCGATGTCACTCCTCGTTGTCACCCTTTTCACCATCCAAAACCTCACCCATGCGCTCCAGTACCTTCTTGAGCGCCGAAGTAAGCTCGGCACGTTCTTCGATGTCAGCCTCTAACACTGCCTCTGTCGCAGCGGTGAATGCTGTTTCTATCTGCTTAAAGTAGAACTTTACCTTTTCCCGTGTGCCGCTCGTCGGAGCAGGTGTGTGAGTATTCTGTGCATTCGATTGCAAAGCAGCATTTTCGGCTCTCATCTTTTCAAGCTCGTCCTTGTACTTCTTTGAGGACTCCTTGGCTCCGTCAGCGACCTTGCGCAGCTCGTCGTTCAGAATCTTGAGACTGCTGATTTCCTCGTTGAATTTCTTCTCTGTATTCCGTGTTGCTGTCTTTCTTGCCAGTTCAACAACGTTGCTCCAGTCCTCGTCTTTTTCCTTGCACATTTCATCACGACCCTGCTGAATGAGTGCATTCCGCTCTTCCTCGGAAATTTCCGCTTTTTCAGTCGGTCGGCTTTCAAGCTCCTTGATCTGCTCTGAAAGCGCTTCCTTTTCCTTGAGCAATGCCGCTTTCTGCTCCTCAAAGTGCTTTTCCGCATTAAGTGCGCCGGACTCCATATTCTCGTTCGCCTGTCGAGCCGCCTCAAGCTGCTTTTTCAGTTCTTCGACCTGCGATTCAAGCGATGTACTTACGGCGTTCTTGCCCTTTTCTTCCTCCAGCTGTATTGTCAGCTGCTCGAATTTGTTGCGATACTCCTCCACCTTGGCGCTAAGTTCGCGCACCGAAAGCGCATTAACGTCGTTACGCTGCATAAGGTCCTCGGCGTCCTCGTCATCGAGCTTCGCAATTTCAAGCAGCTTGGTAATACCGAGCTGCTGAAGCTGTCCCAGCTTTTCCTCGCCGAATTTCTCGTAGATCTGTATGAAATTGTAGCCATGGCGCTTGCCTATGCCTATCTTCTTTTCGCAGTATTCCTCAAAATTCTCGTATCCCATCTCAGCAAAAAGCCGCTCATCGCGAACGGTCTTGAGATCACGACCCATTTCTATCATGGAACTTGCGGCAATCTTGCCGTTTGCCATGATACGCTGCGTAAGCTGCGCCGCTCTATCCTGCCGCTCCGAAGATACCTGTGTATCTGCATTTGCCGCTACTTCTGTTGTAAACACCTGCTGTTCCACCGGATGTCCCTCCTCTTCTTTCGCATTGCGGTAGTGGTAGCACTTTTCCGGTGCCGAGCAACACTTTTCAAGCCATTCTCCTGCTTTGATTTCCTTGTCAAAAATCATTTTGGTGTGTTTGCATTCAAACTCCATTGCGTTTAAACTGTTTACCGTTACACCGTCCCGAATAAAATAAGGGCATATCACCGACATTCGGCGGAATTCATCTGCCAGTGCCCGAAGCTGCTCACCCTCGTTAAATTCGATACCGTCAACATCGTCCTCATCATCTTCCGTAACTGCATCCGGCTTGTTGAAAATGGCGTCCGCCAGTTCCGCATCAAAAAGCGGACACTCCTTTTCCGCTTTCTCTGCGTTCCAACAGCATTTTATCAACGCTGCTCCTTCCGGATCCTCGTTCTTAAATACTTTTCCGCCGCTCGTCATGTATGAGCAGAGGATTTTAGTAGAATCAGCACCGACCTGCTCGGTGCCCTTGTAATACTGGCATTTATCCATGTGTTACGCTCCTATTCGTATATTCTGTGTGGTTTCTTCTTTCTTGGATGCATCAATCGGTTCTTTTTCCAACCGTTTAATTACAACCTTAAGCCACTTATTGACAAAGGCTTTGACCTCCGAAGTTGGCAGGACGTTGTGAAGCCCGTGGTTTTCAATGAGCCTACCGTCGCTGCTTATGTTTACAGTAAAATACGGCTCATCGGGTTCATCAATTTTTCTTAGCCCGAAAATATTTGCAGTCCCTTCAATACACCGTTTGACATAAGTCTTTACGCAATGATCTAGCTTATTGCTTTCGTTGACAAAATCCTGTATTGTCATTAACGGATGAATAATAAACTTCTTATCTTTGTACGAAAGCCGCTCAAGCAGTTTCGTTCTTCTCTGCAAGTGTTCATTCTGAACCGTAGATTCCTTAATGAACACCAGGTCATTGCACCTGTCATGCTCCTTCTTTATGTCCTGCGGAAAGAATAATTCGCGATTTCCAATAAGGTCAAATCCAAGCTTCTCCGCTGCCACGACATAATCTATGAAGAAAATACCTACACCATATTTACGTTGCATTTTTGTCCGCTGCTTTTCAAGATAGTTGCTAAGACGAACAATGGGTAACCGATATTTAAGCATAATCTTTGAAACCTCGCTTAAATGCTCAGCGCATTCGTTACAAAGCTTACAAAATGCCTTAATATCTTTTTCCGTCAGTCCAAGTTCTCTCCACACTTTTACCTGAAAAACAGAAACATCAATTTCAGCGAAAAAAGGAAGAATTGTTTTGCTCACGCCGAGGTATTTATACGGCTTGTTTGAAGAGCATACCCCAAGTTCATCGGCAGCGCCATAACCATAAATAATTGACTCTGCAAGACTGTGTAAGCCCTCTTTACCAAGGTTTTCTACAACGGGAGCCGTTTTCAAGCCATTCAGCAATTCTATGATGTGCCTGTCCCACTTTGCACAAAGAGGGGCAATGTCCATGTTCTGTATAGTTGGTATCCCAGTTGCGTGCACCAGTTCAACGAGATTTCCCGGCCAGCATGCTCCGAGCTTAACATACCGAATAGATCTCCGACTAACTTTCTCCCATTCAGCTCTCTTTTCGTAAACCGAATCAAGCGCTGCAATTTGCTGTTCACGAACAATCTCCCAAAAATCACGACGGTATTCGGTTAATTCATCTTTCCTGTTTATTTTGCCTGTGTCAATGTCATACACATAGCGTGTTGTAGAAAAGAAGTACCGGCTAAGGAACTTGCCATCTGATAATATCTGATGATATACGGTGTCACAGCTGTTCGCCCAGTTTATCTTCTTGGCGCAATATGCTGTATAACGTTTGGCGCTTATATTAATACACTGAATTTCTGTTCCGCACACAGGGCATATTCTTTTGGCGTTGTCCCTAACTCTGTCCAATTCCGATTCGCTCTTGCATACAGAGCACTTGCCATTCTGAACACGCTTGTGGACATAGCTATAAAACCACGGAGCCAATTTGAGCCGCTCGGTGAATATCCATTTCTTCATATCCTCGGGGGTATCGGAATATGGATACATAAGATCCCTAACCCTAGCATTGCGGCGCTGTGTGGCTTTCTTGTTTTTTTCGTTAAAGAAATCAACCTGATAATTTGCCAACCAGCTTAACATGCTTTTAGGATTGAAAGTGGAAGCATGTACATCATATCCTGCAAAAGCGTCAAACCGTTTCAGAAAATCTCCTATTGTCTTATCTGCATCACCATAGGGAAACGCATATGCGTCTGCGTAACCACTCCGTAAAGTCCATGAAAAACTGCAATACCAATTGTAACCCCATCGTGTCGAAACATTTCCATTGCCTATCTTAAACTCACCACGCTTGAATGCTCCATCACCGAGGTACGCTTCGCTTGCCATTTCTCCGTTCTCGGTAAGAAAATGCCTCTCTCCCAACATCCATTCATTTTCTTTTTCAGTTGGTAAATAGAGGCATACAGATAAAACGCAAGTATGCTTTTTAGTGAATACCGTTTTAGCAGTATATACAGCCGCTGATTCATAGTTCCTGCTATATATTGACTTGGAGGATGCTTTCATTTTGAAGGTGATGTTCTCAGTGAACATTGTTCCCGATAGTTCCTTGTACGCTATCATACTAGCACCACCTTACAAAAGGTCATCAAAGCTGATGACAGGTTTCTTGGCGCTCATCTGCACAGGGATCGGCAGCGGCTTTCCCGCTGACACGCTTTCCTCTTTGATACCGAAGTATCCCCGAACCCACTTCCAATGCTGCTCTTCTGATATCTTGGATATACCGTAATTTCCGTTCTTGACCTCATGAGCCTTGCCTTTCTTAAAGCAAAACTCCAAACACCCCTTTAAGCTGAGTTTATTTTCAAGAATTCGCGTATCAAGTTCTGTGTCACTGCGAGCATTGAGATATTCAAATATCTCACGCTCCATATCGTTGCTCGGTTCTCCGAGTTGCTTAAGTGCTTCGCTGTTCATATTTTCTCCTATCCATCGCCCCATTGTGCGATAAACTCGCATTTTGGCGCGCTTTTGCATTATTCCAACGGGTGAAAACCCGTTAAACTGTTGAAAACTACCTGCGTTATACGCAGAAAAACCTTGTTTATCGCATAACCGTGCGATAAACTTTATTCAAGCCTGCGCAGACGGAATTCTGCGTGCAGCAGACCCGTAACATCGTTCACGACAACATTGCCGCTCACAAGCTGATAACCTTTGAACACGCTTTCCACGTATTCACGAAACTCGTCGTTGCTCTGAGATCGGAAAGCTTTCGCTACACGCCGACGGCTTACACTATTGTCGTTAGTAGTAAGTTCGGGACGCTTGAGGTTCCTCGAGCAGTTCCAAACCCTAGACCGTGTCTGATTTTCTTTCTGAGACTTCATGATATATTGCTCAAGCGCTGCGAACGTCCCATTCTCGTTGGCTTGCAGTCTATCCACATTTACAAATCCTCGGTGCTTACCCCAAAGATTTTCGACATCATCTCGAGAAATTCCGGAATTCATAACTATGTGATAATGGATTCGGCCTTTCTTGGTTCCATGTTCAGCAACATACAGGTGCATTAGTTCGATCCCGACTTTTCTGTAAGCGTTTTTCAGGCGCCGTATGTAGTTTCGAAACTCTTTCTGCGCTCCTTCGTCGGTAACGTCTTTTGCAAATGTCAGCGTTGTATGATAATCTCCCGGCTTAAAGTTACCCTCAACAAGCAGCCGAACCATTCGCCGCGAATACTTATCGTTAAGATTTTTTATTTTCGGAAGCTGAACCTTTTGTCTCTTGGCTCTCGGCATTCGTGCAATTTTTTCCTGCTTGTCCGTGTATGGAAACCAATCAACTTCGAGGTATTTTCCACGCCCGGCAGAATATTTCTTCTCCCGGGTAAAGATAACATTCATTACATCACTCCGCTCAATTATCAATACTCATTACAAGCCCGCCAACCGCCTATTTAAGGCGGTTTTTTCGAGTTTTTTGTATTGACATTTTTTGTCCCGCGTGATATAATTAAAGAGCAATGAGTGCAATCAATTGCAATTTCTTTTTTCACGCGATCCCTGCTGTTTGCTCAGCAGGGATTTTCCATATCCGCTGGCCCTAAAGGTGCGGCGGATATTTTTCTGCCGTAATAGCAGCGCACAACGCTTGTTTCCCAACCGCTGTGATATTCGCAAGAAGAGCAGTGCCGCTCACATACGGGCATCCCGTACCGTTTGCACCGTACCCAATTCTTGTTATTCTCGGCTTTCGCAAGGCATATGGGACAGGTCATTTCACACCGCCGTTCTGACGTGCCTTAATGAGTTCCGCACCTTTTTCCATGCGTTCGGTAGAATAAGTGTACCATGCAGCAAGCTCATCGGTTCCGAGCCAACGCAGGTCCTTGTTGCGGTCAACGTATGCGTACTCGAGTTCGCCGCTCTCGGATGTGCGGCTAAGGTACTTGATACCGCCGAACTTGTCTATGACTTTCCATCCGACGATATCCGTTATAACAGGCGGTTCTGCCTGAGCTTCCTCGGGCTTGTCCGCCACTTCTGCGTATTCTATGTATTCTGGTTCTGGCTGGCCGTCAAAACCACAGGCAATAATGCAGCGGACCGCTGCCTGCGCCCTCCTTGCCGACTTATACAGTCTCGTTGCAGAGGACAATTCTTCGAATATGGCGCTCTGCTTATGCATTTCGGGGTTATCCTCCATACGAACAAAGAACCCCGTGCCCGTGTGCGCTTCTTTGATTACCCACATATTTTCGATGATCATTATTAATCCCCCAAATCTCCGCTCACGGGTACCGCTGCGCACACAAGCATAAGCCCGATGACCGTCCGCATCAGAAATTCCCTGCCGAAATTGTCCTCGAACTCGGCGGCGCCGAACGCGCCTATCATCAGCAGGATACCTGCCGCAAGCATTACGCCCGCGATTATCTGTCGTTTTGCCATGCGCACCTCACATCAACGCCTTGCAGACGTCGATTATCGTTGCAATGGCACTATCAATGGCAATGTTTACGCGCTTTTCGCCACCGTCGATAAAATAAATCACTGCCGTGTCGCCGTTGTCTGCAAGTTCTATCTCCTCGACATCACAGCCAGCGCGTGTAAAGTTCAGCGCCTTTATCAGAGCGTTAAGCGCCCGCTGCTTGTCCTCGTGCTCTCCGCGCTCAATCGCCCGCGTCAGCTCCTCGCGCTCCTGCGCGGTCATTTTGTTACCTTCTATCATAAGCTTGTCCTTTCTGCGTCCTTTGTTTTGGACGACTTCCTCTTATACTTCCTTAGCGGGTCCTGCCTGCATAGCGGCCTCCTCCGCCTTTCTGCGGAGGTAGTTGCCCCATATAACGCCGCAATTGTAGAGTATCTTGTCGACCTCTTCCTGTGTTTTTACGACATAGTTGTCGGCGATCTTACCGATCACCCTGCCGTTCTCGTCGTATATGACCTTAACAATATGCGGCTCTTCAAGCGGCTGTATGCCTCTTTTTCTTCCCATAAAATCACCTCGCTTCATTGTATGCTTCTTCGGCTTGTTCACTTGCTTGTTCTTTCATGAGCGCCTTTCATTTTTATCGAGCTCATATTTTACCCTACATATGCCATGTATAGACCCTATGATTATCTGAAGTGCATTCTCATAGGTTATGGCACTCTTTTCAGCGAGTGCTTTAGCAATCTCATTAACGACACCGCTTGCTTCTGCAACAAGGTCGCTATACTCGCCATCAAGATAAAGCTTTTTATCCAACACAACTATCATCGCGTTCCCCTTTCGCTATGTAAGATCACCGCTGACCGGTATGGAAGCGAATATGAGTATAAGCCCGATGGTCGTCCGCGATAAAAATTCCCGCCCGAAATCATCGTTAAACTCTGCGGCACCCAAAGTGCCTATCATCAGAAGGATACCTACTACGAGCATTACGCCCGCGATTATCTGCCTTTTTGACATTGCAAACACCTCATATCAGTGCCTTGCAGACTTCGATTATCGCCGCGATGGCACTGTCAAGTTGGATATTGACGCGCTTACAGCTGCCGTCATCAAAACAGATTACTGCCGTGTCACCATTATCCGCAAGGTTTATATCCTTGACATTGCAGCCCTCACGCGTGTAATTTAGCGCGATAGTCAAGGTGTCAAGCGCCCGCTGCTTGTCATCGATAGTTATCGTTTCCATAAGCTTATCCTCTTTCTTCGTCAAGATATGTCGCTTTCATGTCGGCAATGTGAAGCAAAAGCGACAGCGGGTATTTTTCAAAAGCATACCCAACAGAGTAGCTTCCGCCCTTGATTGTCTGATCAAACCCGCCCATGTGCCAGCGTATTGCCATCGCTTCCTCATCTGTCAGTCGGATATGCTTGCTGATTAGGTATACACTCTTTTCACCGTGACCGAATGGGTACTGTTCGTCCACTGTGTAGCACGGAACCTGCGACCATGTCCCTGTAACTGGGTCCTTGACGTTCCGCGACGATTCGACGTACATATTTGCCTTACATACGTCATGGAGCAGTGAAACCAGAATTTTGGAATCATAATACTTGGCATATGAGCCATCACGAAACACCTCATCATGGAGGCGGCTGTAAACGTTGATACTATGCTGGAGCAGCCCACCGGGATATGCTCCATGATACTTGGTGGACGCAGGAGCTGTGAAGAAGTCCGTGCTTTCCAGCCATTTGATAAGGCTTTCAATGCCTTCCCTGTTCGTTGACCTAAGGAGTTCCAGAAAAAAAGCCTTGTTTTTTTCGTTTTTTTCGTTAAGCATTATCTCACCTCCATTTCATCGTTGTGGCAAGCTCGGCATCCTCCGAGGAAATATTCAGCTGGCACAGATTGTCCTTAAGCGTGATATTCACATCAACATCAGCGGGCACGTTAGCCAGTCTCATAGCTCCCATGAGGTTACGCGCGATGTCGTAAATATCACCTATATTGACGTCGCCGTGCTCTTCCGCCTGCTCGGGCTTTTTCGCCGGTTCCGACATGATACCCGCGTCCGCTTCTGCCTGCGCCGTAAGCTTCGCCCGTTCATCAGCATTCAGATCGGCGGCGTCAACCACCCCCGCTGCACCGACACCCTTCGCAATGATCCTCTTTACGCGCTCCTCGGTCAATCCATGCTTTTCTGCGATGGCCTTTACGGAGACCCCGTCGGACGCAGCCTTTACCACTGCTTTGTTGAGTTCATTTGTGCTCATCATCTTTGACACTTTTTCCGTCCTTTCTGTTTCATACCGCTCCAATGCATTCTTTTCGCGGGCGCACTGCTCGGCATATTTCCTTGCGCTGTTTTCGCGCATCGCCTGTATTTCCTTTTTGCTTATTGGCATTGGTCCGTCTTCACGCTCCAACATTTTCTTGTTCCAGCAAGCTTATAATTACCGAAACGTTTAATGCCACATCACGCCAGTTTCCCTCAAGCTGCTGTAACAGCAAGCGGGAGCGTTCATCGGCGCCGTCGGCTATTGCGGTCAACTCCCGTTCAAGGCACTTGTGCCATTGCTTCTCTGCCTGTTCCATTTCTTTAAAAAGCAACCTTTGCAGGATTGCTTTTTGAGCGTTGTTAATTTCGAGTGTCATATATCACACCTCCTTGCAGCTATCGTCTTAAGCTTACGCGGGCGCACTGCTCGGCATATTTCCTTGCGCTGTTTTCGCGCATCGCCTGTATTTCCTTTTTGCTTATTGGCATATTAATGCTCCTTGTGTTTTCCCTTGTTTCGTGTTATAGTTGACTTATCAGCTCTGCCAAGCTGAAATAATACGAAAGGATATAGGATAATGGATTGCGGAAAAACTATTGAAGAGCTTGTTCCACTTGTCGCTGCCGTAAAATTGTCCAAAATTGACGGCATAGAAGCCATGTCCAACAAAGAGCTGCTTATCAAGTTCTCTGAAATTATGTGGGACCTGGAAACCGCATACCATGATGTTGTAGAACACGAAGGTTTTCAATGGTATGGTTTCAAAAGCGAACCCTAGCGTAGGCGTTGCGGCGAGCCTTCTCTGCTTCACTTCGCAGAGTTTCAACTAATCGCACAAACTCATCCAATGTAAAGCCCTGCTTGCGGCATTCATCCACAATGCTGTTTTTCAGGGCTGTTACTTTTTCTTCCTTGATTTCTGACATATATATCACCTCCTTGTGTCTGCCCGGGGTTGTGACCGGACTCCCGCATTACCGGGGCTTACGCCCCGTCACTCTGCGCTGTCTGCAAATTTGAAAATAACTTCCCTAAGCACAGGCTCATCAACCTTGCCCTCCCGGACAATAACGTACCTCTTTCCGCCCTTGTAAATCGCGGCATAGCAGATTTCATAAAACTCGACCTCGACCTCTGTATCCGCTCCAAACCACCGGAGCAAGTCGAGGGTCTTGCGAAACTCAGACACATAACGATCAGCCTGATCAAACCAGTGGTTCGCCTTGGCGTTCCGAGCCGAATCAACCGCGCATATAAGATCTGCGTAAAACTTACACGCAATGTTATCATCAAAATCAATTTCGTACTTCATACTGTTCCTTTGCACTTTAGATTTTCTTAAGTCTGAATAATCTGCAAACAAATTTACCATCGGGGGTATTCACGAATTCTACCTTTGCTAATTCGTAAAGCGCCTCGCTTATCGGTTCGCCGCAGCCACCGTTGTAAATCCCTGCCGCTTTTGCCTTTTCAAAAAAGACATCATCCCGAATTGTTTCCCCACCATTGGCGTAAAGTTCGCCAAATGTTTTGATTATAAACTTCTTAGCTTCTTTGAGTTCCTTAGCTCTTGCCTTCACGATGTTGCCCTCCTTCAAACCGCTGCCTGCGCATTTTACGCTCCCTTGTTATCCGCCTTAACAGCCTTTTCGACCGTTGCGGCAAGGGCGATGCCCTCGACTACTCCGAGTACACGGATCTGCTGTGCCGCCGATAAGTTCGCAACTTTCTCAGCGATTACGTCTGCGTAGTGCTTTTCCATGCCAGTAATCTTCTCCATAAATTTTCTCCTTTCCAAAAAAATATTTTTTGGCTTGTTCAAGCTATCTGTGTGGCTTGTAAATTCATTATAGCACTTAAAAATGTATTTGTCAAGTCATTTTCTGAATTTTCTAAGAGAAAAATGACTTGATAAATCATTTTCTTGGTTTGTTCTATCGTTTGACATTTCTCGCGTGGCATGATATAATTAAAAATACGGTAGTAGATTTCCAATGCCAAGCCATACGATTGGTAAAAATGGCTTGACAAATTCATTTTTCAGTGTTATAATGTATCTATGAAGGGAGGCATGGAAATGGAAATCTACGAACGAATCCGTGCATTAAGAAAAGAGCACTTGAAACTGTCACAGTCGGAATTTGCTGAAAAGCTTGGAGTTACACGTTCCGTAATAAACAATATCGAACGTAATGTACTTGCTCGACCTGATCAGAAAGAACCATTCTATAGACTTATATGTTCAACCTTTGCTGTAAACTATGATTGGCTTATAAAAGGCTCTGAGCCTATGTTTGCTGAAACCAAAGCTGATTACATCAATCAGCTTGTTCAGAGGTACAACGGTAACGATATTCTGAAAAAGGTTATTTCAGCATTTATCGAACTGGATGAAAACGAACGGCAGGCCGTTCTGAAATTCATCGACAATCTCGACCCCGATCCGGTACAAAAAGTTTATATTGCGGCTCACAGCAGTAATGACGAGCCGCCGCGAATCGCCACAATGCCAAGTTCTGAAATACAGGCCGCTCTCAATGATGAGCCCATTAAAAGTGATGATGACTTAAAGTGACATTCGCCGTTTTCTAATAAAATTCATCCCTCATGGCATAATAGTCATGAGGTGATGAAATTTGAATTACGGCATTTATAAAAATGTCCGGGACAGCTCATGGCAGTGCCTGCTTGATGCAGGTATAACAGAGCTGCCTGTTTCGGTAGTTAAAATTGCAGAACACTTTGACGTAAAACTCGTCAAGAACAGTCATCGCAACTGGCTAACTCCGTGTCAAAGCGGAATAAGCATAATGACAGAGGACGGAACGTGGATAATCTGCTATGATGACAACGATTCGATGGAACGCATACGTTTCACAATAGCACATGAACTCGGGCACATTCTTCTCGGACATCCGCTTCGCGAAGGCTTCGTCCATACGAGGACGATAGCAAAAGAACGGCCACAGGTCGAGAGCGAAGCTGATATGTTCGCCGCTCGTATCCTTGCCCCGGCGTGCGTACTTTGGGCACTGGATCTGCACACGGCGGAGGAGATAGCAAATGTATGCAAGATAAGCTATGCTGCCGCTCAGGTGCGAGTAGATCGCATGAAAATTCTGTATGAACGCAATAAATTTTTGGCAAGCCCGCTCGAAAAAGAACTTTTCGGGCGCTTTTCTAAATTTATTGAGGAAAACAAAAATCGCCGATAAATTCGGCGATACATATCAATGGAGGTTATATTATATGAACATCAAGAATATCCTCGCTGATGGCGAACAGATTGAGCACACAGCAAAAGCCAGCATGGCTCCGTTCTTCATGCCGCTCGGTGTCACCGCCGTGTTGGCAATCGCGGGTATAATTATGATTGCCATCAATGGCATACACAGCATAGTTTATGGAATAATTTCTTTAATCGTTGCAGGATTTGTCCTGCTGTTCTCGCTGGTTAAGCTTGAATATGTGCTTTCAACAAAGATTTATGTTACAAACAAGCGTGTAATTCTTAAAAGCGGTGTGTTCAACGCCGTACAGAGCGAGCTCCCCATTGATAGGATCAGCGGCATTACCATAGTGGAACCATTATTCGGCAAGGTGTTTAAGTATGGCACAGTCATTGTAGAGAGCAGCGCAAGCACCGTCGGCGTCCGTGCAAAGTACATAGACAAGCCTTATGATTTTAAGAAAACACTTAAGATAGAGCAAAGATAAAAAAACGCCCGCCATTGCGGCGGGCGCGTATTATAATAACGTGTATTATAATAAATACGTTTCTAAAAGGAGATATGCTTCATGGCAAACCATCGCAAAATAAACAAGAATGTCCTTGCAGCATTTTTAGGTGTATTAGCAACAGTTTTAGTGGCATTAGCAACATTGTTCGCGCCTCTTGTTGCCAAAATTGATATATCGTGCGTTCCTAATTCTACTGCTGTTGATAATAATAATGATAATATAACATTTACGCATGAGTTTGGCAAAATTGAGCTAACTGACGCTCACAGCGGAATGGCCTACATATACAAAGACTTCCTTGATGCTACTCCCATCGGGGCAACTAATAATGACGGTTTAACATCTAATGGTTGGTATATTCGTCTCTTTAAAGGTACTGAGAGTTTCGAATTATTCATATATTCTGACACAAGTATAACTCCCCCTATAAATTGTACGGTACAATACAATATAATGGGCAATTATCAGTTTTCTTCAAGCAAAGGAGTCGAATTATTTTACAACAACACTGGGGATTTGCAAATTGAATTTAATTGCAACTATATTCCATTTGACTTACGAGAATCTGATGCAATAGATGTGTGTAACATTTATAAAGCGTAAACCAAAAAACTTGTGAAAGGACATATTAATGAACAGGTATTGTATCTACTTGCGAAAATCCCGCGCAGACGCCGAAGCAGAAGCCCGCGGCGAAGGCGAAACTCTCTCCCGACACAGAAGCGCGCTGCTTGAGCTTGCGCGTAAGCGCGATATAACCATATCAGCCATTTACGAGGAAATAGTATCGGGCGAAACCATCGCCGCCCGCCCTGTAATGCAGAAGCTCCTTGCGGAAGTCAGCGAGAGAAAATGGGACGGCGTGCTTGTCATGGAGGTCGAACGACTCGCCCGCGGCGACACCATGGATCAAGGTCTTGTCGCCCAGACGTTCAAGTATTCCGAAACGCTGATAATTACGCCCATGAAAACCTACGACCCGAATAATGAGTTTGACGAGGAGTATTTCGAGTTCGGACTGTTTATGTCAAGGCGAGAATACAAGACGATACGCCGCCGCTTACAGCGCGGACGCGAAGCCGCCGCAAAAGAGGGCAAGTGCCTTAGCCGCGCCCCCTACGGTTACAAACGCAAGAAAATCGAAAACGACAAAGGCTGGACGCTCGAAATCGTCCCCGAACAGGCGGAGATCGTGCGCCTTATATTTGCATGGTACACCGACGGTGCGGAAGTGGACGGCACCGTCAAGCGCCTTGGAATACAGGCAATCGCGCGACGGCTGAACGAAATGGGCATACCTCCGATACGCCACGATTACTGGCAGAAAGAATCAATACGCGATATACTCATCAACCCGACATACGCGGGCATGATACGGTGGGGCTACAGACGGCAAAAGAAAACAATGACCCCGAACGGCGTTATGTTGTCGCGCCCTGTCACCAACGACGAGTGCATTATATCAGAGGGACTTCACGAAGCAATAATTCCCCACGAAACGTTTGAACGGGCGCAAAAACTTTTCTCGGAGCTTCCACCTGCTCCCGTTGGGTATAAAAGCACAATAAAAAATCCCCTTTCGGGGATAGTAATATGTGAGAAATGCGGCCGAAAAATGGTCATGCGCAAAGGCAGCGCAACAAAGCCGGATTATCTCGTCTGCCATGCGCGCTCGTGCGACCAAATCAGCACTCCGATACCCTATGTCGAAGAAAGACTGTTAAGCATTTTACGCGGCTGGGTAGAAGAATACCGCGTAATGCCGAAAAACAGCGTGCCGCTCAAAGACGACAGCAAGGCGCTGGAAACCGCCGCCGCCAATGCGGAAAAGGAAATTGAAAAGCTAAGGCAACAGCTCAGCCGCGCCCACGACCTGGTAGAACAGGGCGTGTACAGCCCACAGGAATTTACACAGCGCTCAAAAGAACTGCGTATGCGTATAGGCGACCTCGAGACCACGCGCAACAGCCTTAAAGCGCAGCGCGTTATCGTTGAGCAGAGGCACCGCGCAAAGATTGAGTTCGCGCCGCGCGTCGAGGAACTGCTGAGAGTGTATGATACGCTTGAAACAGCAGCGGAGAAGAACGACATATTGAAACAGGTGCTTGAAAAGGCGGTCTATAATAAAAAAGCAAGTGGGCAATACAAGGGGCATTCCCCCGATGAATTCGAACTCACCGCGTACCCCCGCTTGCCGAGCGTTGATATATAAAATTGCGCCTATGTATGTTATCGTGTACATAATTATGAAATCTTCGGCGGCTACCCCTGGTACCACCGCAAGGAAGTTCTGCATTACGACGGCTTCCCGTGGACGACCTGCGTGCCGGAGCGCGGCGCGCTGATGAAGCACCCGCTCTCCCCCGCCGATGCGGAGGGATTCGTTCGCAAAGCCTACGACAGGTGCCTTTCCCACACCGACTACCTCGACGGGGAAAGTGCCGACGAGCGCCGTATGCGCGAGATGTTCGTGATGAACCTCGAGTACTTCATGGATACATTGCTGACCCGCAAGGACCGCATGAGCATGGCGCACGGGCTTGAGGTGCGCGTTCCGTTCTGCGATTACCGCATCGTCGAATACGCCTACAATATCCCGTGGGAAATGAAATCCTACCGCGGCCGCGAGAAAGGTCTTGTTCGCAAGGCGATGGAGGGAGTGCTCCCCGAGGACGTGCTCTGGCGCAAAAAGTCACCCTACCCAAAAACACACAACCCGAACTACCTCGCGCTGCTGGCGGAAAAACTCGGGGCGCTGCTGCGCTCGGACGACTGCCGCCTGACCGAAATAGTCAACGCCGACGCGCTGCTTGAAATGCTCCGCACAGGCGGCGCAAGCTTCGGAAAGAACTGGTACGGCCAGCTTATGACCGTGCCGCAGATCTACGCATATATGCTCCAGATAGACCGCTGGATTAAGCATTACAACGTTATCATCAGATAAAAATACGGCTGACGTTTTTCGCGTCAGCCGTTTCGTTTTATTTTCAGTGGCAGTGCTCGCAGTCGTGGCTCTCCTTGAAAATTTCGGGGTCGTATGCGATGCCGTTTTTGTCGTAATAATCCTTTATCGCCGCCTTGACCGCTTCCTCCGCGAGTACGGAGCAGTGTATCTTGTGCGCGGGCAGACCGTCCAGCGCCTCTACGACAGCCTTGTTTGTAAGCTCCAGCGCGTCGGAAAGGGGCTTGCCCTTTATCATCTCCGTCGCCATGCTGCTGCTTGCTATCGCCGAGCCGCAGCCGAATGTGCTGAACTTAACGTCCTCGATGACGCCGTCCTTTATTTTAAGGAATATCTTCATGATATCCCCGCACTTTGCATTGCCTACCTCGCCTACGCCGTCCGCGTCCTCGATGGTGCCGACGTTGCGCGGGTTGGTGAAATGATCCATTACCTTCTCACTGTATAACATACTTTCTCTTTCCCTCCTGAAGATCCTGCCATACCGGCGAGATCCGTCTAAGATATGCCACTACCTCGGGCACCTGCTTTATAATATATTCAATTTCTTCCGGGGTGTTGTATTCCGACAGGGATAATCTCAGCGAGCCGTGAGCCACCTCATGCGGGCGGCCTATCGCCAGCAGAACATGGCTGGGGTCAAGCGAACCGCTGGTGCACGCCGAGCCCGACGAAGCGCAGATACCCTTTGCATCCAGCAGGAGCAGCAGGCTCTCGCCCTCGATACCCTCGAAGCACATATTTACATTGCCCGGCAGACGGGAAGTTCTGCTGCCGTTGAGCACGGAGTGAGATATTTCAGACAGCCCCTCGATGAGCCTGTCGCGCATTTTCGTGAGCTTTTTCATGTTTTCGGGGAGATTCTTTACGGCTTCACTCAGCGCCGCCGCCATTGAGCATATCCCCGCGATGTTTTCTGTGCCCGCGCGCTTGCCGCGCTCCTGTGCGCCGCCCTCGATGAGATTGGAGAGCACTATCCCCCTGCGGACGTACAGCGCGCCCACGCCCTTGGGACCGTGGAACTTATGCGCGGACATCGACAGCATATCACATCCGATTTCCTTTACATCCAGCAGGATATGACCCGCCGCCTGAACCGCGTCGGTATGGAACACCACGCCCGCTTCGCGGCAGACCGCGGCTATCTCCTTTATCGGCATTACGGTGCCTATCTCGTTGTTCGCCGCCATTATCGTAACAAGGCAGGTGTCGGGGCGCATCGCCGCGCGGACATCCTCTGCGGTGACATATCCGTCGCCGTCGACATCCAGCAGCGTGACCTCGAACCCCATCTTTTCCAGCCGCTTCAGCGAATGCAGAATTGCGTGGTGCTCGGTCTTTTGGGAGATGATGTGCTTCCTGCCCCTGCGCGCGCCGCTCTCCGCCGCGGACAGAAGCGCCTGATTGTCGCTCTCGGAGCCGCCGGACGTGAAGTATATCTCACGGGGATCCGCGCCGATGCATTCCGCCACGGTCTGCCGCGCCTTGAACAGTGCTTCTGCTGCCTCCTGCCCGATGGTATGCAGCGAGGACGGGTTGCCGTAATTTTCCTCGAGATACGGCAGCATTGCCGCTATCGCCGCCTTGCTCATTTTTGTGGTCGCGGCATTGTCGGCGTATATTCTTTCCACTTTGTTTATCACCTTTTTCAATACGTTATACTGACCGATAATATATCAGTGCAATAATGAAATTATATCATATTGCACATAAAATGTCAATAGAAAGCCCGTCAATTTATATATTATTATCTATCCACTCGGCGCGCTTGATTATAAAATCTTTCAAATACTGTATCTGAAGTTCGTAGGTGTTCTCCTGCGCGTTCCATTCGGATGAATACCCTACCCGCTTGTCCCATATATCCCACACCTTGAAATTCTCCTCCTGCGAGGGATATATCTTCGCGGAATAGTTGTCGATGCTGTCCATCGCCGCCGAGATGAGTTCGTCGCGCACCTCGCTCCAGCGCGCCCTCATGCGCTCCCTGAATTCCTTGTTCTGCATGAGATAATTCCCCCATGACGGACGTATGAACGCTTTCTCGCTGTCCGAGCCGATTATCGTCCATGTGTTGTAGTAGGAATTGTCCGCCATGTAGTTCCCGAATGCAAGGTCAAAATCCCACACAGGCCCCATTTTTATCTTCCCACCGACGTCCTTTGTAAAGTAGCAGCTTCTGCGGAACGCGCTGTCGGTGTTGTTGGTAAGCTCCTGAATTATCACCCAGTCGACAAAGCTGTCGATGTCGATATACTCGCCGATGTCGCCGCCGTTTACGATGGCGTCGTCCGCGGCGTTGAACGCTTCGATTATCTCCTCCCGCTGTTCATCCGTTATTTTCTCCGGGGAGGGATAGATGAACGAAACAAAGTTCAGCATATCCGAATTTGTGTGGAAATAATCCACACCCTCGGTGGTCACTCTGCTGTCAGCTCCGCCGACTTCAAGGAGATATCCGCATTTCTCCGTTTCATCAGACTGCTCGGTGATATTCACCCTGCTTTTCGCGACCTCCATGTGCTCGCCGATGGCGTACACGCCGCGGTATTCACCGTTGATAAACAGGTCTACGGGGTACTGCGCGGGCGTCCAGTCAAAATCCATGACGCGGCTCATATCATACGCTACGGTGTTTCTTATCAGGGATTTGTCCGCGTAATTTGCAATGAGTATCCAGTCCTTGTTTGCGGCAAGTCCGAGCACCTCTGCCTTTTTGTCCAGCTTTATCCTATACGGCTTTTTCGCCCAGCCCCATGTTGAGTTGCCGCGGCCGCGTATCTTCCCGCTTACTTCCGTCAGACCCCGGGAGTACTCGGGGGCATGGGTGCAGTCTATCGAAATCGTCATGCCGATGTATTCGCCGCGGGGGATATCGTTAAGCGCCCTGCCGTCGGAAAGGTCAATGCTCACGATCGGCAGGAGCCCCTCAGTGCGCTGTGCGATAACGCTGTACGTCTTTTTATAACCTTTATCATCCGCCACCGTAAGCTTCTGCGGCTGCGTAAGGTCGGCGGGGCGGCTCTCCCCCGCGCCGCCGATGGAGCACTCCCCGTGCTCCGCCGAAGCGGAAAGCACAGCCGCAGCTAGGTCCTCGTCCGGGACGTAATCCGTGCTGTATGTCACGGAAGCATACGCGCAGGCGCTCTCCTCGTCCACGGTGAAAATTATCTCCTGTCCGCCGCCCGCAACGGCGCTGACAGTTACCTCGCCCGCGTTATATTCGGGGTCGTTATACTCCGTGAGTTCCTCAGTTTCCACCGCGGAGGTTTCCCCGGGTAAATCCGAGGGTTCTTCCGAAATTTCGGGGGATGTTTCGCTCTGCGGCTTCGTGGTGATTATCAATATGCTTTCGGTCGTGCCGCTCTCCCCCGCCGTGCACGCCGTCATACACAGCGCAAGCAGCAGCGCCGTGAGTATCCTTGTTTTTTTCATTCCGCCGTTTCCTTTCAGCTTTCCAACCATACCGAAAAAGCCGCCCCGCGTGGGACGGCCGTGATTTATTCCGTTGTTACCGATTTTGCAAGGTTTCTTGGCTTGTCGGGGTCGATGCCTCTCAGCACCGAGGTGTAGTACGCGATAAGCTGCAGCGCGCACACCGTCGGCAGGGGTATCAGCATATCGTCAAGCCCGGTGTCGATATCAAAGCGCAGGTCAACGGTATCGCTGCTGAATTCCGTGCCCTTTCGGCAGAGGGCAATTATCATCGCGCCGCGCGCCTTTACCTCCTCCATGTTGCTGATGGTTTTCGCGAGGATATCCGCCTGCGTAGCCACGGTGATAACGGGCACCTTGTCCTCGATAAGCGATATCGTGCCGTGCTTCAGCTCGCCCGCGGCATACGCCTCGGAATGTATGTAGGTTATTTCCTTGAGCTTCAGCGAGCCCTCCAGCGAAAGCGCGTAGTCGAAGCTCCTGCCGATAAAGAACAGGTTTTCAACATTCACAAGCTTGGACGCAATGAACTGGCACTCGGACTTTCTGTCGATGACATCCTGTATTGCCTTGGGGGAGGAGTATATCTGCGCGGTAAGGCGCTTCAGTTCCTCTTCGGATATCTTTCCACGGGCGAACGCCATTCTGAATGCCACAAGATACAGCATAGCTATCTGCACCGTGTATGCCTTTGTGGAAGCAACCGCGATCTCGGGTCCCGCAAGGGTATGAATGAACATATCCGCTTCGCGGGCGATGGCGCTGTATTTTACGTTTACAACGGCAAGGGTCTTTGCGCCGCGCTGTTTTGAAAGCTCCAGCGCCGCCTTGGTATCCGCAGTTTCGCCCGACTGCGACACGACGATAACAAGATCCTTATCACCGACAATGGGATCCATGTATCTGAACTCGCTCGCGACCTCGACAGTGACGGGCACCCGCGCCAGCTTCTCGATGGCGTAGCGCGCAACTATACCCGCGTGCATCGCGGTTCCGCACGCAACGACGAAGATACGCTCGAATCCGCGCAGCATATCGTCCGTCAGTCCCGCAGCCGCAAAGTCGGGCACGCCGTTCTTCACGATGCTGTCCAGCGTCTTTTTGACAACCTCGGGCTGCTCGTGAATCTCTTTTATCATAAAATGCGGGAAGCCGCACTTCTGTGCGCGCTCAACAT
The DNA here is from genome assembly GCA_934481445.1 of uncultured Oscillospiraceae bacterium. Classification (GTDB taxonomy): domain Bacteria; phylum Bacillota; class Clostridia; order Oscillospirales; family Ruminococcaceae; genus CAG-115. The sequence goes on from CAKSPC010000001.1 coordinate 107,664, forward strand.
CCCACTCCGCAACGCTGACTTCCTTTTCGACGGGCAGTCCGTGCACGTCATAAAATTCCACGCCGTCCTTGCTCATGCAGATTATCTCGTCGTCCTCGAGGAGGACATAGTTCTTGGTATATTTTAGGAACGCGGGGATATCCGAAGCGATAAAGTTTTCGCCCTCGCCCTCGCCGACGATAAGCGGGCTGCCCTTTCTTGTGGCATATACCCTGTCGGGAAAATCCTTGAAAAGTATGCCGAGGGAATAGCTTCCCTCCAGCTCCTTAACGGTTTCAACAATGGCTTTCAGCGGGTTTCGCTCGGAGTAGTAATAATCCAGCAGGCAGGCGACCACCTCGGTATCCGTCTGCGAGATGAAAGTGTAACCCTTTTCGGTGAGAAATTCCTTAAGCTGTATGTAATTTTCGATTATGCCGTTGTGCACAAGGGTAACGCGCCCGTTGCTGTGCGGGTGCGAATTTACGTCTGAGGGCTCGCCATGCGTTGCCCAGCGGGTGTGGCCTATGCCGCAGTGACCGACGGGGCTTCCCTCTTTCTCCAGCTTTTTGCGCATCTGCGTGAGCTTTCCGCGGGTCTTTACCGTCTTTATCTCATTGTTGTCCTCAAATACAGCGATGCCCGCGCTGTCGTAACCTCTGTACTCCAGCTTTTCAAGGCCGTCCATGAGCACCTCGGTGCAGTCACGGCAGCCGATATATCCTACAATACCGCACATAATATATTTTCTCCTTAATCAAAGATTGTTTTATTATATTTATATTTATTTAAGTATATCACTATCGGCGGAAAAATTCAAGTATTTTTCGGAATGAAATTCAAAATCAGCCCTTGAAAATTTATAAACAATATGGTATAATGTGTATATATACCCTATCAGAAAGGAGCTGCACTCCATGCTAAACGGAAAAAAGGTGATTGCGCTCTGCACCCCGACCATCGCGGATGAATCCTGCCATCAGTTTATAATCTCCCTCAACCGCAGCCTTCCGTCGGATGACCACAGGCTCCTTGTTTTCGCAACATCCACGAACCTATACTGGCACACCCCCGACCAACTCGGCGAGTCGGCGATATTCGACCTGATAAACTACAGTACCACGGACGTCATCATCGTTTTTCAGGAGAAGTTAAAATCCCCCGAAACCGTCGACCGCATTATAACACAGGCGCGTAACAACAATGTCCCCTGCATCGTCGTCGGGGAGCCGCATGACGGCGCCGTCAGCGCTGATTTCAGCTATGAAACGGGATTTGCGGGCATGGTGGAACACGTTCTGGATGTACATAAAGCAAAGCGCCCGCATTTCATCGCGGGATTTAAGGACAACGAATTTTCGGAGGCGAGAAAACGAGTTTTCATGCGGATGTGCCGTGAGCGCGGGATCTATGCCGACGAAAACTCCGTAAGTTACGGCGATTTCTGGACCAACCCCACCGTTGCGGCGGTAAAAAAGCTGCTGGAGCGGGAAACGCTTCCCGACGCGATAATCTGTGCGAACGACACCATGGCCATCGCCGCGACGAACACCCTTACCTCGGCGGGAGTCCGCGTGCCCGATGATATCATCGTCACGGGCTTCGACGGAATAAATGACATCAAGTTTTCCGTGCCGAGGATAACCTCATGCGTATGCAGCTACGAAAAAATGGCGCAGAAGGTCGCGGAGATAGCCGAAAAACTGCTCGACAAAGAGCCTGTAGAACAGCGTTATCTGATAACGCCCACGCCCATTCTTGCCGAAAGCTGCGGCTGCTGCAGGGAGCTGCCGATAAATGCGGCGAAAACCATCTGCGACCTTAACGACCGCTTCTCCCGCTTCAGAAACGAAGAGCACCAGATGTACGAAATGTCCTCGCGGATACTCACCTGCACCACCATCGAGGACGTAGCCCGCGTGATGGACATGAACAATTTCTACGACATGAACTGCGTCCTGAAAAATAATTGCATCGACGAAACCGTCGACCCGTTCAGCGGAAGCTTCACCGACGGCTACGGCGATACCGCGGTGGAGTTTTACGAAACCGACACACACACGATACACGAACCGCGCCTGTTCAGCACAAGGAACTACATCCCCGAAATATCCGAGATACTCACCGATCACAGAACGCCGATAATTTTCTGCGGTCTGAATATGCGCGATATCCCGCTGGGATACTGCTGCTTCCACTTCCACAATGATGAGATTGCAAACTACACCAAGGTCGCGCAGATAGTGAATGCGCTCAACAACGCCATCGGCGGGTTCAGAAATATGAGATATCAGCAGTATCTTACACGTCAGATCGAGGAGATGTACCGCCTCGACGCGCTGACCTCGCTGTACAACCGCGGCGGATTTATAAACGAATACCGCAGGCGCATAGCGCAGGATCCCGACTGCACTCAGATAATGACCGTGATACTCACCGACCTCGACGGGCTGAAAATAATCAACGACAATTTCGGTCACGACGAGGGCGACTACGCCATCAAAACCGCCGCGGAGGCGATACGAAAATGCTGCCCCAAGGATACGCTGTGCGTTAGATTCGGCGGTGACGAAATGCTGGCGGTTTACTTCGGCAGGCTTGATCAGGATAAGCTGCGGGAGGATTTCGAGCGGTTCTTCGACGAACGCAACGCCGTTTCGGGCAAGCCGTACAGGGTGTCCTCCAGCATAGGAATTTACGAATGCAGCGGCAAGAACGAAATCGACTTTGACGAGCTTATCAGAAAATCCGACAAGCTTATGTATTTCGACAAGGCGCGCAAGAAAGGAAAGGTGCTTAAATAACATATCACTCCCCCGCATGGATAAGCTAAAAAATCTTCAGACAACACTTAACTCTACACATCAAAACAAAAAAGAGGTATCAGTATGAATTTCAAAAAAATTTTCAGCGCTCTGTCCATTGCAGGCATTCTTTCCATCGCAGGCTGTTCCGCAGCTCCCGAAACCGCAGATATGACGCAGATAAGCGATACCGCCATGCCGTCGCCGTTTGAATACAGCGACGGCGATCAGAACGACAGTTTCTATCACCCGTGCATTGCAAAATTCGATAACATAATTGATTTAGTGTATGATCTGGCGCATGACAGCGCGGCTTTTCAGACATGGGCGGAGGAAATGAACCAAATCGAAACGCCTTGCCGTATAGACGAATTCGTCAACATTTACTCGTTTATGGTGCACTTTAACATTTCGGCGGAGGATGTCTGCGCCGCTCTCCAAGAATATAACGGTATGCAGGAGCAATGGCAGGATGAACGCGGCATTCCCATAAATCCTACCACATACTACTCCGAGGAAGATCTTGAAGCGCTTAAAAGCGGCGACATGGCAGCTGTCACAAAGCACTTTGCTTCGGAATATTCGATAGTTGTCGGCGACAATATCTATTCTCCGAATTGGATTTATTATCACACCGCTGATGATTATGCCGCCTGCGGAATTACCGCCGATGAAATAAAGGCGCATATAGATCAATACTCCGAAATCAATTTGGAAGCGGACGCATTATCCGCGTTTGAAAGCAAAATTTCCGATTACATCGGCGAAACCGTTTCGCTCGCCCGCGAAAATACCGATTAAATTTCAGCACATATAACAAAAAGCCCGAAACGACTAAATTACCGTTTCGGGCTTTGATTATTAATTCGCTCCCGCCACTGCAGGCGGGAATTTTTTACTTCTTTATCGGCAGGACTTCGTAATAAACTGCGGAATATCTCGGCGCCTTGAGCCTTACGCAGCCGTTTCCGTCCGCCCTGAGAGTTCGAGGATAATGCGGCGCGCAGCCGCTCCAGATATCGTCGGTGCTGTCGAGGACGGATCTCAGCCTGTTCCCTTTTCCGATGTTGAGGACGATGTCCTCCTGCAATCTGTCGGAGAAATTGAACACCGCCGCAATCGGCTTCTCATCGGGGCAGCTTCTCAAAATCGCGTAGCAGCGCTTGAGGGCGCTGTTGCAGTCCAGCCAGCGGAAGCCGTCCACGCTGTCATCCCAGCGGGAAAGCGCCGGCGCAGAAAGGTAGTATCTGCACAGCTTCTTCATGAACTTGGAAAAGCTGTCGTGCAGCGGGTAGCGGAGGATATCCCAGTCCTGCCCGCGCTTTTCGTCCCACTCGCGGAGCTGACCTATCTCGCCGCCCATGAAATTCAGCTTCTTGCCGGGGTGCGCGTACATATACATATACAGCGCCCTCGCCTGCGGGAATTTATCGTCGTACTGTCCGTTCATTTTCTGAAGAACGGTCGCCTTTCCGTGTACGTTTTCGTCATGCGAAAGCGGCAGGATGAATTTCTCGCTGTAATTATACATCATCGAGAACGTCAGCTTGTGGTAAGCGTCAACGCGCTCGTCGGGATTCTTCCTGAAATAATCGAGGGTATCGTTCATCCAGCCCATGTCCCATTTGTAATCGAACCCGAGTCCGCCCTGATCCGTGGGCTTTGTAACGCGGTCGAAGTCGGTGGAGTCCTCCGCGCAGAGGACTGCAGAGGGATGGCGCGCCTTTAACCCCGCGTTCATGCTTTTCAGGAAGCGAACGCCGCAGACATTCTCGCCGCGCTCCTTGTTTCCCGCCCAGTAGATAACGCGGCTTATCGCGTCCATGCGAAGTCCGTCGAAGTGGAATTCACTGAGCCAGTAATCCGCCGCGGATTTAAGGAAACTGCAGGTAACGGGGTGGGAGTAATCAAAGTTGCAGCTTCCCCACTCGCTGTACGCAATATCCCTGAATTCGCTCTCAAACAGCGGAGTGCCGTCGAAATTTGCCAGCGCGTAACCGTCCACCGCGAAATGCACGGGGACAAAATCCATGAACACCGCGACGCCGTTCTTGTGACAGTAGTTCACGAAATAACGCAGATCATCCGCGGTGCCGTAGCGGGATGTCGGCGCGAAAAAACCCGTTGCCTGATAGCCCCAGCTTTCGTCGCATGGGTATTCGTTCAGCGGCATTACCTCAATGCAGTTATAGCCGCTGCTCCGGCAATACGCCACAAGCTTCTTAGCTATGTCGCGGTAGCTGAACCAGCCGTTCTCGTCGGACGCGTCAAATTTCCACGAACCGAGGTGAACTTCGTAGATATTCAGCGCATCGCCGTGCCATGTGGGGCGCTTCTCCATCCACGCGGCGTCGTCGAACGCGAACGCGTCTGTGCGGCGGATGATGGAAGCGCTGTTCGGGCGCAGCTCCATGCCGAAGCCGTATGGGTCGCAGTGCTCGGTGCAGGTGCCATGATGATAAATACGGTACTTGTACATCTGCCCTGGCTTTGCGCCCTCGACATACACCTCGCGGAAACCGTCGCCGACGGGATACATCGAGGTATCGGTCCAGCCGTTGAACTCGCCGATAACACTGACACCGACGGCGTGCGGAGCATAAACGCGGAACCATGTTCCGTTCTCATCGCAGTGCGCGCCGAGCCAGTTGTACGAATCAAAGCTGTTTCCCGCGAAACAATCCGAAAAGTTCATATATTCCTCCGAAAACCGACGCCTTATTGACAACGGTTGATTTTTATATTATAATTATACAAGAGAAAAGGAAACTGTTCAAGCGACAAAGTCGGAATATAGTCTGATATGCGACGCTATTATGTTTTTGTCGATAATAAGGAGTTAACATGGATCTTAGAATACAGCGCACCAAAACCGCCATCAAAGAGGCGTTCATCGATCTTCGCCGCAGAAAGCCCATCGAAAAGATAACCGTAACGGAGCTTTCGCGGCACGCTGACATAAACAAGGCAACGTTCTACCTGCACTATTCCGACATCTACGCCCTTTCCGAGGAGATCGAGGACGCGCTTATAGATGAACTTATCGCAGGGGCGGCGGACGATTTCTTCGATTCCCCCAAGGAATGCACAAACAAGCTTTTCAGAACGTTCATGGACAACCGAAAGCGGCTTACGATGGTGTTTTCGGGAAGCCGTGCGGCGTTCTTCGCGGGAAAAATTGAGCGGCGGCTGAAGGCTGTGATATACGAAAAGCGCCCGTCGTTCTACACGAAAAGAAACGACATCATAATCTCATTCCTTGTGCAGGGGATGTTCCATACAGTCCAGGAATGCCGCGACGAGGACGAGCAGGAAGCGGTCAGCATAATCTCGCAGCTTTCTGACGGGATAGTTAACAGCCTTGATTTTTAACTTTTTACCTTATTTTATTACTATGCAATTTACATACCGCGGCACGATTTATTAGTTCACAATTCACAAAGTTGACGCAAAACTGCTTTACAAACATCCCGTGCTGTGTTAAAATCAAATCATGAACTAATTTTAATTAAGGAGATACAGCATGAAAAAATTCTTATCCATACTGCTCGCCTGCTCTGTTCTGATGGCGGCGGGCTGCTCTGACAGCACCGTTTCGGAAAGCTCGCAGACATCAGGCGAAAGCTCCGCAGACAGCACTTCCGGTGACGCCTCCGAGGTCACCCCCGAAACTTCTTCCGAGCCCGAGTCCTCCAATGAGAAAAGCTCCGTCCCGGAGGAAAATTCCGAGATAGACTACTCCGCCCTTTCCGAGGAAGAAATTTACGACCTTATGGTTAATCGTTCGCTTATGACGACAGGCGACATGACCCGCATGGCAAATGTCCTCAGCAAAGCGCAGAACGGCGAGGAAATAACCGTTGCATACCTCGGCGGTTCCATAACCTACGGCATGACCGTTGCGCCGAACGAGCCCGAAAAATGCTGGGCGTATCGTTCCACCGAATGGCTTCGCGAGCAGTTCCCCGACGCCACCGTGAACTACATCAACGCGGGCATGAGCGGTACACCCTCGATACTCGGAAACGCGCGCCTTGAGCGCGACGTTCTCGCATACGACCCAGACATCGTGTTCGTTGAATTCGCCGTGAACGACGGCAACAGTTCGGAATATCAGGTCGCATACGACAGCCTTGTACGCACGCTCCTCACGCAGGACAAGGATATCGCGGTGGTACTTCTGTTCACCGTTATTGAAAGCGGCCACACCTGCCAGGAATACATGAGCAAGGTCGGCGAGCAGTACGGCCTGCCCATGATAAGCGAGCCGAACTCCCTCGGCGTTGAGTTTGCCGACGGAAGAATGGCATGGACCGATTACTCCGACGACCAGAGCCACCCCAATGAAGCCGGTCATAAGATCGTTACCGATTTCGTAACGAACTACTACGAGAACGTTATCCCGTACATCGCTGAAAACGTCGGCGAGGTAAGCAAGGAGCTCCCCGACCCCGTTTACAGCAAGCGTTATATGAATATGCACTATGTTGACAACCAGCAGATAACCGCCGAGCTTGAAAACATGACCGCCACCTCGCAGCACTCCGATTTCCAGCACGGCTGGAGCTATAAGGGCGAAGAGGACGCTTCGATGACCTTCACCATCACCTGCAGTGCGCTCGAGATGATATACAAGGCAAACGACAGCAAGATGTTCGCCGACGCGGAAATATACATCGACGGAGAAAAGACCTGCACGGTATCCTCCAATCAGTCCGACGGCTGGAACAACCCCGTAACGCAGATGATAATCGACAACGACGAGAGCGCGGAGCACACCGTGAAGATCCTCGTTCCCGGCGGAAGCAAGCACTATTTTGAGGTTCTGGGCTTCGCATATACCGACTGACTATAACACCTGTCCCCCGACTTTTGGTCGGGGGATTTTCGGAGGATAAATCTGATGAAAATAATCGTTTTCGACATCGGCGGCACTTTGATGGAATACAAAAATATGCCGAACGTCTGGATAGAATTTTATGAAAAGGCGTTCCGCCATGTGCGCGAAAAGCTGCGCCTGCCCCTCACCGATGAGCAGCTCGCGAAGTCGCTGGAAATACTTCGCAGCTTCAACCCGAAGGTGAATTACCGCGAGAAGGACTACTCCCCCGAATATATTTTCAGCCACGTTACCAAGGGTTGGTGCGGGGATTTTTCCGCTGCGGAGGTGATAAGTGCGTTCTACGAAAGCATGGCGCTGACGCCGTATATTTACCCCGATTCCATCCCCGCGCTTGAGCGCCTGCATGCGGACGGGTGGACGATATGCACGCTGACGGACGTCGCCACGGGAATGCCCGACGAACTGCACAAAAGCTATTTTCCCGAACTTATGCCGTATTTTGATTTGTATGTAAGCTCACTTTCCTGCGGATGGCGCAAGCCAAACGTCGGCGGGCTGAAAGTCATTGAACAGCGCTTCGGCGCGGAAATGAGCGGCTTCGTTTTCGTCGGGGACGAGGAAAAAGACATAAAAACTGCGAAGAATGCGCACTGCACCTCGGTGCTTATCGACAGGAAAAACCGCAGCTGCGATTTCGGGCAGGACTATACGATACACACGATGGATGAACTTTTTGCGGTGATATAAAAAAGCGGGGCGCTTTTCGGCGCCCCGCTCTGATTAAATATACTTTTTTACAAACTCAATAAGCTTTTCATGTATCGTAAGAAGCTCCTCGAGCCGCTCTCGCCTGCGCGCAGCAGCGCGGTTATCTCGCTGTAACCCTCGCACAGCTGCGTAAGCGACGATTTACCGTCACGCCTTTAAGCGCATGGGCGCAGCGCAGAGCGCCCTTGATATCGCCGAATAGTAGCACTTACAGATTGTCGCAAAGATACTGTACCACTATTTGCGATAAACGTCAAGAAAAATCAGAGGGGCTTTATAACGATATCGCCCTTGGAAACGGCAGCGCGGCAGTTGCAGTTCTTCGAGTTCACCAGCATTATGCTGGAATTTATCCTTAATGTTACTCCCGGGTACATGGTTCTGCGGCAGGACACGAACAAATTCTGCGCAAGCTCCAGAGCCGCGTTTATCTCTTCGATGCGCTTCTGCTTCTTCTTTGCGTCCGCCTGCATTTTAAGGCGGTTTCTGAGGGCGTTCGCCTTCATCTGCTCGCGCTCGGGGGAAAGCTTCATAACCTTCTGCATTTCGTTGAGGGATGTGAGTATCTTTCCGAGCTGGTCTGCCTTATCCTCAAGGTCGGCGATATTTCTGCGCAGCTCCTCGCGCTCTTCGTAGAGGACAGCGTTGTTGCCGAGAATTATCATGGTTTTGGTGTAATTTTCCGAGCCTATCACCATCGCGTCGATATTATTCAGCGCGGTGTACTTTCCGCCCACCATAACGCCCTTGCCGACCGCGCGGATGTCGTTGCCCGCGAACACTTCGCCGCCGACGAACGACTGGCTCTCAACGTCGCCGTCCGCCGTTACCCTGCTGTTCTCGCAGAAGCCGAGGACAACATTCCCCTTGGACCTGATGCTGCAGTTTATGCAGCCGATGCGCACGCTGATATTTCCCTGCGCGTCGAGCGTAGCGCCGTTGCAGGAGCCGTTGACAACGATGTCCTTTTTGGAGGACACGGAAAATCCCTCGAAAACGCTTCCGCGGACGGTAACGCTTCCGATGAAGTCGATATTCCCGCTGGAAACATCCACGTCGCCGTTTATCACCAGCGTTTCATCCACCGTGAACACGCCGTTCGCGAAACGGAGGTTTCCGTCCACCGCGGCGATAAGCTCGGTTTCGTCGTTTACAAGCGAGGTGCCCGTTCCTGCCCTTACGTTGGCGGGAACGCCCTTTTTCTGCGGAACGGGACGCCCCTGTATATCCATACCCGGCTTGCCCTCGGTTGGCTTGGTTATGGTGGCGATGGGGGTGCCCGCGGTGATATTTCTTACAATGCCGAGGTTTTTGTAGTCCACAACGCCGTGCTCGTCCTCAACGGGCGCAATAACAGTGTTTGTGTCAAAATGGTATGTAACCTTGCCGTCGGCGCCGTCCACGGGGGGCGTCCAGCGGGCGGCACAGATATTTTCATCGTAACGCCGCTTCTCAACGGCGTCGAGGATGTCCTCCTCAAGAATTCCGTAGGTGATGTTCTTTTCATCGAGAAGGTCCATTATCTTCTCATAAGTAACATCGGCGCCGCCGTTTTCGGGCTTCGTGAAAGACACGAACGCCGTGGTGTAGTTAGGGTTGACGGATATTTCTACCTTGGAATGGACAGGCGCCCTGCTGTCAGCGTGTTCGGACATGAGCGGAACCCCCTTCTTTGTTTTTTATAATTGTAACATATTCTGCCATGAAATGCAACATAAAACCAGACAGAACAACAATATATTTCAGCGTTTTCTCAGACCTTCTCTGAAATATCGAACGGAGTGGTCTGGTACACGAAATAGTTCAGCCAGTTGGTGTAGATAAGCGTGGAATGCGCGCGCCAGCACAGTACGGGAGGATTTGACGGGTTATCGTCGGGATAGTAATGCCTGGGCAGCTCGGGATTCAATCCCTTTGCAAGGTCGCGGCGGTACTCGGTATCGAGGGTTTCCGCGTCGTATTCGGAGTGGCCCGTGATAAAGAACTGTCTGCTGTCCTCGGTGCAGACAGCGTAAACTCCCGCCTCATCGGAAACAGCCATTATTTTCAGTTCCTTTACCTTTTCGATGTCCTCCGCGCGGGTTTCGGTATGGCGGGAATGCGGAACGTAGAACTCACTGTCGAAGCCGTGGAACAGGCGGGATTTCGGCGTGAGCATCCTGTGCCTGAAAACGCCGAACATCTTCTTTTCGAGCGGGTGCTTGGGTATTCCGTAGTGATAATACAGCGCTGCCTGCGCGCCCCAGCATATGTGGAACGTGGAATGCACATGGGTCTTTGTCCACTCCATAATGCGGCAGAGCTCGTCCCAGTATTCCACCTCCTCAAACTCCATCTGCTCGACGGGGGCGCCGGTGATGATAAAGCCGTCGAAGTTCATATCCTTTACATCGTCGAAGGTTTT
>CAKSPC010000002.1 GCA_934481445.1 uncultured Oscillospiraceae bacterium
TGAGCCTCTGCGTATTCGATCTCCTGCTCACGGGACTTGATGTTCCAGATTCTCCAGGGAGCGATGATCTGCATTTCGGGTGCGAGAGCCTTTATTGTCAGCTCGAAACGTACCTGGTCGTTGCCCTTGCCTGTGCAGCCGTGGCAGATAGCGTCTGCGCCTTCCTTCTTGGCGATCTCAACAAGACGCTTTGCGATGGGAGGGCGTGCGAAAGAAGTACCGAGCAGATAGCCCTCGTACTTCGCGCCTGCCTTGAGTGTCGGGAAGATGAAGTCGTTTACGAATTCATCCTGAATATCCTCGATGTACAGCTTGGAAGCGCCTGTTTTCTTAGCTCTCTCCTCAAGGCCTACGATCTCGGAATCCTGACCAACGTTGCCTGCAACGCAGATAACTTCGCAGCCGGGGTAGTTCTCGTGCAGCCACGGGATGATGATGGACGTGTCAAGTCCGCCGGAGTATGCCAGTATGATTTTTTTGATTTCCTTTGCCATGATAGTCAATCTCCTTTGTCGGAATATATTTTACATTTGTTATTATACTCCGTTTTAGCGTTTTGTCAAGCTTTTATATGCAGAGATATGAATATTATACAATAATTTTGCAATTATTTTTTGCTGAATACAACGCGCGCTTACCTTATTAAGATACTATACCTGCGAAAATGCAATGTATAAAATTCGAAAAAATGAATAAAATATTTTTCTCTTTATGCTTGACATCGCAGGGCTGGGGATTTATAATTTATTTAAGATGTTCACAAGCAGTGTCCTGCTGTGAACGTTTGGAGGTGCACACTATGAAAATGAACGAAAAAATCGAGATAATGCTGGGCAGAAAACGGCTCAGAAAAACGGATTTTGCAGACAGCGTCGGTATTACATACCGTGCATTTGCAAATTATATGAACGGCAGCCGCCGTCCCCGCGCGGATATACTCAACAAAATGGCGCAGGAGCTTGATCTCACCCCCGAATTTCTTTCGGATGATACGCAGGATATCGAGCTCACCATCGAGGAGCGTTTTATAAAGAGAGTATGCGCCAGCGGAAACGATCCCACCGAGGCTATCAAATTCATATCGCAGTCGCGGGGGCTTCTGGCGGGAAATTCGCTTTCCCCCGAAAACAAGCAGGCGCTTATCGACTGCCTTATCGAAATATTCCTTGACTCCCGCAAGGAGGAGAAGTCCGAAAACGAGGATACGGTGAATTCGTAATGCAGAGGATCATTGATCTTGCGCAGGATGTTCTCGCCGAATACGGCGGGGACGATGTCTTTGAAACGGCGGAGAATTCCGGCGCAAACGTGTGGTTCAGGTCCATCGGGACGCTGAAAGGGTTCTATGTGTTCGAGAACGGGCGGCGATATATCATTGTCAACAGCGGGCTTTCCCGCATGATGAAGCGGGTGGTCTGCGCGCACGAATTCGGGCACGATATGCTCCACCGCGAGCTTTCCGCCGGCGGGATACGCGACAGCACGCTGTTTCTGGACAGCAACAAGACCGAGCGCGAAGCAAACCTGTTTGCGGCGGAGATACTGATATCCGACGGGGATATCCTGTCGGAGCTTTCGTATTGCCGGAGCATAGACGCGCTGTCATATGAGCTGGACCTGCCGCCGGAGATAGTGGAATACAAGCTTGAGATACTCAATTTCAAGGGGCATGATTTCCGCTGCGGGCAGGTCAGAAGCGATTTTCTTAAATAGAAAGGTGATTTGATTTGGATATAAAGGAAACCCTCCGTGTACTGACGGAGAAAAGCGGAGTTTCCGGGGACGAGCGTTCCGCCTCCGAAGCTGCGGCGGAGCTCCTTCGGGAATACGCCGAGGATGTGAATATCGACCCGTTCGGGAATGTTACGGGATATGCACGCTGCGGCGTGGAGAACGCGCCCCTGCTCATGCTGGACGCGCATATCGACCGCATAGGATTTATAGTGACCTATATAGACGAACAGGGCTTTCTGAATATAGGCGCCTGCGGCGGCCCCGATATGAAAGTGCTGGCGGCGCAGCCCGTCACTGTTTACGGGAAAAAGACCCTGCGCGGTGTGATTTCGGCGCTGCCGCCGCACGTTTCCTCCGACCATACCAAGGTGCCGGAGGTGGGCGAGATAGCTGTTGATGTCGGAATGACGAAGGAGCAGGCGATGGAAGTAATTTCCTTCGGCGACAGAGTTGTGATAGGCGGCGGCTTTGCGGAGATGTGCGGCAGCCGCGTCTGCGCGGACGCACTTGACGACAGGATAGGTGTGTGCACTGTGCTTTACGCGCTGAAACTTATGAAAAAGCGCGAACTTAAATATGATATCGCCGTGTGCTTTTCTGCGCAGGAGGAAACAGGCGAGCGCGGCGTAAAGCAGGCAGCTTTCAGAATATGCCCCGATAAGGCTATTGCGGTGGACGTTTCTTTCGGAGATACCCCCGACGGAAACGAGTGGGAAACCGCGAAGCTTGGCAGCGGCGCAATGATAGGTTATTCCGCGGCGCTTGACAGGGAGATGTCCGACGAGCTTTCCGCCCTTGCGGAGCGCGCGGGGATACCTCATACGTCCGAGGTCATGCCATCGACAACGGGCACGAATGCGGACAGCATCGCAGTTACGGGCAAGGGCGTAAAATGCACGACGGTTTCCATCCCGATACGCTATATGCACACGCCCTGCGAAACTGCCGATATCCGCGACGCGGAGGCGGCTGCGGAGCTTATCTGCGAATATGCTGCGGGAGGTGACAGGCAATGATAAACGGACTTGAAGAACTTTGCAGGATAAACGGAACATCCGGCGACGAGAGCCGCGTGCGCGAATATATCAGATCGCACATAAAGGCGGACGAGGGGTTCACCGACGCACTGGGAAATCTCATAGTGTTCAAAAAGGGTAGAAAAACGCCCGAAAATAAGATAATGTTCGCCGCGCACATGGATGAAGTCGGGTTTATGGTGACCGACATCACGGCGGACGGCTTTCTGCGCTTCGGCGCGGTGGGCGGTATCGACCCGAGGGTAGTCATCGGAAGAAGATTAAGGCTTGAAAGCGGCGCGGTCGGCGCGGTGGGAACAAAGGCAGTCCACCAGCAGTCCTCCGACGAGCGCAAATCCGCCCCGGATTTCGACGCGCTTACGATAGACATAGGCGCGGCGGACCGTGCCGAGGCTGAACAGTTCGCAAAGCGCGGAAGCCGCGCGTATTTCGACGCGGAATTTTTCCCGTTCGGCGATGGTTTCATCTGCGGAAAGGCGATAGACGACCGCGCGGGCTGCCTTATCATGATGGAAATGATAAACGGCGACCCCGAGTATGACGCGTGGTATGCTTTCACCGTGCAGGAGGAGATAGGCACCCGCGGCGCCAAGGCGGCGGCTTTCACCGTTGCGCCCGATATTGCGTTCGTGCTTGAAACCACAACTGCCTGCGATATTCCCTCGGTAAGCGGCGGGAAGCGCGTCTGCGAGCTGGGGAGCGGCGTGGTTATATCATATATGGACCGCGCGACGATATACGACAGGGGGCTGTACGACCTTGCATTCGAAACGGCTCGGAAGCTTGATATCCCCGCACAGACCAAGACGCTTGTCGCGGGCGGAAACGACAGCGGCGCTATCCATGTCAGCCGCGGCGGAGTGCGCACCTGCGCGATGTCGCTGCCGTGCAGATATCTGCATTCGCCAGTCTGCACGATAAAGGAAAGCGACTATCATGCCGCACGAAGGCTTGCGGAAGCAATGCTCTCCGCGGCGGCTGAACTATGACGTTGAGGATTTCCTCGCCGGAGCAGCTTGCGGCTCTCCCCGAAAAAGGGATAGAAGCGCAGAAAATACGCGCGCTGCTTGCGGCATACGGCACGGGGTACGATTTCTGCCGATTTTACCTGCACAACAAGAATTCTTTCCTGGCGGAAATGGGCGGGAGTTTTGTGCTGTGCGCGGGCAATAACGCAGACGGCGAGGAACTGGCACAGTTTCTTGATTTCAACGGCTGCGCGGAACTGCTGTGTGCCGATGATGTCGGCGGGAAGATAAACAGCTGCCTTGGCGCGGAGCTTTCGCCGGTCAATGTAATGCAGTTTTGGGGGGAGGGCGTTCCGTGCGAGATGGAATGCTCCCCCTCGCTTTCCGATGTGTACGGCATTGTCGGCGGGGTGTTCGGGTTTGAATTTGAACCGTGGTATCTCGATATGTCGCACCGAGTAAGGCACGGCGTTGCGCGGTGCAGGAAGCTTGAGGGCAGCGCGCTGGTGATACAGCACGAGATCAACGGCGAGGCGCTTATCTCGCAGGTGGCGACTCTTCCCGAGCAGAGGGGCAGGGGGCTATCCTCAAAGTTGCTTTCATCCGTCTGCGCGGAGCTTGCGGGCAATGATATTTTCGTTATATGCGAGGACGAACTTATATCATTTTATAAAAAGAACGGGTTTGAAGTCTGCGGCAGGCTTGCGCAGATCGCCCGAAAATAATTATGTGTAAAACGGAGGAAACGATATGAGCACAGCAGCTGAAAAAACTGCGGCGGGGGATTTTACAGAGGGTAAGATACTGCCGAAGCTTATAAAATTCATGCTGCCCGTACTTGGCGCGCTGATATTGCAGGCAATGTACGGTGCAGTGGATATCCTTGTGGTGGGGCAGTTCGGCACCGGCGAAGCGATATCCGCGGTATCTACGGGAAGCAACCTTGTAAACCTTGTTACGTTCACCGTGGCGGGGCTTGCGATGGCGGTAACGATACTCATGGGCCGGTATATCGGCGAGAAAAAGCCCGAGAAGATAGGACGAGTCATCGGCGGGGCGATATGCCTTTTCGCTGCGGCGGCGGTGGGACTTACGGCGATAATGCTGATATTCGCGCGGCCGCTTTCGCAGCTTATGCAGGCGCCCGCGGAAGCGCTGGATTCCACCGTTACATACGTTATGATATGCGGCGGCGGAATGGTGTTTATAATTTTCTATAACCTTATAAGCAGTGTTTTCAGGGGCATGGGAAATTCAAAGCTGCCGCTTCTTTTCGTTGGCATTGCCTGCGTTGTGAATATCGTGGGCGATCTGCTGTTTGTCGCGGTGTTCAATATGAACGTTGCCGGAGCCGCCCTCGCGACGGTGCTTGCGCAGGCGGTGAGCGTGGTGCTTTCGGTGCTGATAATCAGAAAGCAGAAGCTGCCGTTTACGATAAAAAAGGAGGACGTCCGCTTCAATGAAGAAGTCCCCCGCATTCTAGTCACGGGCGCGCCCATTGCGGTGCAGGAAGTGCTGACACAGTTCTCGTTCCTTGCGCTGTGCGCGTTTATCAATAACCTCGGCATAGAAGCCTCCTCGGGCTACGGCGTGGCGAACAAACTGGTGTCCTTTATCATGCTGATACCGTCGTCGCTTATGCAGTCGATGAGCTCGTTTGTGGCGCAGAACTACGGCGCGGGAAAGGAGCACCGTGCCCGCCGCGCGATGGTGTGCGGCATGGCAATAGGCGCTTCCATCGGCGTTGTTATTTCGGTTTTTGCGTTCTTCCGCGGCGACCTTATGGCGATGATATTCACCCCGAACACCGAATACATCGCGCAGGCGGCGGATTATCTCAAGGGCTTTGCGCTGGAGGCTATCGTAACAAGCTTTCTTTTCAGCTTCATCGGATATTTCAACGGTCACGGGCAGACGCTTTTCGTGATGATACAGGGTCTGTCGCAGACGTTTCTTGTGCGCCTGCCGATGTCGTTTTTCATGAGCGTAATGCCCGATACAAACCTTACATACATAGGGCTTGCGGCGCCCTCTGCGACGATATTCGGTATTATCATCAATGTGGTGTATTATATAATCTACACCAAAAAGCACCCTGCGGAGAGGTTTGATTAATAAATATGGAAATGCACGTTTTTTAAAGCGTGCATTTTTATTTGATATTATGTAAAATATAATTGACAAATTGCAATGTATATGTTATAATCAAACCAGAGGTGAGAGGATGGCGAAAAATCTCAGAATAAAATCCGCCCGCGCCGCGCTTGATATGTCGCAGGAGGAACTTGCAAAAAAGGCGGGCGTAACGCGGCAGACCATAAGCGCGGTGGAAAACGGCGACTATAACCCTACGATAAAACTGTGCATAGCGATATGCAAGGCGCTCGGCAAGACGCTTGACGAGCTTTTCTGGGAATAACGGAGGCGCAAAATGAGCTTAAAATCATTCGACAAATTCTGCGAAAACATGATACTCGGCGAGCCGTCGTCGCAGAAGCAGATATTCGACGAGCGGCAGAATATCGTCCGCTCTCGTCTGATAACAGAGGCGCTTATCATATTCGCGGCGCTTTCCATGCTTAACACGATGGTAATGGAAGCAGGACCGAAATGGTGCGAAAGCTTTTTCGCGCCGATGGTGTTCTTTGCGGCGCTGTGCCTGCTGTGGTGGCTGATCCGGTGCAGCGTTAAGGGCGCGCTTTTCGGTGTGAACGGAACGACCGCAATGAAATATACCGGCGGCGTATGGACGGGAATCGGATCGTTATACATGATAATAAACATATTTGGCGGTAAATCCGACGGTGTTTTTGTGGATGGAGTTATCGTTGACGGAGTGGTCGGCGAGAAATTTCTGATCGTGGTTTCCTGCGCAGTACTGCTGCTGTGCGGCGTGTATATCCTGGTGATGGCGTCCCGCGAGGATAAGCGCAGAAAGAGCGAGGAATAATTTGTGCAATATTTATAAATTTTCTTCCGTGTGTTAGTATCTTTTACGCATTGACGATAAGGCAGTTTTATGGTATCATAATATTATGAGCAGTTGTAAACGTTTGCATTTGGATTGCGGCTGCCTTGCCGTTCCGCACAGAATCGGCGCTTCAGGGAAGAGCGCGTTGGCGGATGTTTCGGCAATATAATGGGAGGAAAATTTATGGATCTTTTTAAGAGGGCTGCCGCTTCGGCGCTGTGCATTTGCATGGTGCTTTCGGTATGCGGCTGTGCCGACGAGGGTACGGGCGGAGGGACCGCGCCGTCCGCTCCGACTGTAACGACTGCTGTCACCACGACCACCGAGGACGACGAGCTGGTAAATCCTGTTGATGTAAAGGATGTCGACATCGAACCTGCGGATTTCAGCAGCGTTACACTTGAAACGCCGGTGCTGAAATATCTCGGCTGCTATGACGTCACCACCGCTGCGGACATCAAGCCAGCATGGAAGCTTTATCAGCAGACCTACGCCGGGGATTACTACGACGCCGCCACCGACAGCTACGTTTATCCGGACGGCCTTGAAAAGCCTATTTCCGTAAAAGTGGTAGGCTCTGCGCAGATACTGGATACGCTGACAACCCTGATACAGTCTGATGAATCCCCCGACCTTGTGGATAAGGCGGACAACAGCTATCCTTATCTCATGTCAAAGAATTCCTACGAGGATCTTACTCCGTACATGGATATGACCGCGCCCCAGTGGGTGGATCTCCAGAAGTACGTAGACCGCTACGAATATAATGGCAAGCACTATTATTATCCGTGGAACTACGACGTTTCTCCCCAGTACCTGTTCTATAACAGAAAGCTGTTTGACGAGTATGGAATCGACGATCCCGCAGAGCAGTGGAAAAACGGCGGATGGACATGGGATACGTTCCTTTCCGCAATTCAGACATTCGTATCCAAGTCCGGCGACGACAGGACCCTCGGTGTTTACGGCGCATATCTCACCGATAACTTCATCGCTTCCACCGGTACGATGCTGATAGGCAAGGACGAAAACGGAAAGTTTATCTGCAACCTCAAGAACACCTCCGTTGAGCGCGCGGCAACATGGCTCGACACCAATCTCCGCCGCACGGGTCTTGCTAGAATAGACTACTACGGCGAGTACAACAACGTTGCCACAGCCCCGCTGGTGAACGGTCTTTCAGCGTTCCAGACCATGGGCGGATGGATATTCACGAACTACTGCAAGGAATATCCCGACGAGGACATCTTCCTTGTTCCTTTCCCCCGCGACCCGAATGCGGACGATTACTATTACAGAACATCCACTTTCGGCTACCTTGTTCCCAAGGGTGCGAAGAACATACAGGGCGCGGCGTGCTTTATCAATTGCTGCCGCCTGAGCGTTACCAACGCCGACATGGTAGAAACCACAAAGCAGAGCATGATGAAGAGCAAGAAGTATTCCGAGGAGGAGTATGACTTTATGCAGCAGTTCAAGCAGGTAGAGAATTTCAGCACCGTTGTTGATGAAAACTACTGCTTTGACACCGATACATCTGCAATGCTTCAGAATATGCTGACGAATATCGGCATGGATCAGTCCGATGAACAGCAGTCCTGGACGCAGATGGTTGAATCCAATCTCCCCGTTTACAACGCGGCGCTGGATCAATTCAACTCGCTTCTCGAATAACATTGCATATGCCCCGCCGCGCGCGGGGCATAATTTTTTGTGGAGCACCAAAGACTTTTTTCAGCAAAATAACGTCAATATGCATATTAAAGGTTGACAATGCAGAACTTATATTGTATAATATTTATATAGACTAAATTGGGTAATTGTTTTCTGAACATAAACGGAAAGTGCTCATATTATGGTAATAGATATATCCGCGCATCCGTGCGCGGAAAAGTGTTGTCGGATTAGGGGTGTCATTTCGTGGAGATAGAAGATCAGATAGAATGGCTCAAGCCGGAGCGTATCGAAAAACTCTGCGGCTCGGAAAAGAATATTTTCGGCATCAACCGTATGCTTATTATCGGTATCGGAAAAAACGGCGTAGACTGCGTGCTGCGGTGCAAGCACATAACAGAGCGCCGCTTCGGCACGGACGGAACAAAAATGCGCTTCCTCGGCATAGGAGAAAGCGGTCTGCTGGATAGCTCCGAGTGCTATGGCTCAAGGCTGGCGGACGACGAAAAACTGTCCATCGTTCCCGAGGATTCAATATACAAATACCTCAACAACCCTGCGCGGCTGCCGCAGTATGCCCTCGACTGGTTTGACAGTGGGCTGAAGAATTATTCCCCCGCAACGCCGACCTACGGCCTTACAAAGCGCCAGTGCGGACGTGTGGCGCTGTTCCATTATATAAAGCCGCTTTTCAAGCGGCTGGGCGAGAGCATTTCCGCGTTTGCGGGCACAGACCGCTCGCTTGAGATAGTGATAACCGGCAACCTCGGCGACGTTTTTTTCGGCGGAATGTTCATCGACCTTGCGTATATCATCAAGTCGCTTTTTGAGGATTCCTCGTACCCGTACAAGGTAAACGCAATGCTTTTTGCAGGCGACACCGCGGAGCTGTTTGAAACAGATCAGCGCGAACTTGGCAACTACTACGCAAATACAATAATCACGAAAAATGAACTGGATTTGTTCCAGGTGAGAAAGGCGCGTTTTTCCCAGCGGTATTCAAGCTCCTTCGAGGTCATTTCCGATAAGCCGCCGTTCAGCTCGGTGTTCATTGCGCAGGCGGGGGAGAACTACGGCTTAACGATCGGCGCCGCTGCGGAGAAGATACTTTCCCGCATGGCAGTGCTGTTCTCAAAGGACGACGACGCAGAGCGCATAATGTCCTACAATATGCTCAAACCCAACGAACCGCATGATTTCAGATATCTTGCCTTTGATACAAGGGTTACGGAAGTCCCCGTCGGAAAAATACTTTCTTACCTCTCCGTAAAGGTGTTCACGGTGTTCAACAGACTGCTGAACAAAAACAGTGTTGGTCAGAGCCAGCTTGGGCAGTATGCCTCGCAGGTAACGCCAAACGCAATGTATCTCGCCTCCAGGGCGGGAAGCATTCCCGAGCTTGAATTTGACGAAAAGGTAAACCCGACGTTCTCGCCCCGCGCGCTTAAAATAAGCAGCGACAGCTCCATGAATTATGTCGAGGACTGGCTGAAAAAGATCGTCGGCCTCACCGCGGCGGGGGCGGAGCAGTGCCTGCCGGATATAACCGACGAAATAATCACAACCTGCGAAAATGCAAAGAACGACCTTTCCAAGGGTCCGTTCTATTCGATAGAAATAATCAAGAAATGCCTTGCGGAACTCCGTGTGGCAATGGCGAAGATAAAGAGCGACGCCGATGATATGCGCGAGCAGATAGAGCGCTCCCGCGGGCTTTGCAGCAGCGCATACATGAAAGTCAAGACCTCCGCACTGTTTGCGGGCAAGGCTGCGGAGCAGTACATCGAGGAATTGAAGGATTTCGCGGAGTACAGCAGGGAATACCGCACGTCCGACGCGCTGATGGAAATGTACCGCAAGATGTACGATAAATTCAACGATTATCTTGAGAATACGCTGAACAAAAAGGCGGAGATGTTCGAAAAGATAGCGGTGAACCGCGCGGCGATAATCGACAGGCTTACGGAGGAGCGGGACGACACCGTCGTCCGCGACGCATTCTCCATGGCGGACCCCGCCGTGCGCGGCAAGCTGGATGAGCTGGTAGAGCAGCTTTCCGAGGAAGCTCTTGCGAAGTCGTTCAAGAATTCGCATATACTTGAGCTTCCCGAGGATGACGAAACGGCTCTTGCAAGAGAAATGGCGGAAATAGTTACGGAGCTCTTCCGTCCGCTGCTCGGCATGAAATACAGCGAGATGTGCGCGTTTTTCGGTATAGAAAACGCCATCGGAAACGGGCTGGAGCGCTGCCTTGAGCAGGCGGAGGTAACAGTTCCCGTTGCGGACGATTTTCCGCTGAACAGGGTCATATGCCCTAAGAGCACGGATATGAAACAGATCGCCCCGATACGCTCCGTACACAGAAGCATAAATTACATCTGGAACGCTTCCGTGCTGAACTACACCGCCGAGGTGGTGCAGATACGCGGCGGCGTTAAGCTGGAAGAATTCAAGGACTACGAAAAATGGGAGAATATGCGCTACGCTTACGTCAACGACTCCCTCAAAAAGCACGGCATCCACATTTTCGCCTGACTTTTCCGAAAGAATTTCAAAACTGAATGAGATCAAACAATTTATCTGAAGGCGTACTTGTGTTTGACCGATATTACAGCACAAAGCCGCGGTTTCTCGCCGCGATCCTTAAAAAGATACTGCTTTCCTGCTGCATCACGGTCTTTTGTATGCTTTATATCGTAACCGAATACGAACTGCCCGCGGGACTTGGTTTCGCCGCGGGCGTTTCGGCTTTTTTGGCTTTAATTTTCTCGGTGGCGTTCGCGTTCATAAAGAAGCGATACGCCATCCCCGCCATGCTGGTTTTCTGCGGCGCAGCTGCATGGAAATTTCACGAACCGCTGTGGGACAAGCTGTCCTATTTCGCGGACGCGGCAATGCTTACCGTGGAGGGGCGGTTTCTTTATCCGAGGGGATATCTCTTCCATGACGCCGCGGCGCTGACGGCGGACAACCCGCTGTATATCGGGGGCATACGCTTCGGAACGGCGCTGCTGTGCGCTGTTTTCGCGTTAGTGACCGCCGCGGCGGTGTCGGGAAGAGTGCGCGTGCTTCCGCCGGCGCTGCTTTTCACGGCGCTGTGTGTTCCGCCGCTTATCGGCGAAACGCTTGAGCTGAACATATGGTTCGTCCCCGCCGTGGCGTTCCTGTTCGGTACGGCCGCAATATCGCTGGGGTATTCACAGGGGCTGGTGATAGACAACGCAGGCGCGCGGGAATACCGCAGAATGCTCCCGCGGGAAAACAAAAAACTGAAACGCGGCGCAGAAAAGGCGGGCTATCTGAAGCGCATAGAAATGAAGGAGAACAGCTACTCGAAATACTTCTCCTCGGCGATGTACTGCGCTGCGGTTTTCTCCGCCATCGGCATGATCGCGTATTCTGCGCTCGGCGGCGGAACGGGTATAGACTACACCGATTTCTATGATTTTGTGACGGGTCTTGGCAGTTCGGGGATAACCACATCGCCGTTCGAAAACGGCCCCGTTTCGGAGTACTTCACGTCCCCCGAGGTAGAGTATCATCAGACTGCGAACGGGCTCAGCATAACCGCCCCGGGCACGGGAGATCAGAACATAATCCGCGTAACTTATTCCGGCGAGAAGCCGCTGTACCTGCGCGGTGATATCGGCGTGGACTTTACGGGAACATCCTGGACATCCCCCGTGAACGACCTCCCCGCAGCATGGAGCGGCACGCTCAGCGAGCGCTACCGCCCCGTTGAACAGCGCGTGGTGCGCTCGGTTATAGACGCCCTCGGCGCTGACCCCGACAGCTGCGTGGAATTGTCGGATGTGGCGATAGACTACCTGTGCGAATCTTCCGTTGTGTTCCTGCCGTCCTATACTGCGGATCATACCTACTACGGCTCGGAGGTGTTCGATGTTTACGGGGACGTTGTTGTCCGCGTTAACGACGCATACGGAAACGTAAACAGGGTGCAGTGCACCGCGCTTGTTCCCGCATATACGGATACGGACAGCTCTACCGGCGGGTTCGAGTATCTTGAAATGATATTGAGCCTGTTCAGGCGCGGCGGCATAACCGTCGACGGGATATATCCCTCTGTTGTTGGCGAGCTTTCGGATACCGAGGGGCTTATCGGCAGCTATGGCAATTTCGTAAATTCAACGTACCTGTCCGTCCCCGCCGAATACGGCGAACCCCTGCGGAAGTTTATGGATGAAAGCGGTATCTCGGATAAGCTTGCGGAAGTCAAGAGCGAATACGACAATACCCCCGAGTATAACTACTCAGCCGCGAAGATCATCGCAGATTATTTAAGAGAAAACTACACCTACTCGCTCCGCGCGAACAACGACCCCGAGGCGCCTGTGCTAAGCTTCCTCAACGATACGCACAGCGGCCACTGCGCGCTGTATGCAAGCGCGATGACGCTCATGCTCCGCGAAAACGGAATACCGGCGCGATATTGCACGGGCTTTGCGGTCGACCCCTCCCGCGGCGACGGCGTTCAGACCATGAAAGCGAAGAACCTGCACGCATGGACGGAGGTGTATCTCGGCGAGCTGGGCTGGGCGACATTCGACCCGACAAGCTCCTCGGTATACTCGAGCACAGGCACACGTCCCGCAGAGGCACCCGCAAGCACTTCTTCTGTGATATCTTCCGAAACATCCGATGAATTAATTTCCACCGAGGTTTCCTCCGCGGAGAGTTCATCCGAAGTATCTTCCGCGGAAACCGCCGATACCACTGCTCCCGATACTGCCGAAAACAACGGAATAAGTTTCAGGGATGTGCTTCCGTATATCATTATCATGCTTGCTGCTGCGGCGCTGGCGGCTGTTATCGCGTACTGCGTGCACCTTTACAAAAAGCTCGGCCGCCGGGCGGAAGCGGCGCTTTATGATATGTCGGT
The DNA here is from genome assembly GCA_934481445.1 of uncultured Oscillospiraceae bacterium. Classification (GTDB taxonomy): domain Bacteria; phylum Bacillota; class Clostridia; order Oscillospirales; family Ruminococcaceae; genus CAG-115. Next base: position 13,285 of record CAKSPC010000002.1, read on the forward strand.
GGGAAGAGTTGAGTCCATGCTGATTTATGAGAAGCTGCTTTCCGTTGCAGAGCTTATGGGTGTATCCCCGAAAAACGGAGAGCTCCCCGCCGACTTCTTTGAGCGCATTGACAAAACATTCGGAACGGGACTTTGCAACATCGTTGAGGAGCTGGAGAGCGTTGCTTTCGGCGGCGCTGACGATCACCGCGGGACACTTGCATACCAGCTTGACATAATGTACAGAAATGTTTGCGCACATTCGTATATTCTGCGAAAAATAAAGCTGCGCAGACTCATTTGTCAAAAATAATTTTAGAAATTTCTAAAAATATGTTGATTTTTCACATATAAAATGCTATAATAAGGTTGGTAAAGAGTTTTCGGGGCTTTTTGGCCCATCATATTATATAATGACAGTGAGGTAATTCAACATGGCTATGAGGCTGATAACTCGTTCCGATTTCGACGGTCTTGCGTGCGGCGCGCTTCTGCTGTGCGCGGGCGTGGTGGATTCATGGACATTCGCTCATCCGAAGGATCTTCAGGACGGACTTGTTCCCGTGACGGAAAATGACTGTCTTGCAAACGTTCCCTTCGTAGAGGGCTGCGGCCTGTGGTTTGATCACCATTCCAGCGAGGAAGAGCGCAAAAAGTACAAGGGTAAATACAAGGGCGAAAGCCGCATTACACCGAGCTGTGCCCGCATCATTTATGAATACTACGGCGGCAAGGAGCGCTTTCCCAATTTCGACGACCTTATGGAAGCCGTCGACAAGGTGGACAGCGGCAACCTCTCCCGCGACGAGATACTCAACCCCACGGGCTGGATACTTATAGGCTTCCTTATGGACCCCAGAACAGGCCTTGGCAGATTCAGAAACTTCACCATAAGCAACTATCAGCTCATGGAAAAGCTGTTGAAAGCCTGCGCGTACATGACCACCGATGAGATCCTTGCCATGCCCGATATACAGGAGCGTATCAAGCTTTACAACGAGCAGACCGAGCTTTTCAAGGAGATGGTGCGCAAGTACACCAGAACCGAGGACGACCTTATCATCACCGACCTGCGCGGCGTTTCCCCTATATACACGGGCAACCGCTTCCTTATCTATTCGCTGTATCCCGAACAGAATCTTTCCTGCTGGATAGTTGACGGCAAGGGCGGCAAGGGCTGTTCCTGCGCGGTGGGATATTCCATCCTCAACAGAACCAGCCGTGTTAATGTCGGCAGCACAATGCTGAAATACGGCGGCGGCGGTCATATGGCTGTCGGCACCTGCCAGTTCACCGACGAAGAGGCACCCACAAAGGTTCCTCAGCTTCTCGACGAGCTTGTGAACTACGACAAGATACATAACTTATAATTCAAATCCGCGGAGCATTCCTGTTCCGCGGATTTTTTCACATTTTGTGCTGAATCGTATTGCAATTTGGGTTAAAATATGATATCATATAAAGTTGAGAGGGCATTGTGCCTGTAAATTTAAGGGATAAGGGAGAATACTATGCCAAAGAAAACCGACATCAACAAAATTCTGATAATAGGCTCGGGTCCTATTATCATCGGACAGGCGTGCGAGTTCGACTATTCGGGCACGCAGGCCTGCAAGGCTCTGCGAAAGCTCGGCTACGAGATCGTTCTGGTCAACTCTAACCCCGCGACCATCATGACCGACCCCGATGTTGCCGACATCACCTATATCGAGCCGCTGAACGTTGACAGACTGACGCAGATAATCGAGAAGGAGCGCCCCGACGCGCTGCTGCCCAACCTCGGCGGTCAGTCGGGACTTAACCTCTGCTCCGAGCTTTCCGAGGCAGGTGTCCTTGAGAAGTATAACGTGCAGGTAATCGGTGTACAGGTTGACGCCATCGAGCGCGGTGAGGACCGTATCGAATTCAAGCACACCATGGAAAAGCTCGGCATCGAAATGCCGAGGAGCGAGGTCGCCTACACCGTTGACGAAGCGCTTGCCATCGCCGAAAAGCTGAAGTACCCTGTTGTTCTCCGTCCCGCATACACCATGGGCGGCGCAGGCGGCGGCCTTGTTTATAATGTTGATGAACTCAAGACAGTATGCGCCCGCGGCTTACAGGCTTCGCTGGTAGGTCAGGTGCTGGTCGAGGAATCCATCAGCGGATGGGAAGAGCTCGAGCTCGAGGTAGTACGTGACGCAAAGGACAATGTTATCACAGTATGCTTCATCGAGAACATCGACCCCATCGGCGTGCACACAGGCGACAGCTTCTGCTCCGCCCCCATGCTCACGATCTCCGAGGATGTCCAGAAGAAGCTTCAGGAATATTCCTACAGCATAGTAAGAGCCATCGAGGTTATCGGCGGCTGCAACTGCCAGTTTGCGCATGACCCAGTTACAGGCAGAATAGTTGTTATCGAGATAAACCCGAGAACATCACGTTCCTCCGCGCTTGCTTCCAAGGCGACGGGCTTCCCCATCGCGCTGGTTTCAGCAATGCTCGCCTGCGGTCTCACCCTCGACGAGATACCCTGCGGCAAGTACGGTACACTGGATAAGTACGTTCCCGACGGAGATTATGTTGTTATTAAGTTCGCGCGCTGGGCTTTTGAGAAGTTCAAGGGTGCGGAGGACAAGCTCGGCACGCAGATGAAGGCAGTCGGCGAGGTAATGTCTATCGGCAAGACCTACAAGGAAGCTTTCCAGAAGGCGATACGCTCCCTCGAAACCAGCAGATACGGCCTTGGCTATGCAAAGAATTTCCACGACCTCAGCAAGGAAGAGCTGCTCGCAAAGCTTACTTACCCCACCAGCGAGCGCCAGTTCATCATATACGAAGCACTGCGCAAGGGCGCTTCCATCGACGAGATATACAATCTCACCAAGATAAAGCACTGGTTCTTGCAGCAGATGAAGGAGCTTGTCGAGGAAGAGGAGAAGCTTGCGGCAAACAAGGGCGCTGTACCCGCGGAGGATGTTCTTCGTCAGGCAAAGCAGGACGGTTTCAGCGACAGATACCTTGCAAAGATACTTGACGTAAGCGAGGACGATATCCGCACGAAACGTTATGAGTACGGTATCAGGGAAGCATGGGAGGGCGTTCATGTAAGCGGCACCACCGATTCCGCATACTACTATTCCAGCTACAACATCGCCAAGGACGAAAGCCCTGTTTCCACCGCAAAGCCGAAGATAATGATACTCGGCGGCGGCCCCAACAGAATAGGTCAGGGCATTGAGTTCGACTACTGCTGCGTTCATGCGGCGCTGGCGCTGAAGAAGCTCGGCTTCGAGAGCATTATCGTAAACTGCAACCCCGAAACCGTTTCCACCGACTACGATACATCCGACAAGCTGTATTTCGAGCCGCTGACCCTCGAGGATGTCCTTGCCATCTATGAAAAGGAAAAGCCCGTCGGCGTTATCGCGCAGTTCGGCGGTCAGACGCCCCTCAACCTTGCGGCTGCGCTCAAGAAGAACGGCGTAAATATCCTCGGCACATCCCCCGAAACAATTGACCTTGCGGAGGATCGCGACCATTTCCGCGCAATGATGGACAAGCTCGGCATTCCCATGCCCGAGAGCGGAATGGCAGTAACGGTTGACGATGCGCTCGCTATTGCAAACAGAATAGGTTACCCCGTAATGGTTCGCCCGTCCTATGTCCTCGGCGGAAGAGGCATGGAGATAGTTCACGACGACGGAATGATGAAGGTTTATATGTCCGCCGCGGTAGGCGTTACCCCCGACAGACCTATCCTTATCGACCGTTTCCTCAACCATGCGACTGAGTGCGAGGCTGACGCCATCTCCGACGGAAAGCTCTGCTTCGTTCCCGCAGTTATGGAGCATATTGAGCTTGCTGGCATCCATAGCGGTGACTCCGCGTGCATTCTCCCCGCAAAGAACCTTTCCGAAAAGCACATCGCTACCATCAAGGATTATACAAGACGCATCGCAGTTGAAATGGGCGTTTGCGGCCTGATGAATATGCAGTACGCCATCGAGGGCGACACCGTGTTCGTGCTCGAGGCAAATCCCCGCGCGAGCCGTACAGTTCCGCTGGTATCCAAGGTTTGCAGCATAAACATGGTGCAGATAGCCACCGACATCATGACCGCTCCGCTGACCGGCAGACCCTCCCCCGTGCCCGAGCTGCACGACAAGGTCATCAACCATTACGGCGTAAAGGAAGCAGTATTCCCGTTCAATATGTTCCAGGAAGTCGACCCTGTCCTCGGCCCCGAGATGCGCTCCACCGGCGAGGTGCTCGGACTTTCCGAAAGCTTCGGCGAGGCTTATTACAAGGCTCAGGAAGCAACCAAGACAAAGCTTCCGCTGGAGGGTACGGTGCTCATTTCCGTATGCGACAGGGACAAGATCGAACTTCTCGGCATTGCAAAGGCGTTCTCCGATCTTGGTTTCAAGATCCTCGCAACCGGCAGGACATTCGAACTTATCAAGGACGCAGGTATCCCCGCAGAGCGCGTGAACAAGCTTTACGAGGGCAGGCCAAACATCACCGATAAGATAGCAAACGGCGAAATTCAGCTTATCATCAACACCCCCGCAGGAAAGACCAGCGCAAACGACGACAGCTACATCAGAAAGGCTGCCATCAAGCACAGAATTCCTTATATCACAACAATGGCTGCCGCAAAGGCAAGCGCAGAGGGCATAAAGGCAGTTAAGCACAATACTCACCTCGGCGTAAGACCTCTCCAGTCGTTCCACGCAGATATCAAGTAAATGAAAAAGTGCCCGTATGTGTTTGCATACGGGCACATTTTTATAGTTCATGTTTTGGGAGAGAAATAAAACCGCCCGTATGTAGTTTCATACGGGCAGTTATTTATATAAACGCTAATTCAGGCGGCAGTTTTTTCTTTTTCAACTACTCCGAAGCGCAGCGCCATCTTTTTGTAGCAGTAGAAGAATATCGGAATAAGGAAGCAGTCCGCGAGTATCCAAGCGGAGGGGTTCGCGAAGCATATCGCGCTATAACCGAGCATCGGAGCGATAACCAGCGCGACAAATCCACGCGCAGCCATCTCAAATACTCCCGCAAAAATTGCCACCTGTGAAAATCCCATGCCCTGAATAAGGAATCTTACGATATTAACGAACGCGAGCGGGATATAAAATGCACCGTTTACAAGCAGAAACTGCTGCGACAGTGAAAGGATGTTCTCAATGCTGCCGCCGTCGGTATCGTTGATGAAAAGCTGCGATATCGACGTGCCAAAGAACAGGATGATAAAGAAGCCTATTATCGCGTAGCCGACGCCCAGCATGGAGCAGTCAAACAGGCCGCGCTTAACGCGCTTGACCTCCCCGGCGCCGATATTCTGACCGCCGTAGGTTGCCATGGTGCTTCCCATAGCGTCAAAGGGGCAGCACAATAGCTGGCTTACCTTGCTTCCCGCAGTCACAGCCGCAACATAGGTGGAGCCGAGGCCGTTCACGGCTGTCTGAATAAGTATCGAGCCGATGGCGGTTATGGAATACTGTAATCCCATCGGAAGCCCGATGCCGCACAGCCTGCCGACGTAGTATTTGTCCAGCGGCAGTTCTTCTTTTTTAAGGCGGAGTATTTCAAACCGCTTTATCATATATATAAGGCAGAGGACGCCCGAAACAAGCTGCGAAATGACTGTTGCCCAAGCCGCACCGGAAACTCCCATTTTAAGAACAACGATCATGAAAAGGTCAAGCCCTACGTTCAGCAGGCTGGAAAGTATGAGGAAGAAAACAGGCGTTTTAGAGTCGCCGACGGAACGGATTATGCCTGAAAGAATATTGTACAGGAACGTTACGGGAATGCCGAGGAATATTACGAAAATGTAGTCAAACGCTTCCTGAAAGCAGTCGGACGGGGTGTCCATCCATGTCAGAATGTTGGTACAGAGCAGGCAGGTGAGCGTTGTTATCACCACCGCGAATGCAATTGAGAGCCACATCGTGTTCGCAACGTATCTTCTCATCGCGCTGAGGTCTTTCGAGCCGAACATCTGCGCGACGGGTATCGCAAATCCCGCACAGACGCCCTGAACAAAGCCAAGCACAAGAAAGTTTATAGAGCCCGTGGAGCCGACTCCCGCGAGAGCGGTTATGCCGAGGTACTGCCCGACGATGGCAGTGTCGACCATGTTATAAAGCTGCTGGAACAGCATTCCGAGCAGCAGCGGCAGCATAAAGCCGAGTATAAGTTTCATGGGAGAACCTACGGTGAGGTCTTTTGTCGCACTTTTCGCCATATCGTTTCCTTTCTGCCCGGGCGGGCACATCAATTTATCGAAAGGCTTTCGCCTGTGTTTCTGTATTCGTTTTCATGTTTCGGACCAAAAGTAATTATACAGTAAGCCGGGCTATATTGCAAGTGGTGAAATGCCCAATTATTTTATTTGCAGCGGGTTTTTTATTTAGAGTTTTGCACAATTACACTACGCGATTTTTGGTGCATTTTCACATTCGGTATTAATGTTGCAAAATAACAAAACTTCCCAAAATCTATTGACATGATGGGCAATTTAGTTTATAATAAAATGTGAATACAGTGGAGCAGATCCGCTGTATATCAAACGTTCGGGACGGGAATTGTGGCTCACTCGTTCCGCCGATACGGAGGTACAACAATGTCAGATTACATCAGACGGCTCCCTGTTTATCTGCTGCTGGATTGCAGCGGCTCCATGGCGGGCGAACCCATCGAGGCAGTAAAGCAGGGCATAAAAACTCTTATTTCGGAGCTCAAGGGCGACCCGCAGGCTCTCGAAACCGCTTTCCTCTCCATAATCACCTTCGACAGCTCGGCAAGGCAGATAAGTCCTCTGACGGAGCTGATGCTCTTTAAGGAGCCGCAGATAACCGCAGGCGGCGCAACGGCGCTGGGTGGTGCGCTGAAGGTGCTCGCAGACTGCGTTAAAAGCGAGGTAAGAACTTCCACCGCCACACAGAAAGGCGACTGGAAGCCACTTGTATTCCTCATGACCGACGGCGCCCCCACCGATAATCTTGACGAGGGCATCGAAGCCATCAGGCAGGTGTCCACGGGCAACATAATCGCCTGCGGCGCGGGCGCGAACGCAAACGCGAATACTCTCAAGAAAATAACCAACAATGTCCTTATGATGAACAATCTTACGGCAGGCGACATGGCGCAGTTCTTTGCATGGGTTTCCAGCTCCATCAAGGCTTCCTCAAAGAGCATCGACGCAAAGCCCGGCGAAGCAGTGCAGCTTCCTCCGCCTCCGCAGGGATTTGTTATTGTACCGTAATAAATGCAAACGGCTTTGCCGTTTCGGTGAAATATAATGATAAGAGATGATTTTACCCCGGAGGAAAACGGGGCAGTTATCCCCGAGATATCCTCAGAAATTTCGGATGTCATAGAGGAAACGGAGCACAGTTCCGTACCGATGATACCCGAGCTTCCCGCAGAACCTCCCGCCGCGCAGGCGGAAAGGCTCTCCGACCGCGAGGTGATGGAGCACACCGCGTCTGTCTGGCGCTATCAGTCGATAAACGACGACGGCACTGAGCAGCACGATGAATTCCACGAAAAGCATTCGTTCTCCCGCACCGCCGAGGTCATCGGCGCGAGGGTGCGCGGAAAAAAGCACAAGCATGAGGGCACCAACTGCGATGACTATTTTGAAACCGCCGTGACCGACGACTTTACGATATGCGTGGTATGCGACGGCGCGGGTTCTAAGCCGCTTTCAAGGATAGGCGCGCGGGTGTCCTGCGAGGAGGCCAGCGGCTATATGAAGCGGGAGCTTTCCTCCTGCTTTGCGGAGGATGGTTTCAGGAGCTCCCTCTGCGCGGAGATGAACAGCGACGATTTTATGATGGGTGCGGGGCGCGTTGCGGCGCTTGTACAAGAATCTGCGCGAAAGGCGCTTGCCGCGGTCGAAAGGGAATACGAAGCGCTAAAAAACAACGAGCTTTATTCCGGAGCGCTCGGGCGGGAGCCTGTTCCGTCCGACCTTTCCGCGACATTCCTCGCAGCGGTGGTGATACCGCTGACGATAGGCGGGGAGCGGCAGGCACTGATGGCAAGCGTGCAGATAGGCGATGGATGCATCTGTGCCATAGACAGCAAAAAGGACGCCGAGCACTGTCTGCGGCTCATGGGCGCGGCGGACAGCGGCGCGTACTCGGGCGAAACGGATTTTCTTTCCGAAAGAAATACCCGCGCGGAGGTCATCGGCGGGAAAACCCGCGTCAGCAGGGGAACATCGGATACGATACTGCTGATGACGGACGGCGTTGCGGACGATTATTTCCCTGCGCAGCCGATGATGAAGCGGCTTTATCTTGACCTGTGCCTGAACGGTATTCTTCCCATGGAGGGCGAATATTCCTCCGCAGAGGATCCTGCTCCGATAAGATACCGCTCCGTATCCCTAAGTCAGCAGAACGTTGCGCTGCAATATGCAAAGCAGCTCATGCCCGACGGCTCCGAGGCGGCGGCGAACACGCTCTGGGACAAACGCGACGCGCTTAAATGCCACTCGCTGGAGGCATTCCGCATGAACATAGGCGATACCCCCGAGGAGCGCCTGCGGGTATGGCTGGATAATTACAACGAGCGCGGCAGCTTTGACGACAGGACGCTGGCCGCGGTGAAGCTGACATAACTTACATCTGAAAGGCTATAATAAATAATGAACAGCGGCGATATAATGACCGCCGTGCTTGAAAACGGCAAAACGCTCGAATATGTATTCGACGCGAACGCTCCCCGCGGCGGGATGAAGCACACGTTTTTCACCCCCGACAGGAAATACGCGGTGCAGTTTTTCAACAACCCGTCCGACGCGCACAACCCGCGTATGCAGGATCGCATTCGCTCCATCGTGGGGATATACAATCCCACGATATCCGAGGAGAACGGCGGCGCGCTAGGAAATACGGAAAAGACCGCGGAATATTTCCGAAGCCGCTTCTGCTGGCCGGTGGCAATAGTAAAAAGCCCTGAGTTCGGCATCGTCTGCCCGACCTACCCCGAGAGATTTTTCTTCGGGGCGGACGCTTCGGCGGTGCTTTCGCTGAAAGGCAAGGACAAGAAAAGCAACTGGTTCACCGGGCGGAACAGAAAATTTCTATCACCTGCGGAGCTGGGGGATTTTCGGACGATGCTCACGGCGGCGATAGGGCTCTCGCGGACGGTAAGGCGTATGCATCAGGCGGGGCTTGCGCATTCAGACCTTTCCTGCAACAATGTCCTTATCGACCCGAAGAGCGGCTCGGCGGTGGTTATCGACATCGACTCGCTGGTCGTGCCGAACAAATACTCCCCCGAGGTGGTGGGCACCCGCGGGTATATCGCCCCCGAGGTGCTGGCAACGATGGAATACGACGCGGACGACAGCAGGCGCTGCCTGCCCTGCGTCCAGACCGATCTCCACGCGCTGCCCGTATTGATATATGAGTATCTGTTCCTGCGGCATCCGCTGGTGGGGCCGAAGATATACAGCGCCGAAAGCGCCGAGCAGGACGATTTCCTTGCGATGGGGCCGATGGCAACGTTTATCGAGGATCCGAACGATACATCAAACCGACCTCCCGATCTGGAGGTTACGATAAATTCCCTGTCAAGGGGACTTGAAAGGCTCTTTCTCCGCGCCTTTGCGGACGGTCTGCATGATCCTGCGGAGCGCCCCACGGCGATGGAGTGGGAAACCGAGCTTCTGCGCGCATGGGACAGGCTTATCCCCTGCAAGAACCCCAACTGCCGCGCGAAGTGGTTTATATTAAGGGACGAGAGCAGTCCCGTCTGCCCCTATTGCAAGACAAAGGTTACGGACAAGATCATCCGCCTCGGCTTCAAGAGCGAGATGAGGGGCAAAAAGGGCGTGTTCAGGGAAAAAGGCGAGCTTATCGCATTCGACCGAAAGCCGCTTTTCGACTGGCACCTCTTTTCAAACGTCCATAACGACGAAAAGGCAAGCACCGATATGCGTGCGTACATCGCCATGTATAACGGAATGTGGCTGCTTGTCAACAACGGAGCGGAGGGAATGACCTCTCCGTCGGGACGGCTGGTTCCGAAGGGAAGCGCCGTCGAGCTGAAGGACGGAGCGGTATTCCGCATGACAGACCGCGAAAACGGGCTGATATGCGAGGTATCCGTGACGTAAAGACTTACCTACGAAAGGAAGTTGGAGAATCTACATGAAGAATTTTGGTTTAACAGACAAGGAAGCTGCCGAGAGTAAGGCAAAATACGGCGACAACTCTATGACAGAACAGGCATCCGAAAGCTTTTGGGATAAGCTTAAGGGCAACCTCGGCGACCCGATGATAAAGATACTCATCGTGGCGCTGCTTATCAACGTTGTGCTCGCGGTGCTGGGCATTGTGGGAGTTATCAAGGACGGCGCGCCCGAGTGGTACGAGCCCATCGGTATTTTCATCGCAATTGCGCTGGCTACGCTGGTTTCCACCTTTTCGGAATACCGCAACGAAAACGCGTTCCAGAAGCTTCAGGAAGAGGCTTCCCGAATAATGTGCAAGGTGTACCGCAACGGAGTTATCACCGAGGTTGCGATAAACGATATCGTAACCGGCGACGCAATACTGCTTCAGTCCGGCGATAAGATCCCCGCGGACGGTATCATCATTGACGGCGATATCAAGGTGGATCAGTCCGTGCTGAACGGCGAGAGCCGCGAGGCTAAGAAAACAGCCGTTCCCGATGGTTGGACTGATACCGATGAAAACACCAACTTCGACAGTGAATATAAGGTGTTCCGCGGTGCGGTCGTATGTTCGGGCAATGCTGTTATGCAGGTCACCGTTGTCGGCGACAAGTCCGTTTACGGCAAGATAGCAAGCGAGCTCCAGACCGACGACGACCGCGAAACTCCCCTCAAGGTCAAGCTCGGCAAGCTTGCAAACGGCATAAGCAAGTTCGGCTATATCGGCGGTATCGCCATCGCGATTGCAATGCTGATAAAGACCCTGTTCCTTGCTGATGGCGGCATAGAGGCTGTTCTTTTCGTCGGCGGAGAGTTCCAGTGGATAGCGCTGCTTGAGGCGGTAATTCAGGCTGTAATGCTGGCGGTAATCATCATCGTAATGGCTGTCCCCGAGGGTCTGCCGCTTATGATAGCGATAGTTTCCGCGCAGAACATGGGCAAGATGCTCAAGGATAACGTCCTTGTAAGAAAGGTTGCGGGAATTGAAACCGCAGGCTCTCTGAATATTCTTTTCTCCGATAAGACAGGCACCATCACAAAGGGCAAGCTCGAGGCTGTTTCCTTTATCGACGGCGCAGTGAACGAATACAAGACATTCGGCGAGGTAAAGGGAAAGCTTCACGATATCCTCTCCCTTTCCATCCACAAGAACACTCTCTCCATCATAAGCGGCGAGGGCAAGGATATGAAGGTCATCGGCGGCAACGCCACCGAGCGCGCTATCCTCGGCTTTGCGGCAGGGGAGTCATGTAAGGCGGAGGTAGTTTCCGTAGGAAATATCCCGTTCAACTCTACAAACAAGTATTCCGCAACGCAGGTCGACGGCGATTATTCCCTTTCTCTGATAAAGGGCGCTCCCGAGAAGATACTTCAGCGCTGCTCGCACTATTACGACGAAAACGGCACTAAGCAGCCTTTCTACATGACCGAGCTCAACAAGAAGATAGACGAGCTTGCAAACCGCGCTATCCGTGTGCTTGCCATTGCCACCAGCGAGGACGCACTCGGCGAGGAGGCGCTCCCCGCAGGCAACAACTGGACGCTTGTCGGAGTTGTCGGAATCCGCGACGAAGTACGTCCCGAATCCGTTACAGCCATCAGGGAAGTTAAGGGCGCAGGCGTGCAGGTAGTTATGATAACCGGCGACCGCAAGGAAACTGCAGTTGCCATCGCAAAGGAAGCGGGTCTGCTCGAAAAGGATACGGACGTTGTTCTGACCTCCGACGAGCTTGCGAAGCTCTCCGATGAGGAAATAAAGACGAAGATGAAGGACATCCGTGTTATCGCAAGGGCGCTGCCCTCCGATAAGAGCCGCCTTGTGCGCCTTGCACAGGAGCTTGACCTTGTTGCGGGCATGACGGGCGACGGCGTAAACGACTCCCCCGCGCTGAAGAAAGCGGACGTAGGCTTCGCAATGGGCGGCGGCACGGAGGTCGCAAAAGAAGCCAGCGACATCGTTATCCTCGACGACAACTTCAACTCCATCGACCGTGCAATCCTATACGGAAGAACAATTTTCAATTCCATCAGAAAGTTCATCGTATTCCAGCTTACCATCAACGTTTCCGCAGTGCTTATCAGCTTTATCTGCCCGCTCATCGGCATTGAAAACCCGCTGTCGGTAATTCAGATTCTGTGGGTTAACCTCGTTATGGATACCCTTGCGGCGCTTGCGTTCGGCGGCGAGCCGGCACTTAACCGATTCATGCATGAAAAGCCCAAGCGCAGAAACGAACCTATCATCAGCAAGAACATGATGTCGCAGATAATCACCGGCGCGGCGTGGACATTCATCCTGTCGCTGGGTCTGCTGGTGCTGGGCAGTTTCCCTCTCATGGGCGACAGTTACCTCGAGCAGTGGGGGATTATCAGACAGAACACCCTCGACACCGAGCCGCATATGTTCCTGCACACGGCATATTTTGCATTCTTTATCTTCATCGCGGTATTCAACGCATTCAATGCCAGAACCGACCGCGTGAACCTGTTCGATAATCTATCCAAGAACAAGGGTTTCCTTGCGGTATTTGGCATAATCACCGGTGTTCAGATACTCATGACCTACCTCGGCGGCGCCATCCTCAGCGGCTACGGCCTTAACCTTACGGAATGGCTGCTTATACTGGTAATGGCAATTTCCATCATACCCATCGACCTTATCAGAAAGGCGATAGTGAACTCGGCGGCAAAGAAATAATCAACATTTAAGTGAGCGTCGGCGGCGCGTCCGCCGATACTCTCACTGATAAAATCAAGGAGGAAAACAAAATGGCAGTAAATCTTTCTAAGGGTCAGCGCGTAAGTCTGGACAAGTCTGTAACACTCGCAAGAATAGGCCTCGGCTGGGATACCAACCGTTACGACGGCGGTCAGGATTTCGACCTCGACGCCTGCGTGTTCCTTCTCGGCGCAAACGGCAAGGTGCTGAGAGATGAAGATTTCGTTTTCTATAATAACCTCACCGCCCGCGACGGCGCGGTAGTTCATACCGGCGACAACAGAACAGGCGAGGGCGACGGCGACGACGAAGCAATCATCATCGACTTCACGAAGATCCCCCCCGAGATCGAGAAGATCGCCGTTACCGTAACCATATTTGATGCACAGCAGAAAAGACAGAATTTCGGACAGGTATCCAATTCCTACGTCCGCGTTGTAAAGATAGACAGCCCCGACGACGTCAACGGCGAGGAAGTTCTCCGCTTTGACCTTGTTGAGGAATTCTCCATCGAAACCGCGCTGGTTGTATGCGAGATATACAGATACAACGGCGACTGGAAGTTCAATGCAGTTGCCGCGGGATATCAGGGCGGTCTTGAGGCGCTCTGCCGCACATACGGCGTCAACGTTTAACAATTCCTATTTTTTCTGCGGGAGGCGGCAATGGCTGAAAACATAAATGACCTTATAGAACGCACTCCCCGCGGCGGCACGGCAATGCTTCCGTCGGGGGAGTTCGAGGGGCCTGTATATATCACGAAACCGCTTCATCTCGTGGGAAAGAACTCTACGTTATGGGCAAAGCGGGGCAGCATAATCGAGATAACTTCGCCGTCAGTGACGATAGAAGGGCTGCGCGTGGAACTCACCGAGGACGACGTGCATAACCCCGCCATAAAAGCAAGGGTTCCCGCAGATGTGCGGGATGTCGAGGTGTTCGGCGGGGTGCAGGGATTCGGCGGCGAGGACGGGTATTTCGATATCCCGCGCACGCTGGATCTGGGAGCATTCGCCGCAGACGCGGAGAATACATATCTCATGACGATAAACGTTCCCGTGGCGGCGGATATCAAATGCAGCACGCAGGGCGTTGAGTTTTTGCCGAAGCATATCCCCGCGGGCAGGAGCGAAGTCACCGTTGCCGTAAGCGGCATAAGCACGCAGATGTTTCTGTACGCCGAGGTCCTGCTGAAAACGCGTTTCACCCGCCGCATTTATCTCACCGGCAGACCCCGCACGGATGTCCCGAGGGCGGAGATGCTGCGTATTTTCACCGCGCCCGAGCGCGGCGCGGAGGAGCATATCTCAGCAGGCACGCAGAATAATGTGCATTCTGTCGCGGCGTACACGGATATCGTTTCGGTGCCGCAGTCGGCTCCCGCGTGCGATATGCCGCTGCTTGAGATGAAGCGCGGTCAGCGCGTGGCGCTGTATCAGTACGTCGGTAACAAATGCACCGTATCGTTTTCCTGCACCAAGCCGCAGGATATCGACATCGACCCGTACCTTTTCATGCTGGACGGGAATGAGCGTTCTTTCGGCGACAGCGGTCTGATATTTTTCGGAAACGAAACCTCCGAGCACGGTGAGGTGAAATATTTCCCCGCCGACGGGCACCTTGAGATTGATCTCGAAAAGATCGACTACCGCGTCCAGAAAATGACGATAGCATACTCCGTCTATGCGGGGGACAGGAGCAAGAATTTCTCCCGCGTGCGCGCACCGAGAATATCAATAAGCGCGGACGGCCGCGAGCGCATAGCGTTCGTTATGGACGGCCTTGCGGACGAAACCACGGTGGTGGCGGTGGAAATATACCGCTACAAGGGCGAGTGGAAGCTGTCCGCCGTGGGCTCGGGATATCGCGACGGAATGGCGCGGATGTGCAACCGCTACGGCATCGAAGTTGAATAAAAAGGATGGTCTGAAAAATGGCATTACCCCAAGGATTTACGAGATATACGGGCTATGACAGCCCCGATATATTCCGCAGTTTCCTGATAAATAAATTTGTTTCGGCACAGAAAAACGGACTGTTCTTCAGGGACAAGCTGCCGCTGCCATCTACGGGGGAGATAACCGCTGCCGTGGAATACACCGCAGCGGGCTTCGACAACGCCGCGGCGATAAAGTCGGGGCTTGACGCATGGCTCAGCAAGGCAAACATCACCTGCGACAGCGCCGCGATTTCCGAGGTGATACTGCGGGCGGTCAACGAATGCGGCGCAAACAGGAAAAACACCTATTTCGTTATACTCTGCTGGCTGATAAAATATCTCGCGGTAAAGCCGAAGAATGTTCTGTTCGTCGGCGGCGCGGGGCTTAAAGAGTTGTACCTGCTGTATATGCTGAACCTCGCCGGGGCGGAAATAAGCCTTGTAAGCTACGGGCAGGACGGCGATTTCGAGAAATTCGCATTCAGGGATAAGATAACGGTAAAATCGGGCAGAAACACCGCGCCTTTGCAGGTGGATTATGCCAACATAGACCTCTCCAGGGAAGCAAGGCTTGCGGATATGCGCTCTGCAGGGGAGCAGGTTAAGGACAAGGTAAAACGCCTTGACACCACCGCCGCGGGCATTTTCGAGGATTTCCTGAAGGACAGAAAGACCCGCGTGATATCCTCCGGGGGAGTTTTCACCGAGGACGGAGAAATCCCCGTGTATTCTGCCGCGCTCATCGGCTACGACGAAGAGGCGGTTTATACGAATATGCTGGTGAAGTTCAAGGAGAGCTTTGCGGGGCTGAAAAAGCAGCTTATCTTTATTGAAAGGACGCTCAGTAATCCCGACGCAGACGAGGTGCGGGCGCTCGGCTCCGTGCCGCGCACAAGCACCGCAGATATGATAGACGCGCTGGCGCTGCTGATAAATCTTGGCGGCGATCCCGTGCGCACAGCGCTAGCGCAGAATGCGCTGCGGGAGCTTCTGAATGAATTAAACACGGGTAACCAGACCGTGGTGTTCAATTACGGAAGCAAGTTCATAACATGGCTGTACCGATGCACGCAGGCGAGAAAATATGCGGTGCGGTATGAGGATATCCCGGTTATTCTTTACTACGGCGATATTTCGCAGTCGGAATTGTATTTTCTTAATTTCATGTCCCGCAGCGGCTTCGACACTGTATATATCACTCCGAACAAGCAGATGCTTGATATGACCGTCGCGCGAAATCCCGACGGGCGTATGCAGATATTCCAGCTTCCGCAGTCCAAGGAAAGCGGAAGCTACCCCGACAAGCCGATGAAGATGAAGATGGCGACCGTCGCATACAGTGCCGAGCGCGACCTTGACACCATGCTTTACGGCGGCGACACGGGGATATACAGAAACTTTCAGTTCCCGAACAGCCAGTCCCTCACGCTTAAAACGACCTATGAGGAGATAGGCATTCTCTGGAAAGAGGAAGCGCGGTTCAGAACGGGATTTTCCACCGCGGGAAACCTTGTTTCGGTTCCGAATATCTTCGCGAAGATAAGCGGAGTCAGCGGCGGGGATGTCGGGAAATACTGGGACGAGGTGCGCTCGCGCCTTACCCCCGATACGATACTCAAAATCAAAAAACAGGGCGCACAGCAGAACGGCTCGCCTGACCTCTCGGCTTACCGCAGCTTTTACCGCAACGGCGAGATAGACGCGGAAAGGCTGAAAGCAAGCACGCTGAACAAATACAGCTTTATGCCGGACAGATTGCAGGATATGCTTATTTACAAGCTTCAGGAAACTGCGTCCAGCGGCTTCCTGAAACTAGAAGGCGACGAGCTGATGTGCAGCGTTATCCATTTCGGACTTGGCATGGGCAAGGAGTTTCTGCAGCTTGTTCAGCGGTTCGATTTTACGCGGCAGATTCCAAAGCTGATATACATCGACACCGTTGAGGATACATTCACGCTGGAGGAATGCGTGCAGACGGTGCTGTGCAGCCTTATCGGATTTGATGTGCTGATCTACACCCCGACGGGTTACAAGAACATCGAAACCTTCGTGAAAAGTGACGCTTTCGAGGAGCACATCATGGATCAGTTTTTGTACAATATGGAGGTGCCGAAATTAAAAATACCCTCCGAGGAAAAGAGCAGCGGATTTTTCGGTAAGCTGTTCAGGAAAGGATAAAAATTATGGGATTACAGTTTACACCCGGTGCGGCGGCGCAGGCTGCCAAGGAAGTTGAAACCACAGGCACAGTAGTAACGGATACCCAGACTGCCGCCCTCGACGCAAAGATCGAGGAAGCGAAGAATTTCAACATCGTCGTAAAGACCGATGAGATCAAGCAGCAGCTCGCGACCAGCGCGGAGATCGACCAGCTCGTTTCCACGATTAACGTAAACGACAGCTCCACCATTGTAAAGTTCGGCGCGGACGCCGCAGAGCAGATTTCGCAGGCGTCCGACCAGGTGCTCAATTCCATGAGCATTCAGCAGATAAACGACACAGGCGTTATGCTGAAAAACCTTGCCGCTATCATGGATCAGTTTGATATCAAGGAGCTTCAGGATGAAAAGCCCGGCTTCTTCGGCAATCTCAAGAAGAAGCTTGAAAAGATACTCAGCAAGTACGACACCATGGGCAAGGAGATCGACCGTATCTACGTTCAGCTCAAGCAGTACGAAACCGAGATCGAGCAGGCAAACACCAAGCTTGACACCATGTACGAGGCTAACCTCGGGTATTATCAGCAGCTTGTAAAGTATATCATGGCGGGTGAGCAGGGTGTTAAGGAGCTCGACGCATTCATCGAGGAATATCAGGCAAAGGTGGCAGAAAACCCCGACGACGGCACCATCCGCATGGATCTTTCCAACCTCCAGCAGATGCGCGAAATACTTGACCAGCGCGTAATGGATCTCAAGGTCGCAGAGAATGTAGCGCTACAGACCGTGCCTATGCTCAAGACCATGGAGTATTCCAACCTCAACCTTGTAAGAAAGATAAACTCCGCGTTCATCATCACGATGCCTGTTTTCAAGCAGTCCCTCGCGCAGGCGATAATGCTGAAGCGCCAGCGCATTCAGGCGGAGTCCCTCAAGGCGCTTGACGAAAAGACCAACGAGCTCCTTATCAAGAACGCGCAGAACACCGTAGAGCAGTCCAAGATGGTTGCGGCGATGTCAGCAAATTCTTCCATCAAGGTGGAAACCCTCCAGCAGACATGGCAGACCATCGTCAGCGGTATCGACGAGGTCCAGCAGATACAGGACCAGGCGCGCGAAAAGCGCAAGCAGGACGCTGTTGCTCTCGAGCAGATAAAGGCGGACTACAAAAAGCGCATGAAAGCGTGATAAATTTTTATAAACATTCTGCCCCGATATGCATTGTGCGTATCGGGGCAGTTTTTTATGATAAGCCGATCATTTCAGAAGTTCGGTAAGGCGTTGATTTGGGCGTTTGCAAGGCTTCGGCGTTATCTTTGTCAGGTGCACTTGCTGAAATCCGAATCGCTTACGGGCGAATAGAAGCTGTCAAGGCGCCAGCCGTTTTCGGTTTTAATGGCGTTGATGGAATAATATTCAGAGTTAGTGCTGTATTTTTCGTCACCGTAGGAGTAGGTCAGGCACTTGTATTCCATTTTGAAATTGAGCACCGCGCTGTTTCCGTCGGCGGAAAGCTCCGCGCTTTCGAGGGTGGAATCGCCGTTGAGTATGGTAAAGTTTTCGGTCTTCTTTGTGTAGAGCCTGTATCCCTGCTCAACCATCGCGGCGCCGTCGGCAAGGATGGTGTCGAGTGCTTCTTCAGCCGCCTTGTCGGTGTAGGTTTCCTTGAGGGAGTTCAGCAGCAGGGCACGCGTGCGCCATTCGGGGTCTGCCGGCTCGCAGAGTGTGCCCCATTCCGTGCCGGTGTCATATTCTTCGGATTTACCGGTGACGTTCATGGTTTTTGTCGTAAGGGACTTCCATGTGAATTTATAGCGCGAGTAAAGGCTGAGCAGTGCGCCGTCGAAATCCTGTCCTGCCTCGTCGTGGAGGGTCTGCTTTCCGTCCTTTACGGTGACAAAGCCGTCGTTGGTGAAGTACAGCTCGTTTTCGCCGTAAAATTCGGCGTGGTCAAGGCTTTGCTTGTCAAGCACCGCCCAGTTGTTGTCTGCCTTTATGATAAGATACAGGCCGCTTTCGTAAAGTCCCGCGCCCGCGGAGGAGAGCCGGTTTATGCTGCTGCTTGCCACAACATTTCCACCTACCACCCGCGAAATGTAGGAGTTCATCTCGCCGCTGGTAAAGCAGTATACCGTACCGTCAAAGGTGGTAAGAAGCGTGGGCGCATAGCCGTCGCATATGTGGATATATTCGTCGCAGGCGGGGTCGCGGTAGTATATCTCGCATATGGAATCGGGGTCTGTGCCGAGTCTGCGCACCGCATAGATTTCCGTCATGCCGTCACGCTGTACGGGGTAATAATTCACGGTTATGCCGTCTATACCTGGAGCCGACGCAGCGGTGACAGGGTAATTCTCCGTGGATTCCAGCGGGGAGAAGAAGTGCTCTGGGTCTGTGGTTTCTCCGCTGCACGGCGTGAGGGTATAGCTGAATTTTCCGTCCTGCTTTGTAAATTCCGCGCGGAAATACCTTGCCGAATCCTCTATGTTGAATTCCTCGCCGATATCAGGTATATGCTCCGCCGCGGCAGCGTCGTACATTCTTATCGAAACGACCAGCCTGTCTGGCTCCGCAGCGTTCAGGAAAATGCTTTCGCTCCTGTAGCCGAGGGATTTGTATCCTCCGACCGCGCGTTTCCATGTCTTGCCGTAGCATTCGGTGCTGCCGTTTTCGAGAAGGTCGAAGAACATATCGTACAGATCATCGTCGTTGTAACCCGCAATGACCTTCGCCATACCGAACTGATTGCAGGCGACGGCACCGTTGGCAGTAGAGGGCGTGCCGGAGAAATCATCCTGCCGGGCGAGAAAGTTCATGCCGGCGACAAAGAAGAATCTTTCGCTGTATTCGGAGAAAGGAACCGCGCTGCTGCCGTCGGTCTGATAAAGATAGACAGTGTCGGGGTTGTCTTTGATAACGGCGTAAATATAGTAGGAATCGCTGCCCCTTACTCTGCGCTTGAGATAGAACGCGTTTTTGTCCTCCGCAACTCCGCCGAAGAATGTGTCGTTGTTCTGTCCGAACATATTGTCGTCGCTAAAGTAGCCGATGGCAAGGTCGCGCCAGTATCCGCAGAAAGCTTCATCAAGCAGTTTCATTGCATTGCTGTCATGCCTAAAATCAAGCGCCGCGGGGTCGAAGCTGCCCTCGAGTTTGACTTCTGTTTCGGTGGATTCTTTCTTGGAGGTAAGGTAGCTGCCATACTCGTTCATTTCGTAAACAGCGTAGTAGGTAACGGGATTGAGTATCATGGTGGTGGTGTATTCTATCGTGTCGCCATTTGCGTAGTTCTTTATGAACAGGTTGGAAAGCTGGCTGCTTCTCACCGCGGCAAAATCCGTGCCGTTTACGGTTATTATATCCGCAAGGGTATACGCGGCCGAAAGAGTGTAGCCCGTTTTGGTATAGCGGAGCGCGGCGATTATCCTGTCGCCCTCGTAATAAGGGGGGCAGCCGCTGTATATCGTGCCGCCATCGCAGCCGTCGAGGGTGAGCTTTATAGAACGCCCCTCGGTATTAATGCCGAGCGTACTGTAGTATGTCCTGCCGATGGTAGCGTCATAGACCGTGACGTCGTTTTCGGCGTCGGCGGTGCAGGTGTCGATGGTAAGCTCCGCGATGATAACGGTGCTTCCTATCGTCTTGTTTGCGAGGTCGTCGGCGCATTTGTCGTAAAACGCCGTTTCGTCAACTCTGTTTGCCCCGCCCGCTACGTCGTATACGCCCTTGTTGGGGTATTCGGGCAGCAGCTCCTTGGTGATGATGAAGTCGTTCGGGTTTAGCAGGGAGGTGTTCGTATCGGGGGTGCTTACAGATGTCTGCTGTGAGGTATCGTCGGATACGGTTCCGATTTTCACGAACATTCCCGAATTGTAAGCGAGGGTTATTACGGAAGCCATGATAACCACCGCCGCCGCTGCGGAGCAGGCGCTGATGATGTACTTCCTTCGGCTGTTCTTCCTGGGTTTTTCGCCTATCTGACTAAGGCGGATTAGGTCGTCGTCAAGCGCGCCGTCCTTGTTTTCGAAGCGCTTGAGCAGCTTCTTTTCCAGCTCCGCGAGCTTTTCCTCGGAGAGCGATACATTTTCGTACATTTTTCTGATATCCTTTTCGGTCATATCAACTCCTCCTTCAGATCAAGTCTGAGCATCTTTCTTCCGCGCGCCAGCCGCTTGTAAACGGTGTTTTCGGTTATCTCGAGAGCCTCCGCGATCTCGGCGGCGGGCATATCCTCGTAATAGAACATATATATCACCGTTTTTATCATGTCGGGCAGGCGCATTATGGTGTTTAGCAGTTCGTTTGTTTCATTGTCCTGCGAGGACAGGGTGTTTTCCGCGTCGTCCAGCGGAACGCTGCGCTGTATCCGCGCGGATTTGACAACATTCAGCGCCCTGTGCTCGGCTGCACGGATGAGCCAGTGCTTGAAATGCTGTTCATCGTTGAAGTTCTCATGGTCGATGGCGGCGGAGAAGCACTCCATAATGACGTCCTCCGCTTCCTCAGGACTGCGGACAATGCCTATCGCTATCCTGTAAACCATGTTTGCGTACCGCCTGAAAACGTCGGACGCATTTTCCTGTGTTATTCTGAACACCGTGATCCCTTCCTTTCGCGGTTGTTTTTGGCCTTCTGTAATTATAACATATCAACCCGGCGAAATCTGCCCGAATTTTCAAAATAAATTTTAAATTCTGAAAATTTGGTGTAACCTCTTGAAAAAAATCTGAATATAGTATATAATAAAAAATATGTATAAAGGCATTGAAGCAGTCAGAGTAGGCGCAGGTCTGCCGTACAGAGAGCCGCGGGACGGTGAAACGCGGACGGCAGCAGCGGGCGAAGTGCGGCTGCCAGCCGACGCGGGGAATATGCGTACTTAATATAAAAAGTACCGCATCGAGTATCCGCGTCCGTTTTCCGCGTTAAGGAAGCAGGAGGGGCGTTTTCGCCCGAAGCGAAGTGGGACCGCGTGTAATTACGCCTTCGCGCCGTTGTGCGCGGAGGCTTTTTTGTATCCGTGCATGAGTTTCTTGCATTTTTACGGAGGTAATCATGTTCGACAGGATAAAAGAGGACGTTGCGTCGATAAAGGCGCGCGACCCCGCGGTGCGTTCCGCATGGGAAGTGCTGTTTTTGTATCCTTCCTACAAAGCGGTCAGAAGCTACCGTATCGCACACTGGTTCTATGAACGCGGGCACTTTTTCATCGCAAGGTGGATATCCCAGCATTCACGAAACAAAACGGGTATAGAGATACACCCCGGTGCAAAAATAGGAAAGGGCCTTTTCATCGACCACGGTGCAGGCGTTGTCATCGGTGAAACCACCGAGATAGGCGACTACTGTACACTGTATCAGAACGTAACCCTCGGCGGCACCGGCAAGGACGTCGGAAAGCGCCACCCGACCCTCGGGAACAATGTTCTCGTCGGCGCGGGCGCGAGGGTTCTCGGGCCGTTCAGGATAGGGGATAATTCCAAGATAGCCGCAAACGCTGTGGTGCTGGAGGAAGTCCCGCCGGACTGCACGGCAGTGGGCGTGCCCGCGAGGGTGGTCCGCAGGAACGGAATGAAGGTCACTAACAGCGACCTTGACCAGATACACATTCCCGACCCCGTTTCCCAGCTCCTCTGCGAGCACAGAATGTATATCGACAAACTTGAAAACGAAATCAACGAACTGAAGCAGGAAATAGACGAGCTGAAAAGCAATAAATAAACCTGCATTAAATAGGAGGACAATTATATGTATATCTACAACACCATGACAAGGCGCAAGGAAGAACTGAAGCCCATCACCCCGGGCACCGTTAAGATCTACTGCTGCGGTCCCACCGTATACAACCTTATCCACATAGGAAACGCGCGTGCGCTGTGCGTGTTCGACACCCTGCGCCGCTACCTTGAATTCCGCGGATACAAGGTGCTTTATGTTCAGAACTTCACCGATGTTGACGATAAGATAATCAGAAAGGCAAACGAGCTCGGCAAGACCGCTTCCGAGGTTTCCGAGAACGCCATCAAGGAATACTTCGTAGACGCGCAGGGACTGAATGTCCGCCGCGCCGATATCCACCCGAAAGTTACCGAGAACATGGATATCATCATCGACATCGTAAAGACCCTCATCGAAAAGGGCTACGCATACGAAGCCGACGGGGACGTATACTTTGAAACAAAGAAGTTCCCCGAATACGGCAAGCTTTCTCATATGCCGCTTGAGGATCTTCAGGCGGGCGCGAGGATTGAAGTCGGCGACAAGAAGCGCGACCCCATGGATTTCGCAGTGTGGAAGGCTGCGAAGCCCGGCGAGCCCTACTGGGATTCTCCCTTCGGAAAGGGTCGTCCCGGCTGGCACATCGAGTGCTCCGCAATGTCCCGCCACTACATCGGCGATACCATTGATATTCACGGCGGCGGCTCCGACCTTATCTTCCCGCACCACGAGAATGAGATCGCGCAGAGCGAATGCGCGACCGGTCAGCCCCTTGCAAACATCTGGATGCATAACGGAATGCTGAATGTCGACAACAAGAAAATGTCCAAGTCCGCGGGCAACTTCTTCATGGTAAGAGATCTTTCTGATAAGTACGGCTACGAGCCTATCCGCTTCATGCTGCTGTCGGTTCATTACAGAAGCCAGCTCAACTACACCATCGAGGTAATCGAGTCCTGCAAGGCGGCTCTTCAGAGATTGTACACCTGCCGCGATACCATCGCGCGCGTTATGCCCACCGCAAAGGATGGCGCGGCTTCCGCAGCTGTCCTCGAGGATGTTAAGACCGCCCGCGAAAGCTTCATAAAGGCAATGGACGACGACTTCAACACCGCGGACGCTATCGCGGCGGTATTCGAGCTTGTCCGCAAGATAAACGCGGCTCTTGCATCCCCCGATGCAACAAAGGGCGATGTTAAGGCTTATTCCGACGAATTTACGGCATTGACAAACGTGCTTGGTTTGCTGTATAATAACAAGGACGAGGAAATTCCCGCGGAGATAACCGAGCTTATCGAACAGCGCAAGGCTGCCCGCAAGGCAAAGGATTTCGCGCTTGCCGACAGCATCCGCGACAAGATAACCTCCATGGGCTACATCGTCGAGGAAACCAGACAGGGCACAGTCGTTAAAAAGGCATAAGCGGCTGTTTTGAAAGGACAGGCAGTTTGAAAAAATTATTTGCAGCATTGACCGCCGCCGTGCTGGCAGTTACATTGTCGGGATGCACGGCAACGGTTCAGAATGCGATGAAAGACTATAATTTCGCGGAGATGAACACCGATTTCATCCAGCTCAGGTCCCCGGAAGAGGGCGATACCATCGCGATAGTTGACACCGACCTCGGCGAGTTCCGTATGGTCATTTACGAGGACTATGCCCCGAACACCTCCGCCGCATTCATTGAAAAGGCGAAGAGCGGCGAGTACGACAACAAGCCCGTTTACGGCGTAATGAAAGACGTCTATTTCCTGACCGGCGGCGAGGAGAACGAAAAGGGCACTTACATCGGCAGAACAGGCAGCGACGGGCTTATCGCCAACGAATACAGCGTTGATCTCTGGCCTTTCAAGGGCGCGCTGATGTCCTTTTCGGAGAAATCGGGCTACGGCGACGCGCGCTGGTTCGTCTGCAACACCGATAAGGACAGCCTTACCGAAGAGGCGGTGAACGAGCTTAAAAAGAGCGCCGCCGACCGCGAGGATCCCGTTGAGCGCGACAATCTCACCACGCTGTTTGACAAGTTCTACGAAGTAGGCGGCGTGTTCGGGCTTTCGGGCACGGTCACGGTTTTCGGACAGACATACGAGGGCATGGATGTTGTGGAACAGCTCTGCAATATCCCCACGGAAAGCAACGGCAGAGCATCGGAGAATGTAATGATAAAGAGCGTTACGATCTCCGAGTATTCCGCAGAGGAATAAGGCTTTTTCAGGGAAAGGATAAATAAATGAAAATAAGAAATGTTGTTATGTGCGCACTGCTTGCGGCTTCCTGCCTTTTCGGCGCGACGGCGTGCAGTCAGTCGGGCGGCGGCACATCATCCGCGGGCAGTACCGCAGTTGCGGGGGACGGCAAAACGGGCGGCAATATCGACGAAGTCGTTCTTGAAGAGGGCGATAAGATCGCGGTTTTCGAGATAGAGGGCTACGGCACGATAAAGGCGAAGCTTTATCCCGACGAGGTGCCGATGGGCGTTGAGAATTTCATCAAGCTTGCGGACGAGGGATATTATGACGGCAAGACCATCCACCGTGTTATCAGCGACTTCATGCTGCAGGGCGGCTCGCTCAACGGCGACGGCACCGGCGGCGAAGCAGCGGTGAACAGCGGTTCGTTCGGCATTGAAACCAACAACAGTCTGCGGCATTTCTACGGCGCGCTGTGCTATGCGAACGCACTGGGCACCAACACCACGCAGTTCTATATCGTGAACAACAAAACCTCGCAGGATCTTTCAAAAATAGATACTGAAAAACAAAAAAAGAACGCAGATGAATATGACGCAGCCGCCGAGCAGATGAGAGAAGTCAGCGAGGACTACGCAAATTATTACGCGTTCCAGGCAAATTACCTCAGAACGCTTGCAAGCTGGGTGGAAAACGCTTCCGAGGAAGTAAGGGCTAAGTATTCCGAAGTCGGCGGCACACCGTCGCTGGACGGAAACTACACTGTTTTCGGACAGGTCTACGACGGCTTTGACGTTATCGACGCGATATCCTCCGCGGAGGTCAAGACAAACGCCAACGGCGAGGCTTCCGAGCCTGTTCAGACGATAACCATCAGCAAGGTATATGTGATGGATTACATCGAGGGATAAACGATATCTCCGACGAAAGGACGCATTGAAATGAAACTGAAAAACATTCTTTTGGGCGCAGTTGTTTCGGCAGGATTAATTTTCGGCATGACAGGCTGCTTCGGCGGCAGCACTTCGGGAAACGTCGGCGAGATCACCTTTGCGGACGGAGATAAGATCGCCGAGATAGATATCGAGGGCTACGGCGTTATCAAGGCAAAGCTGTTCCCGGATATTGCACCGAATGCGGTGGATAATTTCGTAAAGCTCGCCGAAGAGGGATATTATGACGGGTTGAAAATTCACAGAGTTTCCCCGGATTCCATGATGCAGGGCGGCTCGCTCAACGGCGACGGCACCGGCGGAAAGGCTGTCATCGGGAACGATGGATATTTCCCGATAGAGGTGAACGAAAACGCGCGCAACTTCTATGGAGCGCTCTGCTATGCGAATGCAAACGGCAAGAATACCACGCAGTTCTATATCGTAAACAACAAGACCCCGCAGGACATCACACAGTACGACCCCGCAAAGATACTTGCCAAGGCTGAGGAATACAAGGCTAAGAAAGAAACCCTTGACGAAGCCATGGAGGAGTACGCGCAGTGCACCGCGATGGAAACCTACTATACTAACCTTGCAAACATGATTCAGAAAGCCTCGGATGAGGTCAAGGAAAAGTACAATACCGTCGGCGGGTACCCCCTCTGGGACGGCGGATATACGGTATTCGGGCAGGTTTTCGAAGGATTTGACGTTATCGACGCCATCGCGCAGACCGAGCTTACCACGGATAATAACAACGCGCTCACCAAGCCCGTGAATGATATCATCATCAATACAGTTACCATCACTACATATGTAACGCCCCCGACAGAGGAAACAAGCGAAACATCCGAAAGCAGCAAGACTTCCTCGTCGATCTTCGGAAACAGCACCGTAAGCGACAGCGCGTCATCCGACAGCTCGGCGGATGCTTCCGAGGAATCTTCCTCCGATGCTTCTTCGGACGCTTCGGCAGATAATTCCGACGGAACATTTTTCACCGAAGAGCCGGCGGACAGCCAGTCTGCTGAATGACAAACAAAATGTATCCCCGCAGTTTATTGCTGCGGGGATGGTTTTTATATTATCGTAAGTATCTCGTCCAGCGGCTTCATTGCCTTTTCGCGGGGAGTGTACGCGGATGTGCCGACGGGGATAACGCACATCAGCTTTCCGCTCAGTCCGAGCGCTTCGTTTATTTCCTGTTCGGCGACCGTCGGGTCGACCATCGGGCAGGCACCAAGTCCCATTTCCTCGGCGCAGAGAAGCAGGTTCTCCACCGCCGCGCCTATCGAAAGGATCTCGGGGCGGCGCATATCGCGGAGCATATCATCGTGAGAGAAACCGTGGTCGTTGTAGTATTTCTCAACGCGCGGGTCGTGGTATTTCATGTCCTCCTGATATATGAGGATGACCAGCGGCGCCTTTGCGAAGAAAACGGTGTTTTTCACGCGGGAAGCGAGAAAATCGTCCTCGGCGTCGGCGTAGAAGCGGCGCACGCCCTTTTCCGCCGCCTTTGCAAGCAGCGCTATCTTTTCGGGGGTTTTCACTGCTGCAAAACGCCAGCACTGGCTGTTGCAGCCGCTGGGGGCTGCCGCGGCGGCGTTTATAAGGCGGGTTATCTGCTCGTCCGTTACGGGGGCGTCGGTGAATTTCCTAACGCTTCTGCGGGAGAGTATAAGCTGTTCTGTGGTCATTGCTGCGTCCTTTCCTTGTTGAAATGTTGATAATTTATTATATAGTATTGCAGTGAAAAAGTCAATATTTCGGGGGAAAAGGTGTTGAATTTAATATCAGAATATGCTATAATAAAACGATGAAAACGATTAACCGTTTCGGAGGATATCTCGATGAACAACGTTATCTATTTTAACACCGAGGGCGACGCTTCCCTCTGGGAGCAGCAGTGCCTGCCCATCGGAAATGCGTATATGGGCGCGTCGATGTTCGGCGGCGTGCGCAAAGAGCGCATCGTTCTTAACGAAAAAAGCCTGTGGGCGGGCGGTCCCTGCAAGAACCGCCCCGACTACTACGGCGGCAACAAGCGCGACCGCTACAAGTATGTAAAAGAGGTGCAGGAGCAGCTTTCCGCGGGGAATTATGCGCGGGTACTGGAGCTTCTTCCCGAGCTTACCGGCGACGGGGATTTCGGAAGCTATCTGCTGCTGTGCGACGCGGATGTTGAAATTTCACTCCCCGACGGCGAGCCGAAAAATTACCGCCGTGCGCTTGACCTCGACAGATCGCTTTACAGCTGCACATTTGAACTTGATGGCGTTAAGTATACCCGCGAGGCGTTCGCGAGCTATCCCGCGCGGGTCATTGCATTCCGCTTTGCAGCGGACAAAAAAGGCGCGCTGAATTTCACGCTTTCGCTTTCCAAAACTCATCCCGCTAAAATTTATGCGGACGGGGACACGCTTGTTTATTCCGGCGCCGTCGAAGATAACGGAATGCGCTTCGACGCGAGATTTACAACTGTCACCGACGGAAAGCTCTCCGTTTCAGAAAACGGCATAGCCGTGTCCGACGCTGGCGAAGCGGTGATATATTTCGCCGCCGCCACCGATTATGCCATGAAATACCCGACCTACCGCAGCGGGATAAACCCCGCGGAAATAACCGCTCCCCTTGTAAAAACGGCGGCGGAAAAGGGCTGGGACGCTCTTTATGAGGGGCATTACGCCGATTACTCCGCGATATACGGCAGGGTTTCGCTTGAGATCAACAATGAATGCGCAGATCTCCCCGCGGACAAGCTTATCGAAGAATATCGCAGCGGAAACCGCGCGGCGATGAATGCGGTGGAAATGCTGTACTTCCGCTACGGACGGTACCTGCTGATATCTTCGTCGAGGAAAGGCGCTCTTCCTGCAAATCTGCAGGGCGTATGGAACGAGAGCAACTGCCCGCCGTGGTGCTGCGACTATCATATCAACGTAAATCTCCAGATGAATTACTGGGGCGCATACAATACCAACATGGCGGAAACCGTGCCGCCGCTGGTGGATTTCCTCGACAGCCTGCGGGAGCCGGGACGTGTTACCGCAAAGGAATACTACAACATCGTATCCGACGACGCTCACCCCGAAAACGGCTGGACGGCGCATACGCAGTGCTCGCCCTTCGGCTGGACAGCCCCCGGCTGGGAATTTTACTGGGGATGGTCCACGGCGGCGGTGGCGTGGCTGATGCAGAACATATGGGAATACTACGAATTCACCCTCGATGCGGATTACCTCCGCGCGAAAATATACCCCATCATGCAGGAAAGCGTGCGGTTCTATACGCAGTGGCTGATATACGACGAGAAGCAGGGCAGGCTCGTTTCCTCGCCGACATACAGCCCGGAGCACGGCCCCGCAACGATTGGCAATACTTATGAGCAGAGCCTTATCGAGCAGCTTTTCATCGATTTCCTTTCGGCGTCTGAGGCGCTGGGAGAGGATGGCGCGCTTCAGGCAAAGGTGCGCGAAATGCTCCCGCAGCTAAAGCCGTATCACGTCGGAAAAACAGGTCTTATGAAAGAGTGGTACGAGGAGGACGAGCCGGATTTCGACCGCTCCAAGATACAGAAAAATCACCGCCACATTTCCCATCTGATGGGACTGTACCCCGGAAAGCAGATTAATTCCTCCCGCCCCGAGCTGATGAATGCCGCGATAGCCACCATGAATGACCGCGGCGACGAATCCACGGGCTGGGCAAGGGCATACAAAATAAACCTCTGGAGCAGGACGGGCGACGGCAACCGCACCTACAAACTGCTGAAAGGTCTGCTGGAAAGCTGCACGTTTGTGAATATGTGGGATTTCCACCCGCCGTTCCAGATCGACGGAAACTTCGGCGCATCCGCA
Organism: uncultured Oscillospiraceae bacterium; assembly: GCA_934481445.1. Taxonomy (GTDB): domain Bacteria; phylum Bacillota; class Clostridia; order Oscillospirales; family Ruminococcaceae; genus CAG-115. The sequence continues at coordinate 42,969 of CAKSPC010000002.1, forward strand.
GGTATGGCAGAAATGCTGATACAGAGCCACGAGGGATACATAAAGCTGCTACCAGCGCTGCCCGACGAATGGCGCAGCGGAAGCTTTGAGGGGCTGTGCGCCCGCGGCGGCTTTACTGTAAACGCCAAGTGGGAAAACGGCGCGGTCATTTCCGCGGAAATATTCTCCGAAAAGGGCGGAGCCTGCCGCGTTGTATATCCCGTTATGCGCGGCGGAAAGGTCGTTCTCGCGGATATCAATGCCGCTGTCGAGGCGGGCTGCGGCGTTGAACTCCCCGTTGAATAAGGCGGTTTTCGCAGAAAAAATCCGCCTGAAAAAATAGTACAACTTTTTGGGTAAATCACGCAAATTATTCACTTGAAAAAAGCAGATTTTTGTGATATCCTATAAGAAGCGGCACTTTGTGCCGCCCACAGACGATAATAATTTTGAAAGGAAATAAAACTTATGAACAATATTCCCGAAATTAAGCTTGGCATTGTTGCGGTTTCCCGTGACTGCTTCCCCATCGCTTTATCGGAAAAGCGCCGCAAGGCTATCGTGACCGCTTATGGCGAGGGCATCTACGAATGTCCCGTTACCGTTGAAAACGAGCTTGATATGCTCAAGGCGGTTGAGGATGTAAAGAAGGCAGAGTGCAACGCTTTAGTCGTTTTCCTTGGTAACTTCGGTCCCGAAACCCCCGAAACACTCATCGCCAAGAACTTTGACGGCCCCTGCATGTTCGTTTCCGCCGCAGAGGGCGACGGCGATATGATCAACGGCAGAGGCGACGCTTACTGTGGTATGCTCAACTGTTCCTACAACCTCGGTATGCGCCATCTGAACGGCTTTATCCCCGAGTATCCCGTTGGCACCGCAGAGGACATCGTTAAGATGATCAAGGACTTTGTTCCCGTTGCCCGTGCGATCGTTGGCGTTAAGAACCTGAAGATCATCACATTTGGTCCCCGTCCCCAGGACTTCTTCGCCTGCAACGCTCCCATCAAGGGTCTGTACGAATTAGGCGTGGAGATCGAAGAGAACTCCGAGCTGGATCTTCTCGTTTCCTTCAAGGAGCACGAAAACGACCCCAGAATCGACGCTGTTTGCGCAGACATGGCTAAGGAAATGGGCGAGGGCAACTACTACTCCGACCTTAACAAGCGCATGGCACAGTTCGAGCTTACCCTTTTAGACTGGGCAGAAAACCACAAGGGCTCCAGAAAGTACGTTGCATTCGCAGACAAGTGCTGGCCCGCATTCCCTTCCCAGTTCGGCTTTGAGCCCTGCTATGTAAACAGCCGCCTTGTAAGCCGCGGTATCCCCGTATCCTGCGAGGTCGATGTCTACGGCGCACTGAGCGAATACATCGGTCTGTGCATTTCCGCTGACGCAGTTACACTGCTCGACATCAACAACTCCGTTCCCAAGTACATATACGACGAGGACATCAAGGGCAAGTACAACTACAAGCTTACCGATACATTTATGGGCTTCCACTGCGGAAATACCCCCGAGTGCAAGATGTGCTCCACCCGTGCGGTCAAGTACCAGCTCATTCAGCACCGCCTGCTTGAACCCGCAGGAAGCGACCCTGACTTCACAAGAGGCACCCTCGAGGGCGATATCGCGGCAAGCGACATCACATTCTACCGTTTACAGTGCGACAGCAACGGAGATCTCCGCGCATACATCGCAGAGGGTGAGATCCTCGATGTTCCTACCCGTTCCTTTGGCGGTATCGGTATCTTCGCTATCCCCGAGATGGGACGTTTCTACCGTCATGTTCTGGTTGAAAAGCGTTATCCCCACCACGGTGCGGTTGCATTCGGTCACTACGGAAAGCTCCTGTTTGATCTCTTCCGTTACCTCGGAATCAAGGACATCGGCTTCAATCAGCCCGCAGGTATGCTTTATCCTACCGAAAATCCTTTTGTAAAGTAATAAGCGCATTTAATGGGGGCGGGGCCGAGGCTCCGCCCCTTTTTGTATGCGAGGTGAATTTATGAAGATAGGCTCCATAGGATACAACTACGCCCACGACAGCTCGTTTGTTATGGACAGACCCTGCGGCCCTGGGTGCTGGCTCATGCTGCTGGTGAAAACGTCTGCGGTGTTTGTAATAAACGGTGCGGAAACAAAGGTGCGCCGCAATTCGCTGGTGGTGATCGCTCCGACGACCCCCGTGACCTACCGCGGCGGGGAAGATGGCTACACCGACGACTGGATATACTTCGACATGGAGCAGGGCGAGGAAAAGCGCTTTGCGCAGCTTGGGCTGAATATCGATGCCGCAACTCCGCTGAGCTCCGCGGGGGAAGTGTCCGAGCTGATACGCGCGCTGGCGTTTGAATTTTATTCCGTGGGGGAATTCCGCGAGGAAATATGCGGGCACTATTCCGAGCTTATTCTTCTGCGGCTTTGCAGGATGATACGCTCCGGAGGGACGGATTTGTGCAGGTACTCCGAGAAGCACTTCAGGCTGGCACAATTAAGGACGGTGTTCTTCACCCAGCCGGAAATCGTGCAGAGCGTCGACGCAATGGCACACGGGATGGGACTCAGCCGCTCGGGCTTTCAGCATTTGTACAAGCGTGTGTTCGGCGTGAGCGTTATGGAGGATGTTATTCGCGGCAGGATAGAATATGCCGCGCGGCTGCTAAGTTCCACCGCGCTTACGGTGCGGGAGATAGCGGAGCGCTGCGGCTACAGCAGCGAGTATGTTTTCATGCGGCAGTTCAAGAGCCGCGAGGGTCAGACTCCGTCTGAATATCGCAAAAATGCACGATAAGTCAGCCGAACCAACATATTATGCAATTGCGTCCAAGCTGCGGCAGTGTTATAATTAATGTAACAACACGATATCTTTTCGGAGGGTGCGAAAATGAACAATATGATAGCTTCTGTTCTGCTTTCTGTTATTACTGCGTTTACGGCGTTTACAATGTCGGGCTGCCAAAAAAGCGGCCCGCATGAATCACGCAACGGTATTATCACATCCGACAACGGGAAAATGAGAACATCCATGACCGCAAACGAATATGCCAAGGAAATGGGCATAGGCATCAACTTAGGCAACACGCTGGAGGCGAACTGGTCGGGCGGAAATGCCGCAGCGGGCAGCGCGGTGGTCGGAGGCGGCTCCGTTAAGGAATACGAGAAATGCTGGGGCGCCTGCGAAACCACGCAGGAGATAATCGACGGAATGCGCGACGCGGGTTTCAACACCGTGAGAGTTCCCGTTTACTGGGGCAATGGTATGGCGGACGACGGCACGTTTACGATAACCAACGAGCTTTTCGACCGCGTGGAAGAGGTAATCAATTACTGCCTTAACGACGGGCTTTACACTGTCATCAACATCCATCACTACGATGAATATATCATCAAGAATTATTCCCGCGAGGACGCTGTGAGCATCACAAAGAACCTCTGGAATCAGATAGCGGAGCGGTATAAGGAATATTCGGACTACCTTGTTTTCGAGGGCTTTAACGAGAACCTCGGTTCCCAGCGCGAGGGCGACAATTATTCCGAGCAGGAGCTTTTTGATTACGTCAACGAGATGAATCAGGCGTTCGTTGACACCGTAAGGGCAACGGGCGGAAACAACAAGGATCGCCTGCTTATCGCCTCGGGCTACTGGACGAACATCGACAAGACAACCACGGATAATTTCGTAATGCCTACCGACAGCGCAAAGAACAAGATGATGGTTTCCGTGCATTATGTAGATAACGCAATGTACTGGACAAATCAGATAGGAAGTCAGGCATGGTATGACTACAGCATCGCACAGTGCGAGCTGCTCAAGAAGGCATTCACGGACAGGGGCATTCCCGTTTTCGTGGGCGAGTGCACATCCATTTATGAAGCGGATCGCTACGCCGCCGACGCCTATGTCACCGACACCGCCGATACGCTGGATATTATGATGAACATGATATCCGACTACGGTTTCGTGCCCGTTCTGTGGGATGTCAACAATAATTTCTACTACCGTTCCGTTCAGATATTCCCGAACGAAAAGAATGTCGAGGTTGTTAAGGAGATAGCTGCGAAAATATCCGGCGAAACGGAAGAGAACGCGGCATAATCAGTCATCCATATTAATTTCCATAGGTTTGCGGGGAGGGGCGAAAGCCTCTCCCCGCGCGCTGTTGTGCGCTATTGCACAAAAAAATATTCGAAATATACAAAAAAATATATAAATAATATATTGCCTAGGGTTAAAAATAATGTTATAATATATTATGGTTGACTATGGTTAAAACTTTTTAATATATTTTTCGGAGGAAACATCAGTATGTTTGGAATGAACAAGGATATCGGAATTGATCTCGGTACAGCAAATACGCTTGTATATATGAGGGGCAAGGGCATTATCATCCGCGAGCCGTCCGTTGTTGCGGTGGATAAAAAGGCGGGTCAGGTGCGCTATGTCGGACAGGAAGCAAAGGAAGTTATCGGCCGTACCCCCGGCTCCATCGTTGCTGTTCGTCCGCTGAAGGACGGCGTTATCGCTGATTTTGACATGACATCCATCATGCTTGCACAGTTCATCAAGAAGGCTCTCAAGGGCAGAAGCAAGGCGAGAGTTATCATCTGTATCCCCTCGGGCGTTACGGAGGTTGAGCGCCGCGCCGTTAAGGAAGCGGCACAGCAGGCAGGCGCAAAGCGCGTATCCATCATCGAGGAACCCATGGCTGCGGCTATTGGCGCGGGTCTGCCCGTTGCGGAGCCTATGGGCAGCATGATCGTTGATATCGGCGGCGGCACCAGCGAGGTGGCTATAATCTCCCTCGGCGGTATCGTAACCGCGCGTTCCGTAAGGGTTGCGGGCGATGAGTTCGACAACTCCATCATCAATTACATCAAAAAGAAGTACAATCTTCTCATCGGCGAAAGAACCGCAGAGAACATCAAAATGGGCATCGGTTCCGCATACAAGACAGACGACAATGAGCCCGTTATGGATATCAAGGGCCGCAACCTGCTGAACGGTCTGCCTGAGAATATCACCATCACGTCCGAGGAGATACGCGAGGCAATTTCCGAGCCGCTTTCCCGTGTTATCGAGGCGGTAAAGACCACCCTCGAAAAGTGCCCCCCCGAGCTTGCTGCGGATATCATCGAAAACGGTATCATGCTTGCAGGCGGCGGTGCGCTGCTGCGCGGACTTGATGCGCTCATCCATGCGGAAACAGGTATGCCCGTAAAGATCGCGGAGCACCCGCTGGACTGCGTTGCGGACGGCACAGGCAAGGTGCTTGAGAACATCGACAAGCTTGAGGATGTTCTCAGCGAGGACGAAACTATTTATTGATCTCTGTTCCTTGGGAGCAGTTTTATCTGACAGGCCGGGAGGATCATGAGGGAGTTTTTTCACAGCGTTAAATTCAAGATACTGATATGCGTTGCGGCGCTGCTTCTGGGACTAATGACCTATGTGGCGGTGTCGGCGGGAACGGAAACCGTTCCCGAAAAGATCATCGGCACGGTGACGTATCCTTTCGTTACCGCGGCGAATGCAGTGTCAGAGGGCGTAGGCGGGTTTATTGACAAGCTTGTGAACGCCGATACTTACAAAAGCGAAAACGACGAGCTGAAAGCTCAGCTTACCGAAATGTACGGCAGGACGCTGGATTACGAGGATATCCTCGATGAAAACGCACGCCTGCGTGAAATGCTCGGGCTGAAAGAGAAGAACAAGGATTTTGTGTTCAGCGAGCCCTGCGGCGTTATTGCGCGCAATGCCAACGATATGTACGGCGGCTTTACCGTCAACCGCGGCTCCGCGGACGGCCTTGCACTCAACGATCCGGTTATGACATCCGTCGGGCTGGTCGGCAGGGTGACAAGTATTGCGGAGAACTATGCCCGCGTGACCACGATACTCAGCCCGCAGGTAAATGTGGGCGTTATAACCATGCGCTCCAAGATACCCGGCGTGCTTGAAAACAGCGTTACTTCTGCTGAAAAAGGGATGTGTCTTATGAGCGACATCCTCAAGGACGCCGACATAAGGGAGGGCGATATAGTTTATACCTCCGGCAAGAGCGGACTGTTTCCCGGTTCGGTGATGGTGGGCACAGTTGTCGAGGTATATGACGACCCGAATGGGCTTTCAAAGCACGCGCTTATTCAGCCTGCGGAGGATCTTTTCGGCGTTACATCCGTCTTTGCCGTTACGGATTTCGACGGCAAGGGCGTCGCGTTTGAAACTGACTGATATTTTCGCTGCACCGCGCAGGCTTTCTGTGCGGCGCAGTCTGTTATTGTGAAGGTGCTTTATGGGTAGGATCTCATTAAGAAAGGCGCGCACGCGCAAGGCTATGATGCGGGTGTTCCTGCGGTGGTTTTTGTATGCTGCGCTGCTTGTTTTCTTTTACGCCTGCGAGTGCAACCCGATTATACGCGGGTACTGCCCACTGCTGATGATACCCCTTGCCACCGCCGTTGCAATGCACGAGGGCGACCTTGCGGCGGGAATTTTCGGCGTGGTCTGCGGGCTTATGCTGGATATGGCGAACGGCGTTACGATACTCGGTTTTTCAGCGCTGTGGCTACTGGCGGCGTGCCCGTTCATCTCGCTGCTGTCAAGGTTCTTTGTAAAGTCGAACGTGTTCAGCCATTTTATCATGAACACCGTTACGACGGTGGTGATGGCGGCGATGGATATGTTGTTCCTTCACTGGGTCTGGGAGGGCTCGGGAGCGGTCATATCCTTTCAGAGAACGGTGGTGCCGTCCTATGGCGGTGCGATATTGTTCTCAATTCCGATCTATCTTCTTATACATCTCATCTGTGTAAAGCTGCGCCCGCGTGAGCAGCAGCGCCTTGAGGAATCCGCGCAGACCGCGGAGGAATCCGAGGAGATCGACAGGGATTGATGCTTCGCTGCGGCGGCATGATAATTTCGCGGAGGTTAAAATGTCAAAGATTTCATCGTTTGTGCGTTCAATAGTGCTGGCTGCCGTTGTGATTGTGGCGGCATTCATGTGCGGGCTGAAGCTGCTTCAGATACAGATCGCCGACGGCAGCTCGTATCTCGCCCTGACAAAAAGCACCTACACCGCCGAGCAGGAGATCGAGGCGGCGCGCGGAAAGATCGCGGATTCAAAGGGCAATATCCTCAACACAAACAAAATAATCTACAATATAAATCTACAGATGTCCTCGCTTGTATCCGGCACGGAAAACGAGATAATCTACCGTGTGCTGACAGTGCTGATTAAGAACGGGGAAGAGTGGAACGACTCCCTGCCTATAACAACAGCGCAGCCATATGCCTTTAAAGAGGACAGCGACACCGCCATCGCAAAGATGAAAAATACCCTCAATGTCGGCGGATATGCAACGGTGGATAACTGTATTTATCAGCTCTACAAAACCTACGACATCAGCGAGGAATACGACGAGCAGATGCGCAGATATATCGCGGGCGTCCGCTATGAAATGACGATAAAGGACTTTTCCTATCAGAACAAATTCGTGCTTGCTTCCGACATCGGCGAGGACACCGTTATGGAGCTGAAAGAACTCAGCCCGCTGCTGAGCGGCGTGGATATCACCGAAAGCTGGGAGCGCGAGTACCTTAACGGCGAGCTCGCCCCGCACATCCGCGGCACAGTCGGCTCTATCTCTGCGGAGAAATATCAGCAGTTAAAGGACAGCGGCTACACGCTGAACGACATAATCGGTCTTTCGGGCGTGGAGCAGGCGCTGGAGGACGAACTGCGCGGCACCCGCGGCGTCCGCACGATAACTCGCAGCAACGACGGCGCGGAACTTAAGGACGAAGTTACGACGGAGCCGCAGGCGGGCAATTCCGTAATGCTCACCATCGACAGCAAGTTCCAGCAGCAGGTGCAGGACATCGTGCAGTATCACATGGACTTCCTGCATTCGCCGCACTACACCACCGCGCACGACGCAAAGCACAGAGGTACGGAATGCTATGCGGGCGCAGCGGTCGTGCTTGACGTTAAAACCGGTGGAGTACTCGCGATGGTAAGCCTGCCTGGGTATGACATCAACGACTATATCAACAATTATTCCGAGGTATTGAACCGCGATTATTCCCCTGTGTTCAACCGCGCACTGGACGGTACCTATCGCCCCGGCTCTACATTCAAGACCATTACCGCGACTGCGGGACTTGCCGAGGGCGTTATCACGGCGGATTCGACCATAACCTGCAATCAGGTATATACTTATTATAAGGGCTGGTCGCCGAAGTGCACGGGATATCACGGACCCATCACCGTCAAGGACGCGCTGAAGGTTTCCTGCAACGTATTTTTCTATGAAACCGCGCGCAGGCTGGGTATATCCACACTCGCTTCATGGGCGGCGCGCTTCGGCGTCGGGCAGGATCTTGGCTTTGAACTCAGCATGGCGACGGGGCAGATGACCTCGCTGGAACTGTACGATAAGCTTGGGCTGGAATGGAACGAGGGCAATGTAATTCAGGCGGGCATCGGTCAGATGGAAACCGCACTCACGCCGCTCCATCTTGCCGTTCAGGCAATGACCATCGCAAACAAGGGCGTGCGCTATGAGCCGCATATCGTCAAGGCAGTGTACAACTATGATTTTACGGAGCTTGTTTACGAAAAGCAGCCCGTGGTCGCCTATGATATGTCCGAGGGCATGGAGGATATTTTCGATACCGTCACCGAGGGCATGAAGAGAGTAAGCGGCAACGCCAACTTCCTTATCGGAAGCAGCTGGGTGAATATTTATGATTACGTCGGCGTCGGCAAGGAAAATGTCGCTACCAAAACCGGCACGCCGCAGACCAGTGAAACGGTCTATAATTCTGCGGTAATAGGCTTCTACCCTGCGGACGACCCGCAGATAGCGTTCGGCGTTCTGATGGAAAAGGCAGAGTTCAGCCGACACATCGCCGCGAATATCTGCCGCGCGTATGCCACGGGGGAATTCAACCCGAGCTACGACGAGGACGGAAACGCAATGTACGGTCTGTAATAAAATATTGTCAGGGATATGCGTCAAACTGCACAAAAAATCGGTTAAAAAATACTGTTTTTTCACAAAAATTTGCGATATCAAAAAAAACACTTTATTTTCTTTTGCATTTGTGATAAAATAAGAGTATAGTAATATCCGATAGTGTTGTCACGGTCGGATCCATGCTGTATGAGTGCTGCGCCGCAGCATCAGAGAGGGGAATTATTATGTCACAGATCATTGCGGTTACCGCAGGTAAGGGCGGTACGGGTAAATCCACTACATCTGCCAACCTTGCGTCGGGACTGGCCGCGCTCGGAAAGAAAACACTGGTGGTGGAGCTGGACTTCGGTCTGCGCTGCCTTGATATAATGCTCGGCATTAAGGATAAAGTTAAACATGATATCGGCGAATATCTCGAGGGTAAAATAGACATCCTCACCGCTACGACAAAGGTCGACAGGGTCGACAACCTGTACCTTGTCTGCGCCACAAGAAACCCCTTTATGGACATCAATCCCGAAAAGATCATGGGTGTCTGCGAGGAAATGCGCAAGCACTTTGATTACATAATCATCGATACCGCAGGCGTCGGCAGCTCTGTGTTCAGCGTTATCAAGGCTGCGGAGCTGATACTTATGGTAACAACTCCCGATACTGTCTGCGTACGCGATGGTGCAATACTTTCGGACTTCCTTTATGTTAAAAACTGCACCAATCAGCGCCTGATAATCAACAAGGTCAGCCCCAACTTCAAGGAGGAGGACATTCTGTTTGACCTCGACGAAGTTATGGACAGCGTCGGAATTCCGCTTATCGGCGTAGTCCCCGAGGATCAGAACATCAAGATCTGCGGTGCCAAGGGCGAACCGCTTCCTCCGAACTGCGGCGGCGCGAAGGCTTATGCTGCGATAGCAAGACGCCTTCTCGGAGAGGACGTTCCGCTGACGATCAAGATCGACTGACATTTTCATAAAGTGTAATAGGGGGGAAGCCAAAATGAACATTGCTCTTATAGCACACGACTCCAAAAAGGAACTTATGGTTCAGTTCTGCATCGCATACTGCGGCATTCTGAGCCGTCACAATATCTGTGCCACGGGCACGACCGGAAAGCTCGTTTCAGAGGCGACAGGCCTGCACATTCAGAGATTTTTAAGCGGCTCGCAGGGCGGCGACCAGCAGCTTGCTTCCAGCATCAGCTGCAACGAGATCGACCTGCTTCTGTTCTTCCGCGACCCGCTCAACGCGAAGTCGCACGAGCCGAATGACATCAACCTGCTGCGTCTTTGCGATGTTCATAACATTCCCGTTGCAACGAACATCGCAACCGCCGAGGCTCTTATCCATGCTCTTGAGCGCGGCGACCTTGACTGGCGCGAGTACGTCCGCAGCTAAGGCTGATTCTGTTTTCCGAAAGCTTTGGGCACGCCTTTTTGGTGTGCCTTTTTTGCACGGGAGAATGCGGCGCGGGATAAAAATAGATTTTAACAAGGTGCTATACGAATGAATATAAAACAGCAGAAACTGATAAGAGAATTTTTAGACGAGGAATTCGGAAAAGACAAGGCTCAGGCGTTGTTTGACAAGCAGGAAAAAGCTCTCGGCACGCTAATCGAAAACACAAAAGGCAAGTCGGAAAATCAGATGAAAATGCTTGTCCGGACTATTCTTCCCCGCATAGCGCTGTATAAGACGATGTTAAACGAGAACCTTTCCGAAGAGAGTGTGCAGGAGCATATGCGGAAATATATGATCGACAAAGTCGCGGCGAAAAAGCATTCATCCACGGCAAAAATGGAAATCGTGCCGGGATTTTATTCGATCTACAGCAATGTATTCCTGAAAATCATGCGCACGACCGACCTGCAGGTAAGCAAGCAGGTCCACGGCAAGGATTACTATGATGTTACCATTACGAAGTGTCTCTGGCACACTGCCTGCGTAGAAAACGGCTGTGCGGAGCTGTGCCGCCTGTTTTGCGATGTGGATGATGTTACATACGGCGGACTGAAAAAAATAGGCTTTACCCGAACACAGACCTTAGGCTACGGCGGGGACTGCTGCGATTTCCATTTCTTTAAGAAATAATTCGTTATTTTGCACGGCGGGTTTATGATTGTCGGGCGGATTTACTGACGTAAAATCGTAATCCGGCAGGAAAAAACAATTACGGACGCGGTGTTTTGTATACGATGCAATAACCGCAGAACACAGCATATGATCCAAAAACGACAGGAGGGAGCGCGTTGCTGCATACCTATGACGGAATAGTCGTCGGGCGTCGGGAAATAGGCGAAAACAGCTGCTTTATCGACATACTCACCGACGAGCGCGGTATTATCGAAGCCACCGCCCACGGCGCAAAGAAAATAAACAGCTCCCTGCTTTCCTCCGCGTCGCTTTTTGCATATTCGACATTCTGCCTGAGCAAGAACAAGCTGCGCTACACCGTAAACAGCGCGAAGCCGAAATACAGCTTCCACGCCATCGGCGAGGATATCGTGAAGCTTGCGCTGGCATCGTACTTTGCACAGGCGGTGAAATTCTGCACCACTTCGGAGCAGCGGCAGAATATCTCCGTGCAGGGCACCGACAGTATCGTGAGGTTTTTCGCGATAGCGCTGTTTGAACTGCTCGGCGCGGCAGAGCGTGCCGACGATAACCCCGCGAGGACCTGTGAAACGGTGCGCTCGGCGTTTGAGCTGCGGTATTCCTCGATACTCGGGTACCGACCCGATTTGACAGCCTGCTTCAACTGCGGGTGTTATGAGCCGAAAGACGGCGGCAGTATGTTTTTCCTGCCCGACAGGGGGGAGCTGGTCTGCTCGGAGTGCTTCAACAGAGAATATGACGGCGAGTGCGAAAAGCTTTCCGCAGAAATGCTTTCCGCCATGAGAAACATAGTGTATGCCCCGCTGGACCGCTGTTTCAGAATAAATTTGAGCAGGGGCGCCGAGCGCAGGCTTTCCCGCATAACGGAGCGGTATTTTCTTCGGAGGACGGAGCGCAGCTTTTCCGCGCTGGATTACTACAAATCATTTGGAAGGAATGATGAACAGTCACTGTGAGGCGGTATTATGACGAACAACTATCTTGACGCATATTTCTGCAACCTCTGCCTTGAACCCCTTGAAGATGATTTTAACGGGATATGCCCGTCCTGCGGGCAGAAAACCACGCCCATACCGCTCGCCGAGCGGCTGAATGCCGACAAAAATCTCGACAAGCGCACGAAAAACACGCCGCATTCCATGACGGTGCTTGTTACAATTGCGTGTGTTATCCATCTGATATACTGCATAACGGCGTTTATCGTGCTGTTCAGGGCGGTGTATTTACCGACGGAGAAACAGACCGCCATCGAGGAAATATCGTATGATTTTACCCCGACGGAGGAACAACTTCGTATTGCGCGGCTTCACGAAAAGGCGCTCGAATATGACGATGTGCAGGAATTTGTAAAGGATATGTCTCCGAGCGGGCAGGAGCAGGTAAAATATTATTACAGCATATGGAACTACGCGTGGCTTTCAAAGTCCATTGCTGACCGCGCTGAAAGCGCCGCTGTGATATATCAGAACAACAGCTACGACGACGCGGGAAAATTTCTCGGGTTTGTCGGCGGCACGGCGGGGATACTCATTGCAGCGCTCGAGGGCGGAATAACCGTTATACATCTTGCGAAGTGCATTGCGTATTTTCTCGGAAAAAAGGGGCTCGGCGCCCTTATGGAATTTTCGATAAATCATTGTCAGACAATAATAGTAACGCTGAATGTCCCGTGCTTTGTCATGTTCATGTATGCATGGTCGGAGATGTCACGGCTCAATAAAGCGCTCGGCGGCGACGCGCTGCGGGCTGGCAGGCGCGCGAGAATATTCCGCGCAAAACAGCGCGGCGGCCTTGCGGACGAAAAGCAGTGGTGCTGCGAGGGCTGCGGATATATTAATCCGACGAGGGTATCCGAGTGCATATCCTGCGGAAAATATAAACGGCTTCCGCGGCTGAAAGAATATAAATAAAAGGTAACAGCTATGAATAAATACTATAAAAAACTAGAACTTGATAAGATACTTGAGCTGCTCGCGGAGCAGACATACAGCGACACTTGCCGCGACAAGGCTCTGGCGCTTGAGCCGATAACCGACGCGGAAACCATACGCGCCGAGCTTAAAAAGACCGACGACGCATTCACTCTGTCCGCAAAATTCGGCACCCCGAGATTTCGCAGGATAAAGGATATCTCGGGCAGCCTGAAGCGCAGCAGGACGGGAAGTATGCTGAGCTTCCGCGAGCTGCTTGACGTTGCGGATATCCTCCGCGAAACGGGAATGCTTTGCGACTGGTACGCGCAGTGCTCGAATATAGAAAACAGCCTTGATGAATACTTCGCGGAACTATGCCCGCAGCGGCAGCTTGAGCAGCGCATTTCCGAGAGCATCATTTCCGAGGAGGAGATGTCTGACGCCGCAAGCGCCGAGCTTGCTTCCATCCGCAAGAGAATAACCCGTCAGGGTCAGCATATCCGCGAGCAGCTTGACGGAATGCTGAAAAATAAGAACACGCAGAAGTTTTTGCAGGAAAATATCGTGACGATGCGTGACGGACGATATGTTGTCCCCGTAAAGAGCGAGCACAAAAACGATGTGCCCGGCCTTGTGCATGACACCTCCGCAACGGGGCAGACATTCTTCATCGAGCCCATGAGCGTTGTGGAGGCAAATAACGAAATACGCGTGCTGAAAGCCCGCGAGCAGGCGGAGATAGAGCGCATAACCCGCGAGCTTTCCGAGCAGATAGGCATAAACGCCGATTCCATCGCGGCAAGCTTCCGCGCGGCGGAGATACTGGAGCTGTATTTTGCGAAGGCAAATCTCGGCGCAAAAATGCGGGCGGTTACTCCCACGGTAACGGACGAGCCGAAAGCGGTGCTCATGAATGCCCGCCACCCGCTCATCGACCCCGACAAGGTCGTGCCTATTTCCGTTGAAATAGGCGATAAGTATGACTGCCTTATCATCACCGGCCCCAACACCGGCGGTAAGACCGTCGCGATAAAGACCGTTGGTCTGCTGACGCTGATGACCATGTGCGGATTGATGATACCCGCGGGGGACGGCAGCGTTATAGGCGCTTTCGACGGCATTTATGTTGATATCGGCGACGAGCAGAGCATCGAGCAGAGCCTGTCCACATTCTCCTCCCATATGACGAATGTAGTAAGGATACTCGGCATGGCGGACGAAAACTCCCTTGTGCTGATAGACGAGCTCGGAAGCGGCACCGACCCGGTAGAGGGCGCGGCGCTGGCGGTGTCGATCCTTACGGAATTCCGTAATTACCATGCAAAGGTGCTCGCCACCACGCATTATCAGGAGGTAAAGATCTTCGCGCTGGAAACCGAGGGCGTCGAAAATGCAAGCTGCGAATTTGACGTCGAAACGCTGAAGCCCACCTACCGACTTATCGTCGGCGTGCCGGGCAAATCCAACGCATTCGCGATATCCTCCAAGCTTGGTATGCCCGATTATGTTATCAGCCGCGCGGAAAACCTCGTTAGCACGGAAAACCGCCGCTTTGAGCAGGTGATCGATCAGCTTGAAAGCTCCCGCAAGGAACTTGAGCAGCTTCGCGAAAGCATCGCAGTCGCGGAGCGCAACGCAAAGATGAACGAAAACGAGCTGAAGCAGAAGCTTGCCGAACTGGAAGCGCAGAAAGAAAAGGAACTCGAAACCGCACGTCAGCGCGCCATGAGTATTATTTCCGAAACCCGCGCCCGTTCCGACCTGCTTCTCAACGAGCTTGAGGAGCTCAAGAAGACAAAGGACAAGGAAGCTTTGCGCAAGGGGCTTTCGGACGCGAAATCGAGGGTCAACAGCACCCTCAACAAAATGCACGACGAAGCCAACCCCGTTGTTGCCCGCCGCGAGGAAAACTACGTTCTGCCGCGGCCGCTAAAGGCAGGGGATACCGTAAAGCTTGCAGACACGGGGCGCGAGGGCAGCCTGCTCACCGCGCCGAATATGTCGGGCGTGTGCTATGTGCAGGTCGGCATGATGAGGGTAAAGACCACCGTCAAAAACCTGCGGCTCATCGAAAACAAGAAAAAGCAGCCCACCCCGAAAACCGGCGGCAGCGTAAAGAAGCAGGTAACATCCAACATGAACCGCCGCGGCGGCATGGAGCTGGATATCCGCGGAATGATGAGCGACGAGGGCGTGCTTGAGGTGGAGCGCTTCATCGACGGTGCGCAGCTTGCGGGGCTTTCGCAGATAACGATAATCCACGGCAAGGGTACGGGCGCGCTTCGTGCGGCTGTTCATCAGTGCCTAAAGACCAACCCGTCCGTCAAGAGTTACCGCCTTGGCGCATACGGCGAGGGCGAAGCGGGCGTCACCGTTGTGGAGCTTAAATAAGCCGCATAACAAAGCAGTTTTCTCACATAATAAGAGGGCAGTGTAACGCTGCCCTTAAATTTTTATGGGGGAATATTATGGAGAAGATCGCTTTTTTTGATACAAAGCCATATGACAGGGAATGGTTCGACAAAATGAACAACGGCAGGTATGAGATAGAATATTTTGAGGGGCGGCTGCGCCCTGAATCGGTGAGGCTTGCGGAGGGCTGCGCGGTGGTCTGCGCGTTCGTGAACGACGACGTCGGCGAGCGCACGATGGAGCTTCTGGCGGAGCAGGGAACAAAGCTGGTTGCAATGCGCTGCGCGGGTGTTAACAATGTCGCGGTGAATGCCGCCGCGGGAAAACTGCGCGTCGTGAGGGTGCCCGCGTACTCTCCCCACGCCGTTGCGGAGCACACGATGGGGCTTATCCTCTGCCTTAACAGAAAAATACACAAGGCGTATATCCGCACGAGGGATTTTAATTTCTCGCTGGTGGGGCTTACGGGGTTCGACCTTTACGGAAAGACAGCAGGCGTTATCGGCACGGGGCGGATAGGCAGGGTGTTTATCGACATCTGCCGCGGATTTGGTATGAAGGTGGTGGCATACGATCCGTATCCCGCCCAAAATACCGATATAGATTACGTTACCGCAGACGAGCTTTTTGCACAGGCGGATATAATCTCGCTGCACTGCCCGCTGACGGAGAGCACGAAATATATCATCGACGACCGCGCGATATCCCTTATGAAAAGCAGCGCGCTCATCATAAACACATCCCGCGGGCAGCTTATCGACAGCGAAGCGCTGCTGAAAGCACTCAACGAAAAACGCATAGGCGGCGCGGCTCTTGATGTCTACGAGGAGGAGAGCGGGCTGTTTTTCGAGGATAATTCCGGACGGATAATCACTGACGAGGTGCTTTCGCTGCTGGTTTCGCGGCCTAACGTGGTCATAACCTCCCATCAGGCGTTTCTGACCGAAGAGGCGCTGCGCAATATCGCGGAGGTGACGCTTTCCAACATTGACGATTTCTTTGCGGGGAGGGAGCTGGTCAACGAGGTAAGGCAGGCTTGATTTTTCGCGGGTTTTGTGGTAGAATAAACTCAGTTTTTTAGTAAAGGAATGAGTTGATTGTACAGTCTGAACAAGGTGGGAGAGCACACCTATTATATCGACAGCCCCGCAAATGTGGGTCTGTATGAATACGGCGGAAAGGTCTGCATGATAGACAGCGGCAGCGACAAGGACGCCGCCAAGAAAGCGCTGAAGCACATCAAAGAACAGGGCTGGACGCTTGAAAAGGTGATCTGCACGCACTCCCACGCTGATCACGCGGGCGGAGCGGCACTGCTGCGGCAGCGCACGGGATGTACCGTCTGCGCGGCGGGCACGGGCGCGGCGATAATTGAAAACCCGATACTTGAACCTGTAAATCTTTTCGGCGGATTTCCGCTGAAGGATATGTGCTCAAAATTCACCATGTCCCCCGCCTGCGAGTGTGAAAAGCTGACGGAGGACGTGCTGCCGCAGGGACTGAGTTTTATCCACCTTGACGGGCACGATTTCGAGCAGGTGGCGGTGAAAACATCCGACGGCGTGTGGTTCATCGCGGACGCCGTGGTCAGCACGGAAACGCTTTCGAAGTACAAAATCGCATTTCTGTATGACATCGCAACGCACCTTGAGTCGCTGAAAAAGCTCGAAACGCTGGAGGGCAGGCTGTTTATCCCCGCGCACTGCGAGCCGATGGAAAGCGTGACGGAGCTTGCCCGCGCAAACTCTGCAAACATATTCGAGGTGGCAGAAGTAATAAAGAAATTCTGCACGGACGGTTTGACTATCGACGACCTGCTTGAAAAGCTCTTCGCGGAATTCGGGATAAGGCTGTATCTTATGCAGTACGCGCTTATAGGGCACACAACGCGGTCGTATCTGTCGTGGCTTTGCTCCCGCGGGGAGATGGAGCCAGTTTTCGAGGGAACAAGGCTGTTATGGCGGACGGTCAGGTGATTTTTCGGCAGGACTTGACAAGCGCGAAAAAAGGTGCTATAATTGCTATTGTAATATGTTAAAGGCTGTGAATATGTGTAAGTAGTGCTGTCGGAGCAGCGGTTCCAGAGAGATGACGTCATCGGCTGTGAGCGTCATACCGTTCGTCGGCATGAATTTCAGCATGGGAGTCGCCTGCGAACAAATAAGCAGGATGTAGTCACTGCATTAAAGTGAGCATGAGGGGGACGCTGTCCCCGAACAAGGGTGGTACCACGACAAGCTTCGTCCCGTATGGACGAGGCTTTTATTATTTTAAAGGAGAGAGATTATGAAGGATTTCAGCGAGATCAAAGAGCAGTTCAGGCAAACCATCGGCGACGTTGCCGACAGCAGCCAGCTTTCGGATTTCTGGCAGAAGTATCTCGGAAAAACAGGCGTTATTTCGGGACTGATGAAGGAGATGAAGAGCGTTCCTCCCGAGGAAAAGCCGCTCTTCGGCAAGGCTGTGAACGATGTGCGCGTATGGGCGCAGGAGATGTATCAGAACAAGCTGGCAGAGATAAAGGAAAAGGAGCTTGAGCTGCGCTACGAGCGTGAAACCGTGGATGTTACCATGCCCGCACTCCGCCGCGCACCCGGTAATCTTCACCCCATAACCCTTATCAAGCAGGAAATGATAGACGTTTTCGCAGGCATGGGTTTTGAGGTTTACGAGGGCCCCGAGATCGAGGACGACGACCACAATTTCACCCGCCTTAACGTACTTAAGGATCACCCCTCCCGCGATATGCAGGATACATTCTGGCTGACGGACGAGCTGCTGCTCCGCACACACACTTCCCCCGGACAGATACGCACCATGGACAGGGAAAAGCCCCCCATCAAGGTGCTGGTTCCCGGTAAAGTTTTCCGCTCCGACAGCGACGCAACTCATTCCCCGATGTTCAGCCAGATGGAGGGCCTTGTTGTCGACAAGGGAATAACCCTCTGCGACCTTCAGGGTATGCTGGATAAGTTCGTAAAGGCGATATTCTCCGACAATGCAAAGACGCGTCTGCGCCCGTCCTACTTCCCGTTCACGGAGCCGAGCGTCGAGGTCGACGTAAGCTGCTTCGAGTGCGGCGGCAAGGGCTGCCCGCTCTGCAAGGGCACGGGCTGGATCGAGGTCCTCGGCGGCGGCGTTGTAAACAACAAGGTGCTTGAGAACTGCGGCGTTGATCCCGAGGAATATTCGGGTATAGCGTTCGGTATCGGCATAGAGCGTATCGCAATGCTGAAATACGGTATCGGCCACATGGGTATGCTGTTTGAGAATAACATAGACTTCCTCAAGCAGTTCAAGGCATAAGGAGGAGAGCGGCATGAAAATTTTATATAGCTGGTTAAGGGATTATGTTGATATAGATGTCGCACCGTCCGTGCTTGTTGACAAGCTTTTCGGCTCGGGCTTTGAGGTAGAGGAATCCATTTATCTCGGCAAGGACATCGAAAAGGTGGTCGTAGGTCAGGTAAAGGCCATCGAAAAATACGAGGGCACACACCTGCACATCTGCACGATGGACGTCGGTACTGGCGAGGATGTGACCATTCTCACCGGCGCGGACAATGTTTTCGCGGGGGCAAAGGTTCCTGCGGCGCTGGTCGGCGCAAAGCTTCCCGGCGGTATTGAGATAGCTCCCCGAAAGATGGCTGGCATGATGTCCTACGGCATGCTGTGCTCCGGCGGCGAGCTTGGCATAGACGACAACTGGATGCCCGGCGCGGATGTTGAAGGCATTCTGATACTCCCGGATGATTTTAAGGTAGGCACAGACATCGTTGAAGCGCTGGGTCTGGATGATTATGTTTTCGATATATCCATCACCGCCAACCGCCCCGACTGCCAGTCCGTGCTCGGTATCGCCCGCGAGGTAGCTGCATTCCTGCACAAGCCCCTCAGGGCTCCCGACACGTCCTACACCTGCGACAACACCTCCCGCGGCGACATCACCGTTGATGTTCTCGCGAAGGATATCTGCCCGCGCTACCTTGGTCATTATATCTATGACGTAAAGCATTTCGAATCCCCGCTGTGGATGAAGCGCCGCCTTTCCGTATGCGGTTTCAGTGCCATCGACGCTATCGTTGATGTTACCAACTACGTTCTGCTTGAGATCGGACAGCCCATGCACGCATACGACCTTTCCACACTGGAGGGTCCCGCGATAATCGTGCGCCGCGCGGCAGACGGCGAGAAGATGGTAACTCTCGACGAAAAGGAGCACACCCTCACCCGCGACAACCTGCTCATCTGCGATAAGAATAAGGGCGTAGGTCTTGCGGGTATCATGGGCGGACTCAACAGCGAGATAGAGAACACCACCTCCGAGATACTGCTTGAATCCGCAAAGTTCAGACGCGACAGCGTTCGTAAGACCGCCCGCGCCCTTGGTATCCACACCGACGCCGCTGCCCGCTTTGAAAAGGGCACCGATGAATACAGCACTGAACTCGGCATGGCGCGTGCGCTGAACCTTGTACAGACAATGGGCATCGCAAAGATAAGCGGCACGCATTTTGACGTTACCGCGGGCGCTTCCACCGAGAACAGGGTAATCACCGCGGACATTGCCAAGGTAAACGCAGTGCTTGGCATTGTCGTTCCCGATGAAGAGATAGTAAAGATACTGAAGTCGCTGAATTTCGGCGTAGAGGAGAAAAGCGGCGTCCTCACCCTCACTGTTCCGAGATACCGCGAGGATGTCGAAACCTATCAGGATATCGCGGAGGAAGTTATCCGCGAGTACGGCTACAGCCATGTTATCCCGACGTTCCTTGACAGCGCGCAGGTAACTAACGGGGGACTCAGCTTCATACAGAACAAGGAGCTTCAGAACAAGCGCTACCTCTGCACGCAGGGCTACTACGAAGTTCAGACGCTGGCGATGTATTCCCGCAGAGAGCTTGCGCTGCTCATGCTCCCCGAGGGCGCAGAGGAGAACAAGGCTGTGGAACTTATCAACCCCATCACCGAGAATCTCTCCATCATGCGCACCAGCATGGCTCCCTGCATGATAAACGTAATTGCAGAGAACGTAAAGACCGACCACAACGAGGGACGTTTCTTCGAGATAGCTAACGTATACATCCCGAAGAGCCTGCCACTGACCGAAGCTCCCGAGGAGCGCAAGATACTCTGCCTCGGCGCTTACGGCGCGGGCGAAACATTCTTTACCGTAAAGGAAGCTATTGAGGGATTTGCGGCGGCAAACGGACTTACATTCCGCTTCGAAAGAGGAAACGTATCCTACCTGCACCCCGGCATTACTGCGGATATCTACTGCGACGGCGTGAAGATAGGTCGCATGGGCAAGGTGAGATACGAAGTTATCGAGAAGCTGAACATTGCCGACGGCAAGAAGGTGGATCTTAACATTATCATCGCGGAGCTGGATTATTCCGCGCTCAACGGAATGTTCAAGCCCGAGATAAAGTATGTTCCCGAGAGCGGCCTTGCGACCGTATCCCGCGACCTGTCGCTCATCACCCCGAAGAATACCATGTGCGTTGAGGTCATGGATGTGATCCGCGAGGCGAGCGCGCTTGCTTCCGACATCCGCTTCATCGACCATTACGAGAGCGAGAAGCTTGGTTTCGGCAAGAAGAGCCTTACTTTCTCCATCATCTTTGCAGACAGCGCAGCGAATGTCACCGACGCTTCCGCGGACGAGGAAATGACAAAGATCGTCGCCCTGCTTGATGAAAAGCTCGGCGCAAAGATGCGTGCATGATTATAACCGAATAAACAGCAGACCGCCGAGGTAAAACTCGGCGGTTTTGTTGTTTCTGCACGGCTTATCGGTCGTATGCCGACTTGATTTGTTGAATGTGCTGATTTTTTCTTATGTGAAAAAGATAATAACCACTTTTTTGAGTGCCGTCTATTATCTCTCCGCTTTTTTATAAAAAGTGCAAATCGGTGGCGGATAACGGCAAAGTTTTTGGGGATTTTCCACATTGTAAATAATCGTATTTTATTGTAAGATAAAACTGAATAATTGAAGGGAGTGTTGTAATTGTCCAAGACAACCGTCAAGATAGACGGCGGAGAGAACGAGTCCTTTATGTATAAAGTAGCAACGTTCATTGTTGATAAAAGGAACCTGTTTTTCCTGCTGTTCATTTTCGCGATAATCTTCAGCGTTTTTGCACAGAACTGGGTAAGCGTTGAGGACGACATCACGCAGTACCTGCCCGAAACCACAGAAACCCGCCGGGGACTCACCCTTATGAACGATGAGTTCGTTACATACGGCACGGCTTCGGTGATGGTATCCAACATTACATACGACGACGCTGACAAGCTCAGGGAAGAGCTTGAGGATATCAGCGGCGTGTCCGAGGTCGCTTTTGATGATACCACGGATCATTACAAAAACGCTGCCGCGCTGTTTTCTATAACATTCGACGGGGAAGCCGACGATCAGGTCAGCATCGACTCGATGAATGCAGTGAGGGATAAACTCAGCGGATACGATGTGAGTGTTTCCAGCGAAGTCGGCAGCGATTCCTCCGCGCAGCTTGCCGAGGAAATGAATATCGTAACGATGATCGCGGCTGTTATCATCGTGCTGGTTCTGCTGTTCACATCGGGATCCTACGCCGAGATACCCGTGCTTGTCATGACATTCGGTGCCGCGGCGATACTCAACAAGGGCACCAACTTCATGCTTGGCACGATATCTTTTATTTCCGATTCCGTAACGGTGGTGCTCCAGCTTGCGCTGGCGATAGACTACGCCATCATACTTATCCACCGCTACACCGAGGAGCACGAGCATCTTCCCACCCGCGAAGCATGCATAACCGCGCTCAGCAAGGCTATCCCCGAGATATCCTCCAGCTCGCTGACCACGATTTCGGGTCTTGGCGCGCTGGCGTTCATGCAGTTCAAGATAGGCGCCGACCTTGCGGTAGTCCTTATTAAGGCGATACTGCTGTCGCTGCTGTCCGTTTTCACGCTTATGCCGGGACTTATCATGCTGTTCAGCAATGCGATAGAAAAGACCAAGCACAGAAACTTCGTGCCCAAAATATCCGCCGTCGGCAAGTTTGCCTTTTTAACAAGGCACGTTATCCCGCCGGTATTCGTAGTTATTGCGGCCATCGCAGCGGTATTTGCAAACCAGACTCCCTATTGCTATGGCACCACCGACCTTACAACTCCCCGCCAGAGCGAAACGCAGATGGAGGAGCAGAAGATAAAGGACAACTTCGGCAGGACCAACCTTGCGGCGCTCGTTATTCCGTCGGGGGATTATGAAAGCGAATCTGAACTTATAAAGAAGCTTGAAACCTATTCCGAGGTCGATTCCTGCATGGGTCTTGCAAATATCGAGGCGATGGACGGCTATGTCCTTACCGATAAGCTGACCCCGCGCCAGTTTGCGGAGCTGGTAGACCTTGATTACGAGGTGGCTCTGGTGGCATACGGCGCGTATGCCGTCAACGACGAAAACTACGGCGAGGTCATAAACGGCCTTGACCAGTACGGCGTGCCGCTGATAGATATGTTCATGTTTGTGTATGACGAGGTGGACAAGGGGCTTGTAACGCTGGACGATGAAATGATGGATACCCTTGATGAGCTTCACGAAACGCTCAACAAGGCTCTGCTACAGCTCAAGACCGACGATTACACCCGTATCCTTGTATACCTCAATCTTCCCGAGGAGGGCGACCAGACATTCGCGTTCCTCAACACGATACACGAAGAGGCGGAGAAATTCTACCCATCTGATGACGTATACCTCGTCGGCAACTCCACATCGGACTACGACCTGTCGTCGTCCTTCGTAAACGATAACCTGCTTATCAGCATACTTTCCGCGCTGTTCGTTATTATAATCCTGCTGTTCACGTTCAAGTCCGCGGGACTTCCCGTGCTGCTTATCGCGGTAATTCAGGGCTCCATCTGGATAAACTTCTCCGTTCCCGCGATACAGAACACCCCGCTGTTCTTCCTGTCTTACCTCATTGTAAGCTCCATTCAGATGGGTGCGAACATCGACTACGCGATCGTTATTTCCAGCCGCTACATGGAGCTGAAGAAAGAAATGCCGCTGAAGAAAGCGATAACGGAAACGCTGAACCAGGCATTCCCGACCATCATAACATCCGGCGCGATACTCGCCATGGCGGGCATACTAATCGGACAGATATCCACGGATGGCACCATTTCTTCCATCGGCGTATGCCTTGGCAGAGGTACTATCGTTTCCATCGTACTTGTAATGGGCGTTCTGCCGCAGATACTTATTCTCGGCGATATCATCATCGAGAAGAGCTCCTTTACGCTTAAAAAGAGAGAGCGCACGCAGCTTATCAACAGCGGTATCGCGGTTACCGGTCTTGTGCGCGGTTATGTAAACGGCCGCATTGACGCAGTTGTTAACGGCGTTATCATCGGCGACATCGACGCACGCATTGAAAGCAAGAACATAACTCCCGTCGAGGGAGAAATGCCTCCCGACGAAAGCGGAGGCGGCGCGAATGAAACTGTCGTTGCGGCAGAGGGGGTGACGGCGCATGAATAAGCTTAAAAAATTCGGTGCGGCGTTCATCTCCGCGGTAATGCTGTGCGGCTCTGTTTCCGGGGGATACACCGCCCTCGCGGCAAGCTCGGTTTCCGTTTCTGACGCGATACAGATAACCAACGCGGATGATTTCGCGGAATTCGTGAAGAACTGCACCCTTGACAGCTATTCCGTCGGGAAGAAATTCGTCCTCACGGCGGATATCAGCCTTACGGGAAAAAGCATATCCCCCGTTCCCAGTTTCGGCGGCAGCTTCGACGGAAACGGTCACACGATCTCGGGACTTAACATTCAGAAAAGCGGCTCTGCGCTGGGTCTTTTCAGATACATCGAAAAGACGGGCTCTGTGAAAAATCTCACCGTAACGGGACTTGTTTCCCCCTCGGGCACGGGGACGGAGTGCGGCGGCATTGCGGGCGTTAACCGCGGCAGGATAATAGACTGCCGATTTAACGGAATAGTCCGCGGAAAGGAACAGTGCGGCGGCCTTGTCGGTCTGAATGAGGAGAGCGGCATAATCACAGGCAGCTCCGCAAACGGCAGGGTTCAGGCAAATCACTTCGCGGGCGGTATTGCGGGCAAGAACTACGGCTCGATACGCGCCGTGGAGAGTACTGTTTCAGTAAATACAAATAACGTCGATGATTCGATAGAGCTGTCCGACCTCAGCATTTCGGATATATATTCCACCGAAAACGCCGTTGATATGACGGACGTAGGCGGTATCGCGGGTTATTCCGCGGGAACGCTTATCGGTTGCATAAACCGCGGCACCGTGGGATATCAGCACGTCGGATACAACATCGGCGGTATCGCGGGCAGGCAGGACGGCTATGTCAGCGGCTGCGAGAACTACGGCACCATATACGGCAGGAAAGATGTTGCGGGCATCGTCGGTCAGGCGGAGCCGCACTTCATGCTGACATATTCCAGGGAAAAGCTTGACGACCTCGACGAGGAGCTCGACAAGCTCAACGACCTTATCAGCAGTACCATTGACGACATGGGCAGCCGCGCCGACGTCATTTCCGGCGACTTCAGCGGCATAAACTCCACGCTGGATGATATCAGAAATGATACCGACGGCGTTATGCAGGAAGCAGACAGAATAATAAATGCTGACGTTGATTCCGTGAACGAGATAATGGCGCGCATTGACGATTGTATTTCCATGCTGAGCCCCGTTATGGATATATTCAGCGAGTCTGCGGACGATGTTTCGGATGCATTCGATAAGCTGTCCGACGCGGGCGTGCTGCTCGGCACGAGCATAGATAACCTCAGCGACGGCATGGAAGTCATCTTCGACGCGATGGACGGATTTTCCGATGCGGCGGAGGAACTGAAAAACTCCGCGGCTGCGGTGAGCGACGCGCTGTCTGCTTTCAAAAAGGGCCTTGGCGACCCCGATCAGATGAAGGCGGCGCTGGAAGCTCTTGAGGACGATATCTACACGGTGAAGTACATCGTGAACTCTATCGCCGATAATTCGAACGACCTGCTTGAAGCCATAGAACGCTTTGAAAATTCCGAGGACACCAAGGCGGCGATAGACAAGATAAAGGCGGCGCTGAAGGATATCTCCGAAACCTCCGAGAAGCTGTCCAAGGATCTTGATACCCTCAACACGGCGCTCGGAAAGGTAAACGACGAGCTTCAAAAAATTTACGACGACCCCGATAACTACGAAAAGTATCTTAAAGAACTTCTCAAACTGCTTGCCGATGGGCTCGGAAAAGAGCTTGCGGACGCGGCGGAAGCGGTGTTCGACGATATGTCGGAGCTGACGAAAGCGCTGTCCGATCTTGCGGGCGGAGTTTCCGACCTTATCAACAGCGACGCGTGGTCGCGCTTCAGGGATGATATCGACAAGGTTTCCGAGGATGTCCGCAAGGATATGGAGTACATTTCCAAAATAACCGACACATCCGTGACCCCCCCCGATATCGACGTCGACGAGCTTTACCTTGTTATTGATTATCTCAAGCAGGCTTCCGACGGACTTTCTTCGGCTGCGGGGGATATCGAGTCGGCGATCGACAAGATACAGGGTACATGGGATTACCTCGACAGAGCCTCTGCGGCGGCTATAGCGGCTGCATACTGCGCTTCCGACGCGATGGACCTTGCGAAGAACGCTTCCGACAAGATAGGCAGTGCCATCGACGAGATAGGCGATATATTCGATTATTTTGACGGAAAACCTACAGTTGAATTCATTGGCGCGGATAATGCGTTCACTTCCTCCCGAGATAACCTTTCGGATTCTCTGAAAAACCTCACGGACGACCTTAACAGGCTGAACAGCTCAGCTTCGGTCACATCCGATATTTTCGAGGCCGACCTCAAGAAAATCAACGATCAGATAGCGGTAATTGAGGATCTTATCGTGGAAATCGTGGACGAAATAACAAATAAATCCACCGATATCGACGACTATACGCAGGATATCTCCTCGGATGATTCGACGGGATACGCGCAGGGCAAGATAGCCGACAGCAAAAACTACGGCAGTATAAACGCCGATGTGAATGTCGGCGGTATTGCGGGGAGCATGGGCGTTGAAAATTCCTTCGACCCCGAGAGCGACGGCATCGAAACCGTCGGCGACAAATCCTCGAACTTCCTTTATAAATTCCGCACCGTTGTAAGCGGCTGCATTAATTACGGATACGTCACCGCGAAAAAGGACGGCGCGGGCGGAATCGCCGGGGATATGTCCGCGGGCTGCGTAAAGGACAGCTACGGCTACGGAGATGTTGAATCCACCGGCGGCGACAATGTAGGCGGCGTTGTCGGTCATTCCGATGCGCTCATCATACGCAGCGGTGCAATGTGCCATGTAAGCGGCGAGGATTATGTCGGCGGCGTTGTCGGTCAGGGTGCCGATATCAAGGACTGCCGCGCGTTTGTCAAGATAACCTCGTACACGGAGTATGCGGGCGCCATCGCGGGATACGCCGACGGCGAGATATCTCAGAACGTCTTTGCGGACAGCGATATCGGCGGCATCGACGGCGTAAGCTACCGCACAAAGGCATATCCCGTATCTTATGAAAAGCTGCTGAAGCTGGACTATGTCCCCGAGGATTTCTCGCAGATAAAGCTTATATTCATTGCGGACGGAACCACTGTTGCCGAGCGTACCTATGCCTACGGCGATGACGTGCCCGACAGCGATATCCCCGAAATTCCCACCAAGGAGGGCAGCTATGCCGGGTGGGAGAAATTTGAAACGCACAACCTGCGCTTCGGTTCGGTTATCAACGCAGAATATCACGACAAGATAACCGCCATCGCCACCGAGCAGCGCCGCGACGACGGTCTGCCCGTTATACTCGTGCAGGGACATTTCAGCGGCTCCGATAAACTTCAGGCGTCCGTCAGCGGCGGAGTATGGCACCTCGTTATCCCCGACGACGGCACATACAAGCACGTCGTAAGGTATTACTGCCCCGACGACCCGAAAAAGACCGATGTCTGCATAAACGGCAGGGTGGTCGAGTCGGAGGTCGACGGAAAGTACCTTGTTTTCACGGCGGGACTGAGTGAGTTTGACCTGTCCACCACGCCGAAGGCAGTAAATCCTTTCATCTTTATTGCGGCGGGCGGCGGCGCGGCATTGCTGGCGCTGATAATCATTGCGGTAATAATCCACAAGAAGAGAAAGAAGAGAAAGGCAGCCAAGACGGCGGGCACCGAGAATATAACAGAGGAAACCTCCGAAACGGCATCCGATGAAACCACCGGAAAAAAGCCCGATGAAACCGCAGAAGAAGCCGCAGACGACAAGACGGAAGTAAACACAGCAGAATAAAAATTTCCGCGCGGGATAAAAAATTTCCTGCGCGGAAAAAATTTTAAAATACCCCTTGACAAATTGTTTTGAATGTGGTAATATTAACAGGTAATAAAGCAGAGCCACCACACTCTCACCCGCCGACGAGCGTTCTGTCAGGCGCGGTTGTTTAATGTGAATAAGCCGTACAGGCATTTTATGTTAAGCGTGAGTAGTGTGCTCGCGCTTATTTTATTTCTATCGGCAATTCTGCCGCGTGTCAAAACAGAAAGGCGGTGCTTAGTATCAGCACGAAAGAACAGCTCATCAATGAGGATATCCGTGAGAAAGAGGTAAGAGTAATCGGTACCGACGGAGAACAGCTCGGCATCATGTCCTCGGCGGACGCACTTGCGAAAGCCATTGAGGCGGATCTCGATCTTGTAATGATCTCCCCCACAGCAAATCCTCCGGTATGCCGCATAATGGATTACGGCAAGTACCGTTTCGAGCAGGCCAAGAGGGAAAAGGAAGCAAAGAAGAACCAGAAGCAGGCCGAGGTCAAGGAGATAAAGATGTCCCTTAACATCGACACCAACGACTTTAACATCAAGGTCAAGAACTGCATAAAGTTCCTCCAGAACGGCGACAAGGTAAAGGTAACGATCCGTTTCCGCCGCGCAAGAGAGCTTTCCCACATGAACCTCGGCGACGATCTGATGAAGAAGTTCATGGACGCTGTTTCTGAGTACGGCGGTTCTGAGAAGCCCTCCAAGCTCGAGGGTAAGAACTACGCGGTGGTACTGAGCCCCAAGAAGTAAGATATGCGCCAAGGCGCACTTTAACCAAGCTTATTTTTCCGCCCGTCGGAAAGATACATCTTGTCCGCTTTCGGCGGACGCGGGGCGGGTTCCGTTCCGAAGAAAAACTCAAGGAGGATAACAAAATGCCTAAGATCAAAACACACAGCGGAGCTAAAAAGCGCTTCAAGCTGACAAAGACCGGTAAGGTAAAGATGCAGCACTGCGGCAAGCGTCATATTCTTACCAAGAAGACCACAAAGCGCAAGAGAGGTCTGCGCGTAGGCGCATACGCTGACGTTACCAACGTTGCAGCAGTAAAGAGCCTTATTCCGTACAAATAATCACCGCTCAAGGATAGGAGCACTAAACGCGGAATAAGCCTTTCCGCACAAAACAACAGGAGGTAATTGAAAGATGGCACGTATTAAGGGTGCGCTCGCAACTCGCAAGAGAAGAAATAAAACATTAAAGCTCGCTAAGGGTTACTGGGGCGGCAAGAGCAGACTGTTCAAGACTGCTAAGGAAGCCGTAATGAAGTCCGGTCAGTATGCTTACATCGGCAGAAGACTGAAGAAAAGAGATTTCAGAAGACTGTGGATCACAAGAATTTCCGCTGCTGCAAAGGCAAACGGCATGAACTACTCCACATTCATGAACGGTCTGAAGAAGGCTAACATCACTCTCAACAGAAAGATGCTTTCCGAGATCGCTATCAATGACGCAGCAGGCTTTACCGCTCTCACCGAGAAGGCAAAGGCAGCGCTTTAATTGGGATATCATCTCACGTCTTTTTCGGAGGGCGTGAGATTTTCTGCTATGTAGGGGGTATATTTCGTTGACGATTTCTTCGAGGAAAAACGACGCTGTCCGCCGTTTCCGCGAATTATCGCGGGACAAGAAAATGCGGGACGAGCTGGGGCTTTTCGCGGCGGAGGGCGACCATCTCTGCGGCGAGCTTTCCCGCTCGGAATATGTGCTGACGCAGGCGCTTTATACCGAAAAGGCTGCTGAAAAATATCCGCAGACGGTGCGCGCCCTGATTGAAAAGGCACTGGAAAGCGCTGTAATAACCGAGGACGTCGCTGAATATATTTCCGATACGAAATCTCCGCAGGGACTTTTTGCCGTGGGCGAAAAGCCCGCCGCGGGGGATTTTTCGGAGAAGGCGCGCAGGATCGTCATTCTCGACGGTGTGCAGGATCCCGGGAATGTCGGCACGGTGATACGTACCGCCGAGGCGCTTGGGCTGGACGGCGCTCTGCTGATAAACGGCTGTGCGGATATCTGGTCGCCAAAGACCATGCGGGCTTCAATGGGCAGCGTTTTCAGGCTTCCGTGTGTTGTTTCGGACGGAACAGCGGAGATAGAAAAGCTGAAAGCGCGCGGTTTTTTGGTATACGGCGCGAAGTTGGACGAAACCGCACTGCGGCTCGGCGAATTTGGCTTTCCCGAGAAAGCGGCGGTGGTGATCGGCAGCGAGGGCAGCGGCATCTCGAATGAAACCGCCGAAAACTGCACATATTCTTTGTATATCCCCATCACGGGGGCGGAGTCGCTGAATGCGGCGGCGGCCGCGGCGATAATTCTGTGGGAGTTCTCACGGTAAGTTTCGGATGATACCGCGCGAAATTGCACGGTTTTGTCCTTACTTTCTGCACGGGCAGAAAGTACCGCAAAGCTTAAAGAGCCGTCTTTCGGCTTTGCGGTGCTTGTTTCTAAATCGAAAATGGGGGAAACATTGGTGTCAGACCTTGTTATTCTTGAGTCGCCTTCCAAGGCGAAAACCGTAAAGAAATATCTCGGGGCGGGGTACGATGTTATCGCGTCCACGGGTCATATAATAGACCTTCCGAAATCCAAGCTCGGCGTTGATATCGAGCACGATTTCCAGCCTCAGTATGTCAACATGAAGGATAAATCCGATGTCATAAAAGAACTGAAAAAGCACGCGAAGTCCTGTGGGACAGTATATCTCGCTACCGACCCGGACCGCGAGGGAGAAGCAATTGCGTGGCATTTGTCGCACCTGCTTAACATTGACGAGAACGCTCCCGTCCGCGTGACATTCAACGAGATCACAAAGACAGGCGTTCAGTACGGCATGAGCCATCCGCGCACCATCGACCACGATGTTGTTGACGCGCAGCAGGCGCGCCGCGTGCTCGACCGTATCGTCGGATACAAGCTTTCGCCGTTCCTCTGGAAAAAGGTAAGGCGCGGGCTTTCGGCGGGACGAGTTCAGTCCGTTGCGGTAAGAATAATCGTTGACCGCGAAAACGAGATACGCGAGTTCGTATCGCAGGAATACTGGACGATAGACGCGAAGTTTATTGCGGCTTCATCCAAGCGCGCGTTTGCCGCAAAGCTTGCGGAAGTCAACGGCGAAAAGGCGCAGATAGCCGACAAGGCACAGGCGGACGCCATCCTTGCCAAGCTTGAAAACGCTGAATATACAGTCACTAACCTAAGAAAATCCCAGCGCAAAAAGCAGCCCGCACCGCCCTTTACGACATCCACGCTTCAGCAGGAAGCTTCCCGCAGGCTGTCGTTCCAGGCACGCCGCACGATGAAGGCTGCGCAGGAACTGTACGAAGGTATCGATGTAGAGGGAATGGGCGCTGTCGGTCTTATTACTTACATGAGAACCGACTCGCTGCGTATATCAGACGAGGCAAAGACCGCCGCGGCGGAGCTGATAAAGGAACTTTACGGCGCGGATTATCTCCCCGAAAAGCCCCGCACGTTCCGCACAAAATCCAACGCGCAGGACGCCCACGAGGCGATACGTCCCACCACGGTGAGCCTTACCCCCGAAAAGGTAAAGGGCTCCCTCACGTCCGACCAGTATAAGCTTTATAAGCTGATATGGGAGCGCTTTATGGCGAGCCAGATGCAGAATGCTGTTATGGACACCGTTTCGGTTGATATCACCGCGGCGGACTGCCTGTTCAAGGCAAGTGGGTATTCTGTGCGCTTCGATGGCTTTACAAGACTTTACGAAGAGACCAAGGAGAACGACGACGAACAGAGCGGCGCACTCCCGAAGATAGAAAAGGGCGAGAAGCTCAGACCCAAGGAAGTGCTCGGAAACCAGCACTTCACTCAGCCCCCCGCGCGCTACAACGAAGCGTCGCTTATCAAGGCGCTGGAGGAAAACGGCATCGGCCGCCCGTCCACCTATGCCCCCACGATCTCCACGATACTCGACCGCCATTATGTCGAGCGTGAAACAGGCAATCAGCTAAAGCCCACCGCCCTCGGCGAGGTCATAACCGAGCTGCTGAAGGATCATTTCAACAACATAGTTGATGTGAAATTCACCGCGAAGATGGAAAGCGACCTCGACGATATTGAAAAGGGTACGAAAAACTGGGTAGAAACCATGCGGAAGTTCTACGGCGGCTTTGCTGCCTCGCTGGAAAAGGCAGAGCAGGACATGGAGGGCAAGCGCGTAAAGGTGCCCGACGAGCCTACGGATATCGTGTGCGAGCAGTGCGGAAAGCCCATGGTAATCAAGATAGGACCATACGGAAAATTCCTCGGCTGCTCCGGCTTTCCCGAATGCAAGAATACAAAGAAGATCGTCACCGAAACAAAGGGCGCGTGCCCCCGCTGCGGCAAGAAAATGCTCGCGAAGAAGTCGAAGAAGGGCAAGCCTTTCTATGGCTGCGAGAATTATCAGACCTGCAATTTTATGACGTGGGATCTCCCCATAGAGGAGAAATGTCCGCAGTGCGGCGCGTCCCTCTTCAAAAAGGCGGGCAAGCTGGGCAAGATATATTGTGCAAGAGAGGGCTGCGGCTACGAGCGTCCTCTGGATAAAAAGGATAAAACTGATGAAGGTTAAGGTTATCGGCGCGGGGCTTGCAGGCTGCGAGGCAGCTATGCAGCTTGCGCAGCGCGGTTTCGAGGTGGAACTCTGCGAGATGAAGCCGCAGAAGTTTTCCCCCGCGCATAAATATGCGG
Organism: uncultured Oscillospiraceae bacterium; assembly: GCA_934481445.1. Classification (GTDB taxonomy): domain Bacteria; phylum Bacillota; class Clostridia; order Oscillospirales; family Ruminococcaceae; genus CAG-115. The sequence continues at coordinate 75,447 of CAKSPC010000002.1, forward strand.
GATTTGCGGAGCTTGTCTGCTCGAATTCCCTGAAAGCTGCGCGGGTGGAGAGCGCCTGCGGGCTCCTCAAGGAGGAAATGCGCAGGCTCGGCTCGGTGATACTCAATGCGGCGGAAAAGACCTCCGTGCCCGCCGGCGGAGCGCTGGCGGTGAACAGGACGGATTTCTCGGACGAAGTCACGCGGCTGGTTACATCGCACCCGAATATTACCGTGGTGAGCGGAGAGATATCGGAGTTCCCGACGGAAAACACCGTGATCTGCACGGGTCCGCTTACATCCGATGCGCTGGCGGAAAAAATACGCGGCGTGTGCGGCGAGGGGCTGAGCTTCTATGACGCGGCGGCCCCCATCGTAACGGCAGAGAGCATTGATTTCACAAAGGCGTTCTTTCAGACTAGATATGATAAGGGCGACGCGGATTATATCAACTGCCCGATGGATAAGGAAGAATACGAACGCTTTTATGAAGCGCTTATTCATGCGGAAAGCGCACCGTTAAAGGAATTCGACCGCCCCTCCGAACAGAGCGGAATGAAGGTTTACGAGGGCTGTATGCCCGTGGAAGTACTTGCGAAGAGAGGAATAGAAAGCGTCCGCTACGGCTGCATGAAACCCGTTGGGCTCACCGACCCGAGAACGGGCAGGCGCCCATACGCGGCGGTGCAGCTCCGCAAGGAAAACCGCGATGGTTCGCTGTATAATCTTGTGGGGTTTCAGACAAACCTGAAATTCGGCGAGCAGAAGCGCGTGTTCTCCATGATACCCGGGCTTGAAAACGCGGAATTCGCGCGGTACGGCGTTATGCACAGGAATACGTTCATCGACAGCCCGCGGCTGCTGGATGTTCATTTTATGCTTCGCGGCTCGGATAATGTGTTCTTCGGCGGGCAGATAACAGGTGTTGAGGGCTATGTCGAGAGTGCGGCAAGCGGCATTGCGGCGGGTCGTGCGCTGGCGGACAGGCTGGAGGGCAGGACACCAACGGTGTTCCCGAGGACAACAATGCTCGGCGCCCTTTCGGCGTATATCAGCGACCCGTCCGTGACGGATTTTCAGCCGATGGGAAGCAACATGGGAATACTCCCCCCGCCGGAAGAGAACATCCGCGGAAAGCAGGAAAAATACGCGGCGCTGGCAAAGCGTGCGCTTGAAGATTTGGACAAGGTTTTAAGAGCCGATACATAAAGGTGGTCAATATGAAAATTGTAATAGATGGTTTCGGCGGCGATAATGCTCCGGACGAAGTGCTCAAGGGCGCCGCTATGGCGGTGGAGGGCCTTGGTATAGAGGTCGCGGTGACGGGCGATATAATGGTGCTCGAGGACCGCATGAACGCGCTGAAAATAAACAGAAAAGGCATTGAGCTTATCCCCGCCGAGGGTGTGATAACCACCGAGGATAATCCCCGCTCGATACTCAAGGAAAAGGCCGGAACATCCATGGGCGTTGCGTTCAATATGCTTGCCCGCGGGGATGCCGACGCGGCAATAAGCGCAGGCAGCACTGCCGCGATCGTTATCGGCGGAACAATGATCGAGAAGCGTATCAAGGGCGTAAAGCGCACCGCGCTGGTACCGCTCATGCCATGCAAGGGAGGAACGCGCTACTGCGTTCTCGACGGCGGCGCGAATATCGAATGCCGCCCCGAAATGCTCCAGCAGTTTGCGATAATGGGAAGCTGCTTCATGGAAAAGACCATGGGCGTTAAAAATCCCCGCGTCGGCCTGCTCAACATCGGAACCGAGGACGAAAAGGGCAGGGAGCTTGAGCACGAAACAAAGAAGCTCCTTGAAAACACCCCCGTCAACTTTGTCGGTTATGTAGAGGCGCGCGAGGTGCCGCTGGGCGCGGTGGATGTCCTTGTGACCGACGGCTTTACGGGTAACGTTTATCTCAAGGCATGCGAGGGCATGGGCGCACTGATGAAAGACGCGCTGAAGTCCATATTCTTCGCAAACCTGCTTACAAAGCTTGGTGCGCTGTGCGTAAAGAAACAGCTCGGCGTGTTCATGAAGCAGATGGATTACAAGACCATCGGCGGCTCGCCGCTGCTCGGCACGGCGAAGCCCGTGTTCAAGGCGCACGGAAGCAGCGACGCCATTGCGTTCTTCGGCGCGTTCAGACAGGCGAAGATGTTTGTTGAAAACAACGCCATCGAGGAAATGACCGAGGCCATCGCAAAGCTCGGAGCAAAGGAAGAGGTCTGAAATGGCTGATCTGCATGAATTTGAGGACAGGCTGGGGCATAAGTTCACCAACATCGCTTATCTTGAGCGGGCTCTGACCCACTCCAGCTATTCCGGCGGAAAAAACAACGGCAGCAACGAGCGACTTGAATTTCTCGGCGACGCGGTGCTGCAGATAGTGGTTTCGCAGTATCTGTTCAAGAATATGACGACCGTTCCCGAGGGCGGGCTGACAAAGCTGCGCGCGTCCATCGTGTGCGAAAACTCGCTTTACAGCTTCGCGAAAAGGATAGACCTCGGAAAGTTCATCTTCCTCGGCAAGGGCGAGGAAATGACCGGCGGCCGCGACAGACGCTCGATACTTGCCGATGCATTCGAAGCGGTCATTGCCGCGATATTCCTCGACGGAGGGATGGATGAAGCGGATAAGTTCATTATGAGATTTGTCCCCTCGATAGAAGCGCTGAAGAGCGGCAAGGTGAAGCTCGGCGACTACAAGACGATTTTACAGGAAATAATACAGCAGAACCCCGAGGAGCACGTTTCCTATGAGGTGACGGACGAGGAGGGCGAGAGCCACCACAAGCTTTTCACCGCGGATGTGCTGCTTAACGGACAGGTCATCGGCAGCGGCAAGGGACAGAGCAAGAAAGAAGCGGAGCAGGCGGCGGCTCGCGAGGCAATACGCCTGATGGGCTATGAAACAGACTAACGTATCCATTTTCATTCCGCACGTCGGCTGCCCGTATCGGTGCAGCTTCTGCGACCAGCGCAGCATTTCGGGAACGGTGAAGCCGCCGCGTGGCGATGACGTCGCGCGTATGCTCGAGGAACAGGCGGGACATCTTTCCGATATCGGGATGAACGCGGAGATAGCATTTTTCGGCGGCAGCTTCACGGCGGTCCCGCGGGATTACATGACGGAGCTGCTGGACGCGGCAAAGGCGGCGATGGAGAAGTACCCCGCGTACAACGGCATACGCTGCTCTACCCGCCCCGACTGCATTTCAGAGGAGATACTTTCGCTGCTGAAAAGCTACGGCGTCACGGCGATAGAACTCGGCGCGCAGTCCATGAGCGACGAGGTGCTTTCTGCAAACGACAGGGGACACACATCTGATGATGTCCGCAGGGCGGCGAAGCTTATAAAGCAGAGCGGCATTGAACTGGGGCTTCAGATGATGACGGGGCTGTACCGCGACAGTATCGAAAATGTGCGCCACACCGCGGAGGAATTCGTCGCGCTCGCGCCGAAAACAGTAAGGGTCTACCCGACGGTTATACTGAAAGGCACGCGGCTCGGCAATCTTTACGAAAAGGGCGAGTACACAAGCTTTACGTTTGAGCAGACCGTGGATATCTGCGCGGAGCTGCTTGAACTGTTTGAGAGAAACAACATCGCTGTGATACGCATGGGACTTCACGCAAGCCCCGATGTAGAGCGGGAAATGCTCGGCGGAGTGTATCATCCCGCGTTCCGCGAGATATGCGAGAGCAGGCTGTTTCTGCGGGAAATGCAGCGCGAATTCGGCGCGCTTCCCAAGGGTAATTATACCGTTTTTACGGACAGGAAAAATATAAGCAGGGTCATCGGGCAGCACCGCTGGAACATCGCGGCGCTCGGTGAAGCCGGCTTTAAAATAAAGGTCAGGGAGCAGGCGGGGACGCAACTCGCGATAGTTCCCGAGGACAGAGGATAATTAATGTTTTTTAAGACACTTGAAATTCACGGGTTCAAGTCCTTTGCGGACAAGACCGTGCTGAATTTCGACACCAAGACCACTGCGGTAGTCGGCAGCAACGGCAACGGCAAGAGCAATATAAGCGACGCCCTGCGGTGGGTAATGGGAGAGCAGGGCGCGAAAACCCTGCGCGGCGAGAAGATGGAGGATGTTATCTTCCACGGCACCGTGGAGCGCAAGCCCATGGGCTTTGCAAAGGTCGCGCTGACGATGGATAACACCGACAGGGCGCTCAGCGTGGACGCCGACGAAGTGGTAATTTCGCGTAAGCTTTATCGTTCCGGCGAGAGCGAGTACCTTATAAACGGGCAGAAAAGCCGCCTGAAAGATATACAGGAACTCCTTATGGGCACGGGTCTCGGCCGCGACGGCTATTCGATAATCGGACAGGGAAGAGTTGCGGAGATAGTCAACGCCCGCGGCACCCAGCGCCGCGAAATATTTGAGGAAGCGGCGGGAGTATCGCTGTTTCTTCACAAAAAGGCGGACGCGGAGAAGCAGCTTGCCACCGCCGAGGAAAACATAACAAGGCAGCGCGACATAATCCGCATGGACGAGGAGCGCCTGCCTATACTGAAAAAACAGTCGGAAAAGGCTGCACTGGCGTCGGAGCTCATGACGCAGAAAAAGGAACTTGAGATATCCGTTAGCGTTGCGAAGCTCAACGAGCGCAGGGAGCAGCTCAAAAAGCTGGACGACGACCTGCTGCTCAACCGCGGCGAATGCGAGCACTACGACCGCGACGCGCAGCGTGCGCAGGACGAGATAGAAAAGCTTGCGGACGAGAAACTTTCGGTTCAGGGAACGCTGGAGCGCTGCCGCTCGGGAATACAGGCGGCAAACGACGAACTCGCTGAAAAGCGCGCGGCGGTGCAGGTCGCAGAGAACGACCTGCGGCACAACGAGCAGCGCCGTACGGAACTCACCGAGCAGCTTAAAAACGCCGAGCAGAGCAGCGCAGATTTCGACAGCAGGATATCCGAGATAAATTCGAGAATTGCCGACAAGCAGGCGGAAGCCGACGCCCTCGATAAAAAAATGGAGCAGGCGGGCGGCGAACTTTCCGAAATATCCAAAAAGAGCAGCGAAGCGGGGGCGGAATTTTCCGCGGTTGAAGGCGAGCTCGCGGAAGCATACCGCAGCAAAAGCGAAGCCGAGATAGCCGCCGCCCAGTCGGAGCATTCCGCGCAGGAAGCGGAGGAGCAGAAAAAGGTTTTCCTCGCCGACCTTGAGGACAGCGAGGGCAAGACCGCGCAGTATAATGAAGAGCTTTCGCAGGCAAAGGCGGCGGTTCAGAGCGTGACTGAAGAGCGCGAAACGATGAAAAATCGTATCGCGGGCTGCGAAAAACTAAACGAGGGCAAAAAACGCCGCATGAACGAAGCGCGCGCCGCCCTCGACGAAGTGAACGCAAAGCTGGGTGAAAAGCAGCAGAGATACCGCGTGCTTTCTGATATCGAAAAGAGCAAGGAGGGCTATTACCGTTCCGTTAAGGAGGTAATGAACGCCTCCGAGCAGAACAGGCTTTCGGGCATACACGGCATCGTTGCGGATGTCATCACGGTGGACGAGAAGTACGTCCTTGCCATTGAAACGGTGCTTCAGCCGGTTATGCAGAACATCATCGTCGATAACGAGGAAACCGCCAACCGCTGTATCCGCTTCTTAAAGGAAACCGGCGCGGGACGTGCGACGTTCTATCCGCTGACATCCATGCGCGGCAGAAATCTGAACGAGCCGCGGCTGATGTCCGAGCGCGGTTTCGAGGGCATCGCAAGCGAGCTTGTCGAGTGCGCCGACGAATACACCGAGATAATCAAAAATCTCCTCGGCACCACCGCCGTCGTTGACGATATCGCCACGGCGACCTATATCGGCAAGAAATACGGCTATAAATTCAGAATAGTGACCCTTGACGGACAGCTTGTCAACGCGGGCGGTTCGTTTACGGGCGGTTCGAGGATAAACAAGGGTGGAATAATCTCCAGAAAGCAGGAGATAGACGCACTCTATACCGAGGTTACAGTCCTCCGCCAGAGCGTCAAGGACAAGACCGAGGAATACTCCCGCTATCAGGCGGAGGCAGCGAAGTCTGCCATCGAGATGGAGGGAATGCAGGACAGACTGCGCGAGCTTGACGGCGAGGAGATACGCGCCAATGCGGAAATATCCCGTCTTAACAGCCTTATCGAGCAGCTTTCAAAGCAGGGTGAAACCTCGAAGCAGACCCTCGCGCGCTTCGACGCGCAGATAGCACAGCAGCGCGGAACCGCCGACGAGCAGCACAAAATCGCTTCGCAGGCGCAGGAGAAGATCTCTCAGCTTGAGAGCGTCCACGCGGAGCAGAGCGCGGGCAGAAAGGAATTTGAGGAGCATATCCGCTCGCTTTCCGAGCAGATCCAGCAGCTTAACCTCGATAAGCTTTCTGCGCTGAAGGATATCGACGCGCTCAAAATCGAGATACGCAGCGCCGAAAATAACCGCAGGATGATGCTGGAAAACAGCGGCGGTTACAAGCAGGCGATGGCTGACCTCGACGAAAGCGACAGAAATATACGCGAAAACATTGAGCGTATCCGCCTTGAGATAGAAAACGGCAGCGGAGAGCTCACCGAAAAGAACAGCGAGATCACCCGCCTTTCCGGTGAAATATCGGGGCTGGAGCAGAGGATAAACGAACTGCACCGCGAGATAAATGAAGCGGGCGGCAACAAGGAGAAATTCTCCCGCGAGGTTGCGCGCCTTGAGGAGCGCCGCGCATCGATGCAGAAATCCTACGACAGCATAGTGAGCCTGCTGTTTGAGAATTACGATCTGACGGTTTCACAGGCGACGGAGCAGACACAGCTTCCCGAAAACCTTATGGTCGCCGAAAACGACCTTGCGGAGCTGAACAAGCGCATAAATTCGCTGGGTATCGTAAACATGGCTTCCATTGAGGAATACCGCGAGGTTTCGGAGCGATACGAATTCCAGACTGCGCAGTTAAGCGACATAGAAAAATCCAAGCGCGAGCTTGAAAAGCTCATAGAGCAGCTTACGGAGGATATAAAAACGCGGTTCCTGCACAGCTTTGAGGACATCAACACGCACTTCAAGGAGATATTCGTGCAGATATTCGGCGACGGCGCGCATGCGGAACTGGAACTCACCGATCCCGATGATGTGCTGAATTCCGGCATAGAGATAAACGCCGCGCCCCCGGGAAAGGTAATAAAGAACCTTATCTCCCTTTCCGGCGGCGAGCAGACTATGGTTGCCATCACGATTTATTTCGCGATACTTATGCACCGCCCCACGCCGTTTTGTATGCTCGACGAGGTCGACGCGGCGCTGGACGATGTGAATGTCGACAAGTATATTTCCTACCTTAATCAGTTCAGCAATCAGACGCAGCTTATGGTAATAACCCACCGCCGCGGCACTATTGAGGGCTGCGAGGTGCTGTACGGCGTATTTATGCAGGAAAAGGGAGTTTCCCGTCTGCTTCGCCGCGAGCTTACCGATGAACTTGATGTTGAACTAAAGTAAACCGAACGGAGGTTTTATGGGATTTTTTGATAAATTCAGAAAGAAAAAGCCACAGGTAGAGGAAAGCGTTACCGAGGAGCAGGAACTGACCGAAGCTGCGGAAGAACCCTCGGAGCAGCCCGAAGAAATACCACCCGAGGAACATTCCGGGCAGCCCGCCGAGATGTTCTCCGAAACACCGGACATCCTTTCCGAAGCCGCCGAGGAAAATGCAGAAAGCATTTTCGGTGCGGAAGAAGCCGGCGCCCCCGCCGAAGCGGAGGAAGCCGCCTTTGAGAAAATGACCGAGGAGCTTTTCGAGCCAACCGCCGAGGAAACCGAGGACATCCCCGAGGAAGCGGAAGCGCCGAAGCACGAGGGGCTGTTCACAAAGCTGAAAAACGGTCTGAAAAAGACCCGCGACGGCTTCATAAGCAAGGTCGAGCAGCTTATCAATTCCTTTACGAAAATAGACGAGGACTTCTTCGACGAGCTGGAGGAAACGCTGATACTTTCGGATATCGGCGCGGAAACCTCCATGGAAATATGCGACAGGCTCCGCAAGGAGGTAAAGCGCACAGGCACCACCGACCCCGCCGAGGTAAAGACCCTGCTCCGCGGGATCATCGCGGAGATGCTGACAGGCGGAAACGAGCTGGTGCTTGATACCAAGCCGTCGGTGATAATGGTCATCGGCGTAAACGGTGCGGGAAAGACCACCACCATCGGCAAGCTTGCGGCAAACCTCAGGCGCAGCGGAAAGCGCGTTATCGTTGCGGCGGCGGATACGTTCAGAGCGGCGGCGATAGACCAGCTCAATGTGTGGACCGACCGCGCGGGGGTAGAGATAGTAAAGCACAGCGAGGGCAGCGACCCTGCGGCGGTGGTTTTCGACGCGATAAGCGCGGCAAAGGCGCGCGGCGCGGATGTTGTCCTCTGCGATACCGCGGGCAGACTTCACAATAAAAAGAACCTCATGGAGGAACTGAAGAAGATAGCAAGGGTGGTTTCGCGCGAACTCCCGGGCGCTTCGGTGGAAACTCTGCTGGTTCTTGATGCAACAACAGGACAAAATGCAGTCAATCAGGCCAAGCTTTTCAGTGAAAGTGCCGAAATTACGGGAATTGTTCTCACAAAGCTTGACGGAACCGCAAAAGGTGGTATAATAATACCTATAAAGAATGAACTCGGCATACCCGTGAAGCTTGTGGGCGTCGGCGAGAAAATAGACGATCTCCAGCCGTTCATCCCTGCGGATTATGTTGAGGCTCTGTTTGAGTAAATAATATATTTTTTATATTGAAAGGAACTAAAATGAAACATCATCACAAATCCGGAGAAGATAAACCCGCCGCCAACACGCCTGTCCGACAGCGGATAGTTATCGCCTCCGACAATCAGGGTAAGATACGCGAATTCAGACAGCTTCTCAGACCCTATGGCTTCGAGGCGATATCCATGCGAGAGGCAGGCTTTACAGGCGAGATAATCGAGGACGGAGATACCTTTGAAGAAAACGCGCACATCAAGGCGCGCGCTGTGTTCGAGGCAACGCATCTTCCCACCATCGCAGACGACAGCGGTCTTGAAATAGACTTTCTCGACGGCGCCCCGGGAGTATATTCCGCGCGCTATGCAGGAGAGGGCGCGACCGACAAGGAGCGCTGCAAAAAGGTCCTGGAGGAGATGCACGGCGTTGCACGCCCGCTGCGCGATGCACGCTTCGTATGCTCGATATATTTTATCTACGCAGAGGACGATGAGTATTCCGTAAACGGCATTGTTGAGGGATACATAGGCGATGAAATGGTAGGAACCAACGGCTTCGGCTATGACCCCATATTCATGCTGGATGAGGACGAGAGCATGGCGACCGTCGACGCGGAGGAAAAGAACAAGATTTCCCACCGCGCGAAGGCATTTGAGCAGCTCGCGGAAATATTAAAGGAGAAATTTTCTTAATGCTTACAAGTAAACAGAGGGCGCACCTGCGCTCCATCGCTCAGGGCTACAACTGCATTTTCTATGTCGGAAAGCAGGGCATAGGCGACGAGCTCATAAAGCAGCTTGACGACGCTATCAACGCGCGCGAGCTTATCAAGGTCGGCGTGCAGGAGAACTGCGATTATTCATCCCGCGAGGCGGCGGACGCCATCGCGGAGCAGCTCGGCGCGGATGTCGTTCAGGTCATCGGGCGCAAGTTCGTGCTCTGGCGCAGAAGCAAGGATCCCAAGAAGAGGGTGATCGAGCTTGACTAAGACGGGAATATTCGGCGGAGCGTTCAACCCCGTGCACAACGGCCATGTAAGGCTCGCCGAGGAAGCAGTGAAGCAGCTGAAATTAAAAAAGCTTCTGATTATCCCCACGTTCGAATCCCCGCACAAGGCAACAAAGCTTGCCCCGTTCGACGACAGGGCGGAGATGTGCAGGCGCGCATTCGGCCACATCGCGGGCGCGGAAATTTCGGATATAGAGCGCAGGCTCGGCGGTACAAGCTTTACCATCAACACTATCCGCGAGCTGAAGCGTCAGTTCCCCGATGATCAGTTTTTCCTGCTTATCGGCGGGGATATGCTGTACAGCTTTGATCAGTGGTTCAAGTATGAAGCGATCCTGAACGAAGCTAAGGTCTGCGCAGTGGCGAGGGGCGGCGACAGCTATCCCGATATGCTGGAATTCGCAAACGAGATGGGAAAGATACGCGTTCTTCCGACGCAGGCGGTGGATATAAGCTCCACGGAAATAAGGGAGAAGATCGCCGCAGGCGAGGATATCGCGGGGCTTGTTCCCGATGGCGCGGCGGAATACATCGCGGAACACTGTCTTTACCGCTGAAACTGCATACACGGAGGTAATCATCCTTGAGCAGATACGAGGAATATGACAAATACGAAAAGCTGTTAAAGGAGCGCCTTTCAAAGAAGCGCTTTACCCACAGCATGAACGTTGCGGAGGCGTGCTATGACCTCGCCGAACATTACGGCGCGGATGAAAAGCGCAGCTATCTTGCGGGAATGCTTCATGATATCATGAAAGAGGATCTTCCCGAGCGGCAGAAGCAGTTCACCGTTGACAGCGGACTGTCCCCGGACCCGGCGGAGGTTTATACCCCCGCGCTGTGGCATGCCGTTGCCGGCGGTTATTACGTCCGCGAGAAGCTTAAAATAGACGACGAGGAGATAATCTGCGCGATACGCTTCCATACCGTCGGCTGCGCAAAGATGACGCTTATCGAGAAGATAGTTTATCTCGGCGACATGATATCTGCGGAGCGCGATTACAAGGATGTTGACAAGTTCCGCAAAATTTGCTATGATGATATAAACAAGGCAATGTCCGTTGCGCTGATTTATCAGATCAAGAACGTGTGCGCAAAGTGCGGTATGCTTCCGCGGTACACGGTTTCGGCGTATAATTATTATCTTAAATACAATAAAAACAAGGAGAGCTTATGACCGACAGAGAAGAATTAGAAATCGCCGTAAAGGCGCTTGATTCCAAAAAGGCCGAAAAGATAAAGGCATTAAAGGTCGGCGACCTTACCATACTTGCGAATTATTTCGTAATCGCCTCCGCTTCCAGCGCGACCCATGTAAAGGCACTGGCGGACGAGGTGGAATATCAGCTCGGGCTCAAGGGCGTCCAGCCCAAGAGCGTAGAGGGTATTCAGAGCAGAAACTGGATCGTACTGGATTATGTCGATATCATCGTGCACGTTTTCCTTGACGAAACGAGAGATTTCTATCAGCTCGAGCACCTCTGGACTGACGGCACAGAGGTCGATATTTCCGACATAATTACGGATTGAAAAAAATTCAAAAAAAAACCGAATAACTACTTGACAAAATGGTATATATGGTGTATAATCTAATATATACTTTTTGTATAACTACTTTTTTGTAGATAACCTATGCCCGATGGCAAAGGGAGGGAAATATAGATGGCAGAAATTCGTCTTGGCAAAAATGAATCTCTTGATACCGCTCTCAAGCGCTTCAAGCGTTCATGCGCAAGGGACGGCGTTCTTGCTGAAGTTCGTAAAAGAGAGCATTACGAAAAGCCTTCGGTAAAACGTAAAAAGAAGTCCGAAGCTGCTCGCAAGCGCAAGTTCTGATTCGGAACTTATCTGATTTAGAGTTTGCCTTGTGCTACTTAAAATCGACGATTGAGGCGGGCAGATTATGCCCGCTTTAATTGTATGTAAGAATATGAGGTGGCTATGCTGTTTAAGCCGACATTCTGGCTGAAAAGCGTTTTGCAGATAAACGCGGATTTTCTTGAAAAGAACCATGTAAAGGCGCTTGTGCTGGACATGGACAACACGCTTTCCATGCACGGAAACCCCGCTGCGGAGGAGGGCGTGACCGAGTGGCTCGACGAAATGCGGGCGCTTGGGATAAAAATGCGCGTGGTTTCCAACAACACAAACAAGCGCGTAGCACCGCTGGCGGCAATGCTGGGGCTGGAGTTCACGGCGAACGGCGCAAAGCCGCTTACTTTCGGCATAACCCGCGCGATGAAGGCTATGGGCGCCGGCAGGGAGGAAACCCTTGTCGTCGGCGACCAGATCTTCACGGATGTTATGGCGGGAAACCTTAAAGGCGTAAGGACGGTGCTTGTTGAGCCGTTCCATCTTGAGAAAACATGGACGTTCCGCCTCAAAAGGCGGCTGGAGAGCGTTGTCTTTCACAGGGATTATTCGAAACTGGAGTTGAAATAATGGCGATATCATTCGGACCGGGCGGCAATTCCATAAGCTGGGGCAAGCGTAAGTTCCCGCAGGATCTCCCCGAATACCTGATCTCAATGGGACTTAACGGATATGAAGTTGAATGCGGCAGGGGCGTGCGCATAAGCGCTGCAACAACGGAGCTTCTCCCGTCCCTTGCAAAGGAGCACGGGATAAATGTAACGCTCCATGCGCCGTATTTCATCTCGCTTTCTTCCGTGACGGAGGAAACGCGGCTCAAGAGCGTGGATTATATCCTCCAGTCAGCGCAGGCGGCGAAGTCCGTCGGGGCGAGGAAAATAGTCGTCCATTCGGGAAGCTGCTCGAAAATGTCCCGCGAGGAAGCGACCGCCCTTGCGGCGGATACGCTCAGGCGCTCGCAGGCGGCACTTGATGAGGCGGGTCTGTCCGACATCATCATCTGCCCCGAAACTATGGGCAAGATAAACCAGCTCGGCACTCTTGAAGAGGTGCTGGAGCTCTGCGGCGTGGACGAGAGATTTCTTCCCACGGTGGATTTCGGGCACCTTAACGCCCGCACCCTCGGCGGCATAAAGTCGCGGGAGGATTACGCCGCCATGCTCGACCTTATCGAAAATAAACTCGGCTTCGAGCGGCTTTCAAATATGCACATTCATTTCAGCAAGATTGAATACACCACCGGCGGTGAAAAGCGCCATCTTACCTTTGATGATTTCGTGTACGGTCCCGATTTCGAGCCGCTGATGGAAGAGATACACAAGCGCGGAATGCAGCCGTCCATAATCTGCGAGTCCGACGGAACCCAGGCGGAGGACGCCGCAACAATGAAGCGCTATTTCGAGTCGCTATAACGGGGGCAGGCTATGTCAGTATATAGTGACAAATCGCTTTCATATGCGATGAAGTGCATAAACAATCAGATATTATGCTATCTCTCCGCCTGCGAGGAGGAGCAGCATCATCTCAACGCAGCCGAGGAAGCAATAACAAAGTATCTGGTTCCCCGGGTGGAAGAATTACTCGCCGAGGACGGCATGAACGGCGGAGAACATTCCATGTCCCGCAAGATGAATCAGGGGCAGATGGGGCTGTTTTACAATAACAACTCATATCTTGCCAATCATCAGTTTGCAAAGGGTGTTCTCTGCGACGCCTACCGAAAAGCAGGCGTTCTTCCCGCGCAGGGCGCGCGCACCGTACAGTACGAGGGCGAAAGGCTGCTTTCCATGGTGGATGATATCTGCGCCCCCGAGCCGAATTTCGACGAGTTTGCAAAGAAATATCACCGCGAGCTTCCGCTTGTCGGCAGGGATAGGCTTATGAACGGGCTGGGGCTTTCGCTTCAGCGTGTTGCGGAGCATGGCTTCCCGCACAGCGAGCTTGTGGATATGTCGGCTTACCAGAACGGAGTTTCGCTGTGGATAACGGCGGATAAAAAGGTCATGGATAATACGATGTTCGTGTTTATCAGCCACAATCGGCAGGCGTTTGATCTCGGCAGTCCGAAGCTTGAGAATGGCATGCTTTATGCGGGCGGAGTGGTGCAGCGGTACGATATCGTTTATGATTTCAAGCTGCCGAAACCTGAGGTTTCAAAGGACATCATGACCCTTTCCGTAAGCATAGACCTTGTGTACAGGGTCCTTGAAAACGGAACGCGCCATGTCAGCGATATTTCCGTTGATTTCACGCCGGAGGAATCCGCGAAGATTTGCGCGGTGATGAAGCGGCTGTATTTTCCGCGGGAGTATTACACGCGCAAAAACGGGGATATCGTTACGCTCGGCGAGGAATTCACCAATAACTACTACTTACACCATGGCACGCCCGAGCAGAAAAAGGCTGTCAGCGATAAGCTGGAAGCAGTGGATCCCGGGTACAGGCGGATAATGGAGCTTTCAAGGCTGAACAAAAAATCCTGAAATATAACGGGGGTAATCATATGAAAAAAATACTGATAATGAACGGCCCTAATCTCAATCTTCTCGGCGAGCGCGAGCCTGCCATCTACGGCGGCGATACGCTCAAGTCCATCAATGACGAGATACTTGCCAAGGCAAGGGAGTTGGGAGTCGAAACTTCATTCTATCAGAGCAATTCCGAGGGCGGACTTATCGACAGGCTGCACGAGTCGCGCCTTGACTGCGACGGGGTCATCCTCAACGCAGGCGCGTACACGCATTACAGCTACGCCATCCGCGACGCCATCGCGGCGATAAAGATACCCGTTATAGAGGTTCATCTTTCCAACGTGAACAGCCGCGACGAATTCCGCAGGAACAGCGTTATCGCGCCGGTTTGCAGGGGCACCATCGCTGGCTTCGGCAAGCTCAGCTATATGCTGGCGCTGTACGCGCTGTACAACATGCTCGGTGGCGCGGATGAACACTGACGGCAGGACGGCGGAGCTTGCGGGGATACTTCCCGACGAACACACCGCCGCGCTGATAACCTCCCCCGTCAGCAAGCGTTATTTATGCGGCTGGGGCTGCGAGGACGGAGTTATACTGCTGACCAAGAGCGAGTGCCTGTACATAGTAAGCGGCCTGTATTTCGAGCAGGCGAAAGCGCTTGCCCACGACTGCACCGTTGTAAGGATGGACGACATCAGCGGCGAGCTGCTGGATATGCTGTTCAGGTATGATATCAGGTGCATTGCCGCTGAGGCGGAGCATATCACCGTTTCGGAGCTTGCGGCGTACCGCGGGATGCTGAATTACACCGAGGTGCAGGCTTCGCAGAAGCTTTCCGATACGATATCCGCCATGCGCATGGTAAAATCCCGCGAAGAGGTGGAACTTATCGCCGCCGCGCAGAATATCGCCGACAGGGCGTTTGAACGCCTGCTTGGCAGGATACGCAAGGGCATGACAGAGAAGCGCGTTGCCGCCATGCTGGCGTGCTCGCTGCTGGAATGCGGCGCGGAGGAGCTTGCGGGGCGCATTATCGCCGCCTCGGGGAAAAATTCCGCCTGCCCCTGCGCCGTGCCAACCGACAGGGAAATATGCGACGGAGATATGCTGGTGCTGGATTTCGGCGCGAAATACGGAGGTTACTGCGCGAGAATGGCGCGGACGCTTGCCGTGGGGCGCATTCCCCGCGCACAGGAGGAGGCTTACAACGCCGTTTACTGTGCGGGTCACGACGCGCTGAAAGCGCTGCGCACCGGCGTCAACGCGAAAGTTGCAGACAGCGTTGCAAGGAGCACGCTGAATGCATGGGGCGCAGACAAATACTTCACCCATGGGCTGGGCAGCGGCGTCGGCATGGAGCCGCATGAACTTCCCGACATATCCCGGAAAAGCACCGCAATGCTCCGCGCGGGCATGGTGGTTTCCGTGGGTCCCGCGGTGTATATCCCGGAAATGTACGGCGTGCGCATAAAAGCAATGGCAGAAGTAACTGAAAATGGGTGCAATATCCTGTCAGGTACCACAACAAACCTTATTCGGATATAAAATTTCTTTTTTTTTATAAAAAGGACTTGAAAAAATGCCGTAAATAGGGTAAAATAAATAAGACGGTCTATATTCCGACGGAGTAGGCGCGAAAACGCGGTATTCCGTAAAAGAAGTTATTATAAAAAATTAATTGGAGGTCCTACTATGATCACAGCAGGAGATTTCAGAAACGGCATGACATTCGAGGAAGACGGTAACGTAATGCAGATTATCGAGTTCCAGCACGTTAAGCCCGGCAAAGGTGCGGCTTTCGTAAGAACAAAGGTAAGAAACGTTATCACAGGTTCCGTGGTTGAAAAGACCTACAACCCTACCGCCAAGTTCCCCACCGCTTATGTTGAGAGAAAGGATATGGAATACACCTACTCCGACGGCACTCTGTACCACTTCATGGATCCCGAGACTTACGAGGATGTTCCCGTAAACGAGTCCGATCTCGGCGACAGCTTCAAGTTCGTTAAGGAGAACATGGTATGTAAGATCCTGTCCTACAAGGGCAAGGTATTCGGCGTTGAGCCTCCGAACTTCGTTGAGCTTCAGGTTACTCAGACCGATCCCGGATTTGCAGGCAACACAGCAACAAACGCTACCAAGCCCGCTACGCTCGAAACAGGTGCGGAGATCCGCGTTCCCCTCTTCATCAACGAGGGCGAGGTTATCCGTATCGATACAAGAACCGGCGAATACATGGAAAGAGTTAAGTAAGCATTTACGCTTACAGGGGACTGTTCCGACACGAAAGGAAGTATTGCTATGACTATCGGTGAAAAGGTATCCTACATCAAGGGACTCGCAGAGGGTCTTGACGTAAACGACAAGGTCATCTCCGCTATTCTCGATGTCCTCACGGATATCGCAGACAATCTTGCGGAAGTTGACGAAGAGCTTGACGATGTTGCGTCTGTCATGACTGATCTTGAGGAAAGCGTTTCTGACCTCGAGGATGAAGTTTACGACATTGATGACGACGACTACGATTACGACGAGGACGAGGATTACGACGACGAGCTGGACGAGATGTACGAAACCACCTGCCCCGCTTGCAACAACACTATCCGCTTCGATTATGAGCAGGCTGCTTCGGGCGGAATGGACTGCCCCAACTGCGGTCAGCATCTCGAGTTCTCGCTTGAAGATGACGATGACGCAGAATGATCCCGTTTTCGGATTTTGACTGAAAATGCGCAATAATTCGGTTTGACCGCGTCTGCGGCCGAACGGAGAAAACGAGTGCGCGGCGGATTGACTTTTACGTCACCCGCCGCGCTTTTGTGTACGGAGATATTCCGAGCGGAATTACCGATATCATCGGATTGTCCCGAAGAAAGGATTTTTTATGAGCTGGAGAGATAATCTTATAAAAATCGAGCCGTATGTTGCGGGCGAACAGCCCGACAAAAAGGATTTCGTCAAGCTTAACGCCAACGAAAACCCATACCCGCCGTCGCCGGCGGTGCAGGAGGTAGTTTCGCATTTCAACAGCGGCTGCCTGAAAAAATATCCCGATGCAAACGCGGCGCCGCTTGCCGCGAAACTCGCGGAGTACCACGGATTGAACCGCGAAAATGTGTTCGTGGGCAATGGCTCGGATGACGTTCTTGCGCAGTGCTTCCGCGCGTTTTTCAACTCCGACAAGCCGATAATCTACCCCGATATCACATATTCGTTCTATCCCGTCTGGTGCGAGATGCTGAAAATCCCTTACGAAACGATACCCGTCGACGAGGATTTCCGCATCAATGCGGAGGATTACGCGCGCCCCAACGGCGGCGTTGTTATCGCGAACCCGAACGCGCCCACATCCATAGGCGTGGGGCTTGATTTTATCCGAAAGATACTCGACGCTAACCGCGACAGCGTTGTCATCGTGGACGAGGCATACGTCGATTTCGGCGGCACCACCGCGCTTCCGCTCCTTTCGGAATACGAAAACCTTGTCATAACCCGCACGTTCTCCAAGAGCCGTTCCATGGCGGGCATGAGAATAGGCTACGCAATGGGCAACAAGGAGATCATCTCCGCGCTGTACGCCGCGAAGGACAGCTATAATTCCTACCCCATGGACAGCGTTGCCATCGAAGCGGGCATTGCTTCCGTCGAGGACGACAAGTATTTCCGCGATACCGTTGCAAAGGTCGTTGCAACGAGGACAAGGCTCACAGAGGAACTGCGTAAACTCGGGTTTGACGTTGCGGACAGCTCCACGAACTTCGTGTTCGCCGAGCATAATAAATTCCGCGCAAAGGAGCTCTGCGAGTACCTCAAGACCCGCGATATTTATGTGCGTTATTTCTCGAAGCCGCGTATCGACAATCGCCTTCGCATAACCGTCGGCACCGATGGGGAGATAGACGCGCTGATTTCCGCACTGAAAGATCATATAGGTGGCTGAGATGGAGATAACATTTGAGAACATCGTCGGCAAGACCATGCTGGCGGGGATTTCCTACAGGACATCCGACGGCGACCTTTCCGACAGGCAGCAGATTTTCGGCAGGATAACCTCCGCGGACAGCGATGGAATAGTGCTGACGCAGGAAAACGGCGATGAATTTATCCTGCCGCCGGACCTCTCCGCTTTGGAGATTGCGCGACCCGGCGTGTATACTCTCAACATTTCCGGCGCGACAGTTGAAAATCCCGACCTGCTTTCCATATGGACGGTTTATGAGGGCTGACACATTTTTTTATCAGGCACTTGTATTTACCGTAAGAATATGTTAAAATAAATATGTATGTAATTATGACGGCATAAGAAATACACACGCCGCCGACGAAAGGAAAAAATACTATGGAAATCGAAACAAAATGCCTGCATGAAGGCTACACCCCCAAGAACGGCGAGCCCAGAGTTATGCCCATCGTTCAGAGCACGACCTATGTCTATGATTCCACCGACGATGTTGCGGCGGTGTTTGACGACCCTACAAAGAGCCTGATCTACTCCCGCTTTGAAAACCCCACCACCGACTGCGTTGAAAAGAAGATCGCGGCTCTCGAGGGCGGCGTTGCGGCAATGTGCACATCCAGCGGACAGGCGGCTTCGCTGCTGTCCATTCTGAATATCTGCGAGGCAGGCGACAGCTTTATAGCTTCTGCATCCATTTACGGCGGCACCATCAACCTCTTTGCGGTAACGCTTAAGAGAATGGGCATCGAGTGCATTTTTGTTGACCACGACGCGACCGAGGAGCAGCTCAACGCGGCATTCAAGCCGAACACCAAGGCTGTTTTCGGCGAGACCCTCGCAAACCCCGCGCTGACGGTCCTCGACATTGAGCTGTGGGCAAAGTGCGCGCACGCCCATGGTGTTCCGCTCATTATTGATAATACATTCGCAACGCCTGTTCTGTGCAGACCTTTCGAGTGGGGCGCGGATATCGTTGTGCATTCGACTTCCAAGTACATGGATGGACACGCTGTGCAGGTCGGCGGCGTTATCGTCGACAGCGGCAAGTTCGACTGGACAAACGGAAAATTCCCCTGCATGACCGAGCCGGACGAAAGCTACCATGGCATAGTTTACACCGAGAAGTACCCCGCAGCGCCCTATATTACAAAGGCAAGAATGCAGCTCATGAGAGATTTCGGCTGCTACCCTGCGGCAAATTCCTCGTTCCTGCTGAACCTCGGACTTGAAACCCTGCCCGTAAGAATGCACCAGTACTGCGAGAACGCCCTCACCGTTGCAAAGTACATCGAGAGCACCGGCAAGGCTGCATTTGTAACATACCCCGCGCTGGAAAACAGCAAGGGTCACGAGCTTGCTATGAAGTATCTTCCCGACGGCACCAGCGGCGTAATTTCCTTCTCGGTAAAGGGCGGACGCGCTGCGGCTGTAAAGTTCATGGACAGCCTTAAGCTTGCCTCCAATGAAGTTCATGTTGCGGATATCCGCACCTGCATACTTCACCCCGCTTCCGCGACCCACCGCCAGCTCACCGATGAGCAGCTTGTTGCGGCGGGCATTGACGGCGGCCTTATCCGCCTGTCGGTAGGTCTTGAGAATGTCAAGGATATCATCGCGGACCTTGAGCAGGGTTTTGCGAAGCTCTGATATAATAAGATAAATAAAGAATAGGAGAACAACTGTTGATTACTGTATCTAATGTAAGCGTCAGCTTCGGCGGACAGCTTCTTTTCAAGGATGTTGACCTTAAATTCACAGCGGGCAACTGCTACGGTGTCATCGGCGCCAACGGCGCGGGCAAATCCACCTTTCTGAAGGTGCTGTGCGGGGACCTTGAGCCTACAAAGGGCTCGGTTTCCAAGCCGCCGGAGCTTCGTATGTCGGTGCTCCGTCAGGATCATTACGCATTCGACGAATACACCGTTCAGGACACCGTTATCATGGGTAACAAGCGCCTTTACGACATAATGCAGGAAAAGGACGCGCTGTATGCCAAGGAGGATTTCTCCGACGAGGACGGCGAGCGCGCTTCTCAGCTCGAGGGCGAGTTTGCCGAGCTCAACGGCTGGGAGGCGGAAAGTGACGCTTCCAAGCTTATACAGGGTCTGGGACTTCCCGAGGAGATACTCTATCAGCAGATGTCCTCCCTCACGGGTAACGAAAAGGTAAAGGTGCTGCTGGCACAGTGCCTTTTCGGCAATCCCGATATCATCCTTATGGACGAGCCTACCAACCACCTCGATGTTGAAGCGGTTTCGTGGCTGGAGGATTTCCTCGCGGATTATTTCGGTACCGTTATCGTTGTATCGCATGACCGCCACTTTCTCAACAACGTCTGCACGCACATCGTTGATATCGACTACGGAAAGATAAAGATGTATGTCGGCAACTACGAGTTCTGGTACGAGTCCTCGCAGCTCATCCAGCGCATGATAAAGCAGCAGAACAAGCGCGCCGAGGAAAAGATAAAGGAACTTCAGAACTTCATCGCGAGGTTCTCCGCAAACAAATCCAAGTCCAAGCAGGCAACATCACGCCGAAAGCTTATCGACAAGCTGACGGTGGAGGAGCTGCCCGCTTCCTCGAGAAAATACCCCTACATCGGCTTTGATATCGAGCGTGAGGTAGGAAAGGATATTCTGCAGGTAACGGGGCTTTCCAAGACGGTTGACGGCGTTAAGGTGCTCAACAACGTAAGCTTCACCGTAAACAAGGGCGATAAGATAGCGTTTGTCGGCTCCAACGAGATCGCGATAACTACGCTTTTCAGAATACTCACCGAGGAACTCGAGCCCGACGAGGGTACGTTCAAGTGGGGAAGCACGACTTCCGTAAGCTACTTCCCGAACGACAACAGCGCATATTTCAACGACTGCCAGCTTTCGATAATCGACTGGATGCGTCAGTATTCCAAGGACGAAACCGAGAGCTACCTCCGCGGATTTTTGGGCAGGATGCTGTTCAGCGGCGACGATGTTTTCAAGCCCGTCAATGTTCTTTCCGGCGGAGAGAAAGTACGCTGTATGTTCTCAAGAATGATGCTTTTCCAGAGCAATGTTCTTATCCTCGACCGACCCACAAACCACCTCGACCTTGAAAGCATAACTGCAGTGAACAACGGTCTTTCGGAGTTCAAGGGCAATATCCTCTTCGCAACGCACGACCACGAGATACTCGAAACTGCGGCAAACCGTATCATCGAGATAACCGAGGAGGGCTGCCTTGACAGGATGGGCAGCTACGACGAGTTCGTTGAATGGCGCAGGGATAAGGTCGGCGGCTCGCTGATGCTGTAATTTATACAAAGAAAGATTGGTCAGATGAATTATATTATTCTCGACATGGAATGGAATCAGGCGCTGGGGCGCACCAAAATGGTGCAGTCCCCGGTGCTGCTGCGCGGGGAGATAATCCAGATAGGCGCGGTAAAGACCGACGAAAAGTTCAATCTTATCGACAAGATAAAGATCAGCGTCTGCCCGAAATATTACAAGGTGATGAACCGCCACGTTGAAAAAATAACGGGGATAACCAGCAGTCAGCTTACCTACGGCGAGCGTTTCCCGCAGGCGTACAAGCGCTTCAGCGCATGGTGCGGCGATGATTTCAGATTCATCACATGGGGCTTTGACGACATAGGCATCCTTGCGGATAATCTGGAGCTTTACGGCCTTGACCCGACATGGGGCAGGGATTACATCAACCTCCAGCTTATTTACAAGGCGCAGGTCGACGGCGAGCGGCTTCAGTGTTCTCTTTCAGAAGCGGTTGAACGGCTCGGGATACCGATGGACGCGCAGGCGCACGACGCGATGAACGATGCGTGGTTCACATATGAAGTATGTACCAAGCTTGATATGGATAAAGGGCTTGCGGCGTACGGTGAGCTTTCCGCGGGCGTCAGGACGGCGCTGCGCAAGGATGTTATCAAAAACGTCACCGAATGCAGGAAAATGCTTGAGGACCCCCGCGTCCGCGACGCGGTGTGCCCGTCCTGCGAGAATATCCTTAAAAACCGCGACTGGCTGTACCACGGCGGCGGGAAGAAAACCACCATCGCCTCCTGCCCCGAGCACGGAGATTTTCTCATAAGGCTCACCTGCCGCAGGATGGCGGACAACAACTGGACCGTAAGCAGGACGATATACGAGGCGGACGACAGCGCCCTCGAGGCTTATGACAAGAAGCTCGAGAAGCAGAAGAACGCCAAGAACAAACACAAAGAAAAGGAGCCCACAGATGATAACAACGGTGCTGTTTGACCTGGACGGAACGCTTCTCCCGTTCGAGCAGGACGATTTCGTGAAACTTTATTTTTCGGAGCTTTCAAAGAAACTGCTTCCGCTGGGGTATGACCCGAATCTCACGGTAAAATCCATATGGGCGGGAACAAAGGCGATGATCGAAAACGACGGCAGCCGCCTTAATTCCGCGGCGTTCTGGGATGTTTTCAACAAGCTCACCGCGGGGTTGCCCGACGCGAAGGAAACCTGCGACAGCTTTTATACGCAGGAGTTTGACAGGGTAAAGGCTAGCCTTAAATACATACCCGACCGCTCGGTGGATATCCGCAGGATAAAGGATGCGGGGCTGCGTGTTGTCCTCGCGACAAACCCGATATTCCCCGCGGACGGCGTTAAGACTCGTATGGCCTGGGTGGGACTGAAGCCCGAGGATTTCGAGCTGGTCACCAATTACGACAACAGCACGTTCTGCAAGCCCAATCCCGATTACTACCGCGAAATACTTACGAAGATCGGCGAGAAACCCGAGAATTGCCTTATGGTGGGAAATAACATCGCGGAGGATATGGAGCCAGCTTCGTCGCTGGGGATGAGCGTGTTTTTCGTTCCGGAGTTTGCGGAAAACCCGCAGGGAAGGGACGCTTCCGCCTATGTTCAGGGCAGCGTTTCGGACGCGGCGGATCACGCAATATCTCACGGGTGATGGCGGAAAACGGCATTTTTGCGCGGTTTGCGGCATACATTGTACAATAAGATGAACGTACAGTGAGGTGCCGATATGGTTTACAGCTTTAACGATATCAAATGCAAGGAGATAATAAATATCCGCTCGGGCTGCCGCTTGGGCTTTCCCGATGATATCGAGTTTGAAAACTGCACCGCGAAAATATGCAGACTTATCGTCTACGGAAAGCCGAGGTTCTTCGGGCTTTTCGGCAGGGAAGAGGATCTCTTTATAAAATGGTGCGACATTGAGGTCATCGGCGAGGATACGATACTGGTTTCCTGCGAAACTCCGTCGTATTCAACAAATAAACGTGGAAAATTGCTCGGAAATTTGTTTAAATAATTTTTCGCGGCACTATTGAAAACAGAACGGGAATATGGTATAATATTTCAGTAAATGTGCAGAATAAGCGCAAATACACACACGGAAACAGCCTTCGACGGTGCGCGTAAGCGTCCGAAGCGTGATTTTCCGTGGAGGAAATTTTTTATTAACCAAATGGAGGAAAACAAAATGGCAGTAGTATCTATGAAGCAGCTTCTCGAAGCAGGTGTACACTTTGGTCACCAGACAAGAAGATGGAACCCTAAAATGGCTCCCTACATCTTCACCGAAAGAAACGGCATCTACATCATCGACCTTCAGAAGACAGTTAAGAAGCTTGACGAGGCTTACAACTTCATCCACGAAGTAGCTGCAAACGGCGGCGAGATCCTTTTCGTCGGCACAAAGAAGCAGGCTGCTGATTCCATCAAGGAAGAGGCAGTTCGCGCAGGTGCACACTATGTAAACGCTAGATGGCTCGGCGGTATGATGACCAACTTCAAGACCATCCAGAGAAGAATCGCAAGACTTGAGCAGCTCCACGCTATGGAAGCTGACAATACATTTGATCTGCTCCCCAAGAAGGAAGTTATCAAGCTCAACCTCGAGATCGAGAAGCTCGAAAAGTTCCTCGGCGGTATCAAGAACATGAAGAAGCTCCCCGGCGC
>CAKSPC010000003.1 GCA_934481445.1 uncultured Oscillospiraceae bacterium
GTCACCCTTGAGCTGAGGCAAAAAACGGATTTAAAAAGCCCGCTTCGCGGGCAAATACTATTTTTTCGACAAGCTGAGTCCCCCTTCATGGGAAGGGGGACAAATTTATCAGTTCATCGCTGCCTTGAGAGCGTCGACCTTGTCGACCTTTTCCCATGCAACGCCGAGCTCCTCCCTGCCGAGGTGGCCGTACGCTGCAAGCGCCTTGTACTGCGGCTTGCGCAGGTCAAGCTCCTTGATGATAGCAGCAGGCCGCAGGTCGAATACCTTTGTTACCGATTCTGCTATCTTGTCGTCCGCAGCCTTGCCTGTGCCGAATGTGTCAACCATTACGGATACGGGGTGCGCAACGCCTATCGCATACGCAAGCTGTACCTCAGCCTTGTCCGCAAGACCTGCCGCAACTATGTTCTTCGCAACGTAGCGCGCCATGTACGCCGCAGAACGGTCTACCTTTGTCGGATCCTTACCGGAGAAGGCACCGCCGCCGTGGCGGGAATATCCGCCATAGGTATCAACGATTATCTTTCTGCCCGTAAGGCCGCTGTCGCCCATAGGACCGCCGACTACAAAACGTCCTGTCGGGTTCACAAAATATTTGGTGTTCTCGTCAAGCAGCTCTGCGGGAACGGTGGTCTTTACGACCTTTTCAATGATGTCTGCGCGTATCTGCTCCAGAGAAGCGCTGGCAAGGTGCTGAGAGGATACTACGACAGTATCAACACGGGTGGGCTTGCCTGCGTCGTATTCTACCGTTACCTGCGTCTTTCCGTCGGGAAGAAGATAGGGCAGCGTGCCGTCCTTGCGGACTTCTGTAAGCTTTTTTGCAAGCTTGTGCGCAAGGCTGATGGGAAGCGGCATGAGCTCGGGGGTTTCGTTGCAGGCATAACCGAACATCATTCCCTGATCGCCCGCGCCGGTGTCGTTTTCGTTCTTGTCCCTGCCCTCGAGAGCGTTGTTTACGCCCATGGCGATATCGGGGGACTGCTTGTCTATGGTGGTGAATACCGCGCAGGAATCGGCGTCGAAACCGTATTCGCTGTTGGTGTAGCCTATCTCGCGGACGGTGTCGCGGACAATTCTGGAGATGTCGATGTTGGCTGTGGTGGTGATTTCGCCCATTACCATTACCATACCTGTGGTGCAGGTGGTTTCGCAGGCAACTCTGCCCATGGGGTCCTGCGCAAGGATGGCGTCGAGGACGGCGTCGGAGATGTTGTCGCAGATTTTGTCGGGATGACCCTCTGTAACGCTCTCAGAGGTGAAAAGCATTCTGTTTTCCATGTTCTTCCTTTCTTTATATAACACATATGTACCGATAACAAAAAAACTCACTCCTAAGGAGTGAGCAACGATCGTTTTTCACTCCTTATCTCTCGGAATACCCGCAGGAAGTAGCACCTTTTCCGCGGTGAGGCGGATAGGTTGCCGGGCTGCATAGGGACCAGTCCCCCGCTGAGAAAGCACGCAGCCGCTCTTGATAAGGTTTTTTGTCGTATACAGTATAGCATATCTATGGGCGTCTGTCAATAGTAAAGTGGGGGATTTGTGGGGATTTTGCGAAATTTTTCGGGACGCGGTCAGCCTTTTGCCTTTGTGGGACACATACACGCGGCCGAGGGGCGACCCCTTCGCAGGTAAAGGGATCGGTATATTATAATATCGGGTGCAAGAAAAAGGTAGACTTCGTACAAACTTTCGTGTAAAATGTAATTACCACAAAACAAAAGACACGTAGAAAAGAACGAAGCCCTACAAACATTTTACACTATCAGAACGAAATGGTCTGCCACAACTTTAGTCCGAAGGGAAGAGTTATCGAGAAATTGCGAAGTTATTATGGAGAAACCCATCAACAATAAGCCGTGAGGTAAGGCGAAACTGCAGCTATGGAAAGAAGCGCTATAATGCGTGGCGGGCAACATTTCTTTACATACTCAGATGAAGACAAAGCGTAAGGAAGAATCTGAATACCGAACCGTGCAAACGACAATAATACCCACGAAAGTGAGATATTGCACATGAAAGGAACACACGGATCAGACGAGCGGGAGATGAAACCGGTGAAGCTGCTGATGGCGGATTGACGGACAACCGGCGACATCCTTCGGTTCTTCTATCCAAAAGGTACTGATTTCCTAAAGGTATCCGAGGATGATTTTCAAAATGTTATTCACCTTATTAACTCTCGTCCCGGGAAATGCCTCGGTTTTCTCTTTCATCTCGAATTTTTATCTTCTAATTGTTGCACATGACTTGATGATTTACCCACATCACCCATTTCGCCGCGGTGTGAATGCCGCAAAGGCGAAAGGTGCTTATACGGTTTTTCACTCCGTTATACTAAATCCATTCTCCCCCATAGTGATCCTGGTCCCGACAAAAACAGGCACCGCGCCATTCGGCGGGACTATCTTTTCCGTTCCGTTCGGAAGAACGCACTGCCACTCACTGTCCGAAAGGTTCTTCAGCCCCCACAGGGCAGGATTAAGCTTATTCCTTACCACCTCGGCGGTGACATTCACGTTCTCATCAAAAAGCTCCGCGCCGTCGAACAGGAGCACCCTGCTCTTTCCGCCGACAAGCTCCAGCGGCTTCGGGTAATGCTTACCGCAGGGGCAGACGACTTTGCCCTCTTCGTCTGGCACGGATGTAGGATAGAACCCCTGCGCGCCGCACGGGCAGGCGGTTATATCCCCGCGAAGTCTTATCAGCAGATCCAGCCACTGCTTTTCGATGAGCCTTTTCTGCGGCTCGAAAAGCCCCGTGGTGAACGAATATGTGAATGCCTCACGGATATAATCGGGCATTATCTTCCAGAATTTTATGATATTGTTGTGCACCCCGCGGACGGGCCGGTTGCTGTCGTCGTTCGGGTCGTATACGAACATAGGGTCGAAGCCATAGTGCCGCCGCTCCGCCTCTTCCGTAAGGCACACGCTTTTCAGAACGCGGCTGCCCTCCAGCGGGTCGCCGCGCAGCAGCAGGCGG
This sequence comes from uncultured Oscillospiraceae bacterium, assembly GCA_934481445.1. GTDB lineage: Bacteria > Bacillota > Clostridia > Oscillospirales > Ruminococcaceae > CAG-115. Next base: position 2,992 of record CAKSPC010000003.1, read on the forward strand.
AACAGCACCACCGCCAGGGAATAGCGGTCGGTGTATTTATCGGGGGCTTTCTCTCCGCGCACCACCTCGGGCGCCATATAGCCGGGCTTTCCCGCAATGCCGAGGTGCTCGCCGTAGGGCGCGATGTTGTCGCAGTCGCATATCAGCACATCGCCGTCCGTCGGGCGGATGAAAAATCCGCCGTCGTTCATGTCCTGATAGCTCTTGCCGTTATTATGCAGCGAGCGGAACGCCGATGTGATCCGTATCGAGGAATTTACCACCGAATACAGTCCCGAAAACTTCACCCGCGCATTTAGTATATCCGAAAACGGCTTGTACTCCTCGGGGATGACATCCATCAGAAAACCGAAACTTCCGTCCGTTACGGAGGTCAGCAAACGTGGCATAAGAAACGCCGCGTCCTCGTTTTTTTCTTCGGTCAGCCGCGCGAGGTTCTCGCGGAATATTTCGGGTCTGCGCAGCTTGTTCGGGAAGTACATTTTCAGCGCGTATTCCTTACCCGCAAATTCTGCACGGTATACGGTGCCCTGTCCGCCCGAGCCGAGGACTTCCTTTACTTCCGCTGCGCCGCCCAGTTCCAGCGGGACTTTATCTCCTGCCCGCAGCATCAGAATCCGCCTCCCGCGAGGGAATCAAATTTCTCCTCGGCGGATGTTTCTGCGGCATTTCCGCACCATTCGCACACGGTTTCGTTTTCGCCGTCCCAGCAGGTGGTGCGGCCGCACTCAGCGCACTGGAAGAAGCCCTTTGCTCCGCAGTAGGGGCAGGAAGGGTATTCGGAGGTGACATATACGTTGCCGCTTATTTCGGTATCGCCGAATTTTTCACGGGCGGCGGTGTGCTCGGAAACCTTGAACGCCCATGTGGCGTACCATGCGCCGTCCTCGCGCTGCTCGGAGCGTATCCCGAACAGTTCGTGGTCTTTTCTGCATTTTGTAAGGATTACTGCTGCTTTCATATCTTTCCTCCATTTATATCATTCACCGCAAAACGAATCGTTCTGATTTTTTATATTTCAACGCAGCTTCTTCAGTATCTTCGCCGCGTCCGCATGGCCGTTGTCCGCCGCCTTTGCGAACCATTCCTTTGCCTGTGCGGGGTCTTTCTCGACATAAACGCCCTTGAGATACATAACACCGAGGTTGTACTGCGCGATGTCAAGCCCCTGCTCCGCCGCCGCGCGGAACCATCTGAAAGCTTCCGCCGTGTCCTTTCCGACGCCGCTGCCGAGGTACAGGCATTTTCCGTAGGAGCACTGCGCGCGGGCATGACCCAGCTCCGCCGCCCTGCGATAGAACATCGCCGCGCCCTCCGCGTCCTTTTCCGAAAGGCACCTGCGGGCGCTCTGATACAGCACTTCGCCGTCGTCCTTTGGCGGCTCGGGTGGCTCGTTTTCTTCGGGGAGGACAGGCACGCCGCCCTGCGCCGCCTTGCGCCATTTTTTCGCGAGCGCCGCGTCTTTTTCGGTGTGTACCCCATTCTCATAGCACAGCGCGATGATGTTTGCCGCCTCGGGGCTGCCTGACCGCGCCGCTTTCATAAAATGCGAGAATGCTTCGTCCTCGTCCGGCTCGCAGGCTATTCCCTCCGCAAGGAAATAACCCACCATATATTCCGCCGCTGCAACGCCGTTTTCCGCGCCGCGCAGGAACCACTCCCGCGCCTGCGGGATGTCCTGTATGCCGCCGCGGCCCTCCATGCGGTAGATACCCATGTAATATTCCGCCTCGCCGCAGTCCTGCAGCGCGGACATCTCGAACCAGTACAGTGCCTTGTCGTAGTCGTGTATTCTGTCGAAATGCCGCCCGAGGGAATACTGCTCCGCCGCGTCGGTGATGTTTTTCCTGCTTTCCGTGGCGGAAGCGGGGAGCACTTCCGACCGCTTGAACGATATCTCGCATCCCACTGCGCAGCCCACCGCTTCCACGGCTTCCGCCGCAATGCGGCCGCGTATGCCTATTTCATCCCTGAGGGACTTTACGCACCGCGCCGCCGCCGCGCATCTAACTTCAAAGGGCTTGCCCTTTACCGCCGCGAGCCGCGCAGCGCAGCCATCGTACAGCGCAACGTATGCCAGCCGCCGCGCAGCGCTTTCTTTCGGGAATATATCGGCGATGAGCGCGTCGGTGCGCCTGCGGTCGAGCAGGGTTTCCGCGCCGTATTTCGCGGTGATATAACACAGTATGTCCTTTATCCCGCGTACAGGCTCGCCCTGCGCGTTGTGAACAGTGCGGCAGAAGCCGCAGAAATCCTGCTTTGTTTCGTCAAAGTCTCTTCCGCACCTTGCGCATATCAACGTCCTCACCCCCGGTTTATACATAATTACATTTTACCACAAATCCATTGCCGTGTCAATGTCGGCGCGAAAATATGCCGCTGTGCGTTCCTAAAAAACAGGCTTTTGCGGTATTAAAGTCAATAACGGCGTTCTGACATCCTGAACCCGAAAAATACTGCCAAATATCGACGTCGTTTTTTTATGATTTGCTTAAAAATGCGTTAATTCCTTGACTTTTAGGTTCGGATATTGTATAATTCTTTATACGGGTACCAACTGATATTATACAAAAAGGAAACAATATGGATAAAAAAATAACCGTCAATATGATGTCGATGGCAACCTCCATCAAAGGACAGGGCGTCGGCTCGGCATATATGGAGCAGGTAGACCTTATAAAAAGTATGTCGGATAAGTACGAGGTGACGGAGGGCAAGCGGGTTTTCCCCGATATTACGCACTACCACACCCTTAACCCCGACTATTATCTTTTCAGAAAATTCCGCACTAAAAACGGTAAGTCCGTGGGATATGTTCATCTTCTCCCCGAAACGGTGGATACCAGCCTTAATCTGCCGAAGCTTTTCAAAAAGGTGTTTTACCGCTACATGATAAGCTTCTACAAAAGCATGGACTACCTCGTGACCGTAAACCCGTATTTCATCGGCAGGCTTGCGCACTACGGCGTGGATAAGTCACGTGTGACATACATACCGAACTACGTTTCCTCCGAGAAGTTCCACCCGCTTTCCGCCGGGGAGAAGCTTGCGCTGAGGAAAAAATACGGGCTTCCCGAGGATAAGTTCACGGTGGTATGCGCGGGTCAGCTTCAGGTGAGAAAGGGCGTTTTCGATTTTGCGGAGCTTGCCCGCAGAATGCCCGATGTCAGCTTCGCATGGGCGGGCGGATTTTCTTTCGGAAAAATGACCGACGGATATAAAGAGATAAACAGGCTTGCGGATAACCCGCCGAAAAACCTGTATCTTCTCGGCATGATAGATCGCGAGGATATGAACGGGATATATAATATGGGCGATGTTATGCTGCTGCCGTCATTCGAAGAACTGTTCCCCATGACTATTCTCGAGGCGATGTGCGCGCACACTCCCATACTTCTCCGCGACCTTGATATTTACCCCGATATCCTGTTTGATTTCTACCGCCGCGCGGACAGCGTGGAGGGCTTCGAGCAGGTGATACGCCGGATGATGACGGATAAGGAGTTCTATGCGAAGTGCGTGGAGGATTCCCGCCGCGGAAACGAGTTCTATTCCAAGGAGCACGTCACGAAAATGTGGGATGATTTTTACACTATGGTTTATAATTCTATCAAGACCTGCTAAGAAAAGTCAAGGCCCAAAACAGGTTTTCTTAAAATCTTTCCATTATAAGCAAACGGGCATAGCAAATCGGACTGCGCAATCGCACGACAATAATTATGCGGTATTGCTTTAAATTTTTATCTACAAAGCGCCCCCTTGAAACAAGGGGGCGCGCCGTTATTTCGCCGCCGCTTCTGCGGGCACCTTAGCTTCATCATTAAGCGTATCCGTCACCACAACGATATCCCCGCCGCGTATCTCCGTTGCTCCCTCGGGGATGATACTCTGATCCCCCCGCTTTATCAGCACTATAAGCAATCTGTCCGGCAGGTGCAGATCCTTTATCCTCTGCCCCAGCCACGGGTGACTGCCCTTTATATGCACCTCGCGCAGCTTAAAGCTCTTGTCCTCCTCATACGGGGGCACGGAAAGGATAACGCTGTCGTGGGCGCATATTTCCGTCCCGCCGCGTGGAATGATATTTTCCTGCCCGCGCTTTATCATCACCGCCAGCGAGCCCGTAGGGAAATGCACGTCGCACACTCTCTTGCCGACCCAGGGATGTCCCTCGGGGATAAACAGGCGCATCATGGACATCGCGTTTTCCTCGCGGTAGTCGTTGAATGTCTTGAGGACATTCTCTCCCTCGTCGATAAGGTTGAGCTTTTTCGCCGCCGCAGGCAGCAGCGTTCCCTGAACCAGCATGGAAAGCAGGCAGACGCAGAACACGATGTTGAATATATTATGCTCGGTTTCCTTGCCGTTCACCACCGCCATAATTGCGAAAACTATCGAGGACGCGCCGCGCAGTCCCGCAAGGCTTATGAACGCCCTGTCCCGTATGGGGGATTTTCCGCAGAAGATAAGCGAAGCCACGGGGCGGGATACCAGCGTAAGGCAGAGGAATATCAGCACTGCGGGGAGCAGGCTCTCAATGAACTTGGAGGGAGTAGAAAGCAGACCCAGCAGGAAGAATACGAGTATCTGGCACAGCCCCGTAACGCCGTTGAGGAACACGACAGTTTCGCGCTTTGCGGGGATATTCGCGTTTCCGAGGATAATGCCTGCTATGTACACGCTTAAATATCCGTTTCCGTTGAGCATGGAAGGAAGCCCATAGGCGAACAGCGCCGCCGCAATGAACATGATACACTCAAATCCGTCTGTAGCCGCCTTGAAATGCTTGACAACGAACACCATTGCCACCCCGACGCCCACGCCGAACAGCACGCCGAAGAACAGCTGCGACAGAACCAGCTCCAGCACGAATCCCGTTCCGCTGCCGTCAAGAAGCGCCAGCGCTATCACCGTGAGCATATACGAAAACGGGTCGTTCGAGCCGCTCTCTACTTCGAGCAGAGGCGCCAGCCCGTTTTTAAGGTTCAGTTTTTTCGAGCGGAGCACCGAGAACACGGAAGCCGCATCCGTCGAGGAAATCACTGCGCCCATGAGGAAGCTTTCCGTTGCGCCGAAATCCAGCACGAAATAGCAGAACAGCGCGGTAACTCCTGCCGTAACGACAACGCCCAGCGTGGACATAAGACACGCCTTGACCATAACGGGCTTTGCGGTTTCCCACTTGACCGAGAAGCCGCCCGTGAACATTATGACGATAAGCGCCGCCTCGCATACGTTGGATGAAAACGCGTAGTTTTCGAACGGGATCTTCAGTACGCCGTCCGTGCCGAAGAACATGCCTACCCCGATGAAAATAAGCAGGGCGGGCACGCCTATCTTGCCGGAAAGTCGGTCGGAAAAGACGCACATCAGCAGTACGACTGCGGTTATGATTATCAGTGCGGTAAGGTTCATCAGCATCGCTCCAAATTTCAGATTATTATATTATGGCAACACCGCACAATTAACGGCTATCGCCTTTGCCGTCCGCTTGCTTGCATATTTTCCGTCATATTGCCTAAAAACTCCTTGACGGGCGTCAGCCCGTCTGCGTCGTTTTTGAACAATCTGAAAAAAAATCTGACTGCGCAATCGAACGACAATAATTATGCGGTATTGCCTTATAATTCTACCATATTTTGTAGTGCTAACAATAGGGCGCGGCGTTAAGACGGCGTTAAGATTTTTCTCACTTGTGCAATCGTTTTATCATCTTGAAAACGACGCTGTTCTGATCCACCAGAGGTTTTCTGTGGGTAAAGAAGATTATGCCGTCGCAGGGCGCCTGTATTTCATCGATTATCTCGCCCTCGTAAGGATGAATAACCTGCGCGATGACATCCCCCTGCTTCACCTCGTCCCCCGAGCCGCAAAGGCTGCGGAATATACCCGCCGCACCGCTTTTAACGTTCATCATGTCATCCTCTTCGATGATGGTGCCCATATAACCGCCGTGGCATTTGTACTTGATTATTCCCATCCTTGAAAGAAAGCGCAGCACGGAGGATATACCCTGCTCTGCGGAATCCTCGTCGATGTCCTCGGTGGCGTTGGTGTAGACGGAAAACGCCGCCGTGCCGTTCACCTGCCAGTTGTAGTTCAGCGTGGACTGATCCATGGAGATGGGTGTTCTGAGCACAACATACGGCAGCCCGAAAAGGTTTGCAAGGCTTGTGTTTTCCTTGCAGGTTTTCATCATGCGGACGTGCGGGATAAACATCCCGGGGATATAGAAGCTTGCGAATTGAATGCCGTATTGATACTGCTTTATCTCGTTGAATACCGCCGCCGCGACGCGCTCGGTGGTTTCGCCGTCGGCGTCGCCGGGGAACATTCGGTTGATATCGGTGTTGTCAAGGCACCAGAAGCGCTTTCCGATGTTGGTGCTGTAGTTGTTCAGCGAGGGTATAACGAGTATCTCGCGGTCGTAGGCTATGCAGCCCTTTTTCTCCAGCGCCGCGAGGGTCTTTACAAGGCTGCTGCACATATAAAGCTGCTGTATCTCGTTTCCGCGCACCGAGCCGATTATGCAGCAGGATTTCTCCCCTTTTCCGAAGCGGTAGCCCATCACGCGGAAATCATCGCGGTAGGGACTTGACAGACTGAAAATTATATCCTTTTTCATTTAAATTCCCCCATCATGCTACAAACACAGCGCCGAGGGTAAATCCGACGGCGCCGATGCCTGTTTATGCAGAAATATCTTTGCAAACGTCTATCCACTTTTCGCAGCCCGAGCACTTCTCAAGCTCCGCCACGGAGAGGTCAACGGCAATGTTGCCGCTGCCGCAGGCGGGAAATACCCTCTCGAACCGCTTCAGCGAATCGTCAAGGAAAACGCGCACGCCGCTGTTTATTCCGAACGGGCACACTCCGCCCACGGAATGCCCGATAAGCTTGTCAACCTCTGCGGGGGTGAGCATTTTTGCCTTAACGCCGAACTGCGCCTTGTACTTTGCGTTGTCTATCTTCACATCGCCTGCGGTGACTATCATAATGGGTCCGTCCCCCGCCATAAAGGTAAGGGATTTCGCTATCCTTGCGGGCTCGCAGCCAAGCGCCGCGGCGGCAAGCTCCACCGTTGCGCTGCTTTGTTCGAGCACGCGTATCCTGTCCCCTAACCCGAATTTTTCAAGATGTTCCTTTGCTTTGTCGAATGCCATTTTCTTCTGCTCCTTAAAGCGGCTTTACATAGTATCTTTCCGCTTTCACGCCGTCGATGGCGTTGATGAAATCCGTAAATCTCGCGAAGCCGTAGTCCGTGTAGTCAAATCCCTCGAAGTTCTTCCGCAGGCTGCTGCTGAGCGCTCTTACGCTGCGGCTGCCCTCGCCGCGGGCGAATTCGTTGACGAATTTTTCTATCTCCTCGGTGCGCCGCGCGAAGTCCTCGTTGATTACCAGCCTGTTTCCGTCGATGGAAACCCCCGTCATGGAGGTGACAAGCTTCTTTATGCTGCTGAAGCCCAGCGCCTTGAGGTATGTCTTTCCGAATTTCGCGGAAAGCAGGTTGCCAAGCTTGCTTAACGATACGCCGCCATCCTCCGCCGCATGGAAGAGAATATCGCGCTTTACGGCGTTTATCTCGGGCTTTTCGGTGGCGTCCCCGGCGTCTGGTGCAGGTTCGGAGGTTTCCGCAGGTGCTTCTGCGGGGATCTCTTCCGCCGCTTCTGTGATGGTTTCTTCGGTGGTTATTTCGGCGGGAGTTTCGGCGGCTTCCGCTGTATCCGCAGGGATATCCGCCGCGGGCTGTTCCGCGCTGATTTCCTCGGCGGGGGTTTCCGCCGCCCGCGCGTCAACCATCTCGGCGTACTTGGAGTCGGTGAGGTAGATGAAGTTCTTTCTCACCTTAACGCCCGCAACGGAGGCGAGCATCGTCTTGAAATCCTCGAACCCGAGTTCGGAGCAGTACTGCTTTCCGAAGCGGGTGATAAGTTCGTTGTTGAGCTGACCTATGTTGCCGCCGTCGGGCATATTTGCGTAGGCGTACTGCAAAACCGCCGCGCACATCGCCGCGATATCGGGATGCTCGTGCGGAGTTTCCGCTGTTTCTGCGGGCGGCGCTGGCATTTTGTCCTCGGGGATGGCGAGGTAGATCCTGTTGGATTCCACCTTAACGCCGTCGATGTTGTCTATCGCGCGGCTGAAATCCGTCATGCCGAGGCTGCGGAGATAGCTCTTGCCATATCTGCCGATAAGCCGGTTGTTAAGCTGTCCTGCGTTTCCTCCGCGGGGCATATTGTCCTTTGCGTAGGCGATGACTTCACTGCTGAATTGCTCGGCGGTTATGACCTCGGGGCGTGCGTCGACCACGGGTCTTTCCTCGCTGAGGTCAGGGAGGGTCACCGTGTCCGACCTGCGGGCGGGCGCCGCGAGTGCGATGTTGGTGCCGTCGCGGGTGAAGCCGTCAAGGCGGTCGATGAATTTCGCGAACCTCTTCGAGCCGAATCGGGAATAATCCACCTTGCCGAAAGTGCTGTTGAGTGCGCTCTCGATCTTCATCATATTGTCGCGCTCCGCGCCGTGGGTGTTGAGGTACTCGGTTATCGCGGCGGTAAGTTCTGCCTCGGTGGGCTCGCTTGCCTTTGCGGGGACAGCGGGGCGCGTTTCTGTTTTAGGCTTTCGGATAGAAACGAACGTGTTGCTTCTCTTCAATTCGGGGAAGCTGTCGATATAGTTGCTGAATCTCTTATACCCAAGTTCTGTGAAATCTATATTTCCGTAGCGGGAGGTCAGCACCGCGGATATCTTCGCGAGGTCGAGCCGCTCGTCCTTGTTTTCGTTTACATAATCCAGCACTGCCTTGCGGATGGTTTTTTCGTCCGCCATGCCCTCGGGTTCGCATACTTGATTGAGATAGCAGAAATGGTGGCAGCTTATGGTGAACGCGCGGGGAGTTTTCAGCTCGCCGATACCCACGACAAGCTTTCCCGCCTCGCGGAGCCTTATTGCAAGCCGCGTGAAGTCGCTGTCGCTGGTGACTAGGACGAAGCCGTCTACATTGCCCGTGTAAAGTATATCCATCGCGTCGATTATCATCGAGAAGTCCGTCGCATTTTTCCCCGCGACATAGCAGGTCTGCTGAACGGGCATTATGGAGTAGTTTACTGCGGGGGTGTGCCAGCCGTTGCCGCCCTTTTCCCAGTCGCCGTAAACGCGCTTGTAGGTGGGAGTGCCGTACTTAACGACCTCCTGCATGATGAACTGTGCATATTTCGCGGATACGTTATCGCTGTCGATAAGCACCGCGAGCTTTCTTTCTTCTGACATTGTTACCTCTGTCTTTCGTTTATGAAGCCGTACTGATCCATGGTATCGAAGATCATGTCGACTGCGCTTTTAAAATATGGGATGAATTTTCCGCCATCGATTAGCCGCTGTATTTCCGCGCGGTTTGCCCATTTCACCGCCTGCACTTCCTCATACTGAAGAGAAAGCGCGGATATATCCGCGTCCTTTGTTACAACATACCAGTCGTCGAAGCCCTCGTCAAAGCTTGCGGAGAACTTCGCGCGGACGTTTGAAAGGTCTATATCAAGACCTATCTCTTCGCGTACCTCGCGCATTGCCGCCTGCTTGCTGGTTTCTCCCGCAATGGCGGAGCCGCCTGCGCTGACGTCCCACAGATTCGGGAAGCCGTGTTTGAACGGCTGGCGCTGCTGTATCAGCATTTCGCCCCTGCTGTTGAACACGCAGACGTGCACCACGATATGATAACCGCCCTCGGGCAGACCCTCGCCGCGGACGGCGGTCTTTCCCGTTTTCGCGCGGTTTTCGTCATAAACATCCCAAAGCTCCATGGTATCTCCTTAAATGGCGACGGGTATCTTCTCGGTAAATTCGTGATACTTGTAATCCACGGCTGTAAAGCTGTTCTTGGTGAATTTGTAGAAGTCGGCGATATCCTCCACCTGCATTTCGGGGGCGGGATATGGCTTCTTTTCGATAAGGCGCTTTACGGTGTCGACATGGCGGTCGTAGATGTGCGCGTCGGCGATGACGTGCACAAGCTCCCCGGCTTCAAGCCCGCTCGCCTTTGCGAACATAATGAGAAGCGCGGCGTACTGGCATACGTTCCAGTTGTTTGCGGTGAGCATATCCTGCGAGCGCTGGTTCAGTATGGCGTTCAGCCTTCCCTTGGAAACGTTGAAGGTCATGGAGTACGCGCAGGGCGCAAGCTGCATTTCGTGCAGGTCCGCGAAGTTGTAGGTGCTGGTCATTATGCGGCGGGAGGCGGGGTTGTTCTTGAGGTCGTAGAGAACTCTGTCCACCTGGTCGAACTCCCCCTCGGGATAGATGTGCTTTACACCGAGCTGATAGCCGTACGCCTTGCCGATGGTGCCGTTTTCGTCCGCCCAGGAATCCCAGATATGGCTGGAAAGGTCGGCGATGCGGTTGGATTTCTTCTGATATATCCAGAGTATCTCGTCGATGGCGCTTCTGTAGTATATCCTGCGCAGGGTCATTATCGGAAATTCCTCCGCGAGGTTATAACGGTTCACCACCGCGAAACGCTTTATCGTGTGGGCGGGGGTTCCGTCCTCCCAGTGCGGGCGCACGTTGAATTCCTCGTCGGATGTTCCGTTTTCGAGGATATCTATGCAGTTCTGTATAAAAATTTCGTCTGCGCGGCTCATGTTATTCTCCTTAACGTGTTATCAGAGCCTGCCGAAAATGGAGGACGTGGTGAAGTCTATGTCGGAATAACTCTGATGCTCAAACATAGCAAGACCTGCGGTTTCGCAAACGCTTACTATGCGGATGTTGCGGCTGTCGGCATATGCCTTTATCTTTTCGAGAAGAGCGCGTGCCTTTGCGGGGAAATTGGGCACCTCTCCGTCGGCGGGAAGCCTGCCCACGCCGTTTTCATCGTAAACGTGCTTGTAAAGTCCGTCGAAGCCGTAGAGGTATATCTCGGAGAAGCCCATATAAAGCGCGGTCTGTATCATTTCATACATGGTGAGCATACGCGCGGTTTCCCACTGATCCTGCACGGTGCGGAAAGACGGAAGTCCGTCCACAAGGCCGTTTCCGAGGTGGTTGATATAGGTGGGCTTTTTCTTGAACTTATCCTCGAATACCTTAATATTCCCGTTTACGAAGCATTCCATGCCCTCGATGTACTTTCCGTTGCCGAGATAGCTGTCCGTATCGGTAAGCAGGAAGTAGGAGGGGCGCTGGGGAGTTTTCGTGAAGAAATTGCAGAAATCGTTGCAGGCGATGCAGCGCTCGTTGAGAATGGTGTTCAGCTCATCCAGCTTTGCGCTGTATTTCCCGAGGACGAAGCATCTCTGCCCGCCCATCTTATCCTTGTACTGCGCAAGCTGTGCCGCCGTGGAGGACTCCATGCCGCCGCTCTTTTTCGCGTCGGAATTCACCGCGCCGTTTGCCTTTGAAGCGCCGAGGGAGCCTTTAAGACCCGAGCCCTCGGGGTCGTTCATTCGGCAGAAATCCCTGTCGGTGTAGCCGAGGGCTTTCAGCGCCTGAACGGTTTCCTCCGTTGTGCCGACAACGCCGGACATGGCGGCGATGGTGGTTTCTATGGGAGTGAAAGGTTTCAGGATAAGCGCGTAGAAAGTGCTTCCCTTGCCTTTAAGCTCGTCGATAAAGCGGATATCCTTATCGGGGTCGGCCTCGGACTGGCGCAGGCAGACCTTGAAAGCTGTTTCGGGCACGCGGACGTTCTTTTTACGCAGCGCGTCGATGGCTTTCGTGAGGATGTTGCATTCCTCTCCGCCGCCGATGACAACAAGCTTTCTCTGTCCGATGACCTCAATGTTCTTTACGATATGGTTCTTGTATGCGGCGAGTTTTCCGCCGGAAACCATTCCGTCTGCAAGATATGCTGAATAATCCATTCTCTTTACCCCCTGATAATGATATGTTCGCTGTCGGTGTATTAGTCTATCGTATAGCTTACCGTGTTGCTTATCGGGACATACTGCCCCTGTACATACGCCGTGAGATATATCTCGTAATATCCCGGGTCGTAGAGGAAATATGTATAGCTGTATTCGCCCTCCGCATTGCGGTGGAGCACCTGTTCTCCGTTGTAGAAAACCATCCACCCGAGATTGTAGTAGCCCTCCACCTCGGGGCGGGTGACTTCGTGGGTCTGTTCGTCAATGGTTATTGTGACGGGGTTTTCTATAACTATCTCGCTCTTTTCCTTGTCGTTGTAGGAAAGGAAGCCGAACTGCTCTCCGTTTACGACAACGTCCGCGGTGCAGTTCTTTTTCGAGCAGTTTGCGTCCCAGCCGAGCATTGAGCCTGCCCCCGCGCCGGTAACGGTGCTGTTGGTTATAGTTATGTTGCTGTAGGAGCCGCCTATCGCCTGCCCCGTTACCACTGCGACATTCGACCTGCCGCTGACATTTGCATTGTCGAACCTGATATCCTCGACAAGGCAGAAAGTTTCCCACCCGATGAATCCGACGTCGGAGTCGTCGGAATTGATGGTCATGTTGCTGATGGTGTGTCCGTTGCCGGATACCATGGCGTTGAACGGATGGTCGTTCTTGCCGCCGTTCCAGCCCATGGGCGCCCATTCGTATCCCGAAAGGTCGATGTCCGCGTTGATGACTATCGGCATATACGCGGCGGACATTGTATTCACCACCCAGCACGCGCTTGCGAGATCCTCGGGGGTGTTCACGATAAAACCGCCCTGCTTCATCGCATTGTCGATGATATCCGCGTTTGCAAGCAGGGGGATATCGCCGCAGTTCTTGGACTGTATCCAGCCGTCGCGGTCGGGGTATCGTTCAAGAAGCTCCGCCGACGCCTGCGATATTTTTTCTTCGCGGACAATGCGCTTGTAATCCTCGCTGTCGGCGGAATACAGGCTGATGCTGCCGTTCCTGTTGGTGAGATCAAGCTCGTTGTCCCACATACGGAAGCTGTAGGACTTTTCGCCTATCACGAGCGACCTCCCCTCGAGGAGCGTTATCCTGAAGCTGTACGGAGTTTCGACGCCGTTTATCGAAACGGTGTCCTCGGTGAATATCCATTCCTCAGAGATGTTCTCGCTGTTGTACCATGGCTTTGCGGTGAGGTTTTCTGTAAACCGGTCATTCCGCGCCGACGAAAAAATCTGCAACAGATCCGCCGCGGGGATTTCGGAACTTTCCCCGGTAAGGGTGACATACCCGCCGCGGAGCGAAGAACACCCGCACAGCGCAAGGGACAGAATTATCGGTAACAGCGCGGAAACTCGTTTCATAATATGCTCGCTTTCTTACATAAGCCGAAAGGAACGGATATAGCCGGAATTACTGCTCGCTGAGGATAAACATATCGTAAAGCACGCGGATAGCCTTGTCATAGTCAGCCTCGTTTATGCCGACGATGATATTAAGCTCGGAGGAGCCCTGATCTATCATGCGGATGTTGATGTTAGCGTGGGAAAGCGCTGCGAAAACTCTTGTCGCGGTACCCTTTGCGGAGCGCATTCCTCTGCCAACGACCGCGATAAGCGCGAGGTTGTCGATTATCTCGAAATGGTCGGGCTTAACAACGTCGATAAGGCGCTGGGTGAGCTTGTCGCGCTGACCCTCGAGTTCGTGGGAGTTAACAACAACGCTGACTGTGTCGATACCTGTGGGCATATGCTCGGGGAAGATACCGTGGTTCTCAAGAACCTGAAGCAGTCTTCTCATAAAGCCCTTGTGGGAATTCATTCTGTCCTTTTCGATGGAGATTACGGAGAAATCCTTCTTGCCTGCGATACCTGTGATGAGGTACTTGCTTGCGGGCTCGGTGCCTGTGGGGACGATGAGGGTGCCTGCGTCCTGCGGCGCGTTGGTGTTCTTGATATTGATGGGGATGTTCGCACTTCTTACGGGGAAGATAGCGTCCTCGTGGAGAACGCCCGCGCCCATGTAGGACAGCTCGCGCAGCTCGGAGTAAGTGATAACGCTGATACCCTCGGGGTTTTCAACTATTCTGGGGTCGGCAACGAGGAAGCCGCTTACATCCGTCCAGTTTTCGTAGAGGGAAGCGTTTACCGCCTTAGCCACAACGGAGCCCGTGAAGTCAGAGCCGCCGCGGGAGAAGGTTTTAACGCTGCCGTCGGGCATAGCGCCGTAGAAGCCCGGGATAACCGCCCTGGGGGTCTTGTCGAGGATAGCGCCGAGGCAGGCGTTGGTGATATCGCCGTCGAAATTGCCCTTGTTGTCGAAGAAGATACCCTTTGCGGCGTCAACGAAAGTGAAGCCGAGGTAATTTGCGAGGATTATACCGTTGAGGTACTCGCCGCGGCTTGCGGCATAGTCCCTGCCTGCCTGCTCGCGGAAATTAACGCCGATCTTAACGAACTCGTCCTCGAGGGAGAGGTCAAGACCGAGGTCGGAGATGATACCGTTGAAGCGCTCTCTGATGGGCGCGAAAGCCAGCGCGAAATCAGCGCCGTTTGCTACCTCGTCGTAGCAGCGGTACAGCATATCGGTGACCTTTGTGTCCTCCTTGAAACGCTTTCCGGGGGCGGAGGGAACTACATAGCAGCGCTCCTCGTCCGCGTGGATTATGTCTGCAACTTTCTTGAACTGCTTTGCGTCAGCGAGGGAGCTGCCGCCGAACTTTACAACCTTACTCATGATACCGTTGAACCTTTCTTTTTTTGATTTATATAATATGATGCGGGACTGTTCCGTCGATAAACCATATATATTTTTATCATAACATATTTTTAACCAAATTGCAAGAGATGAACCCGAAATTTGCATATTTTCGGGCAAAAAAAGGCTCCCCGCATTGCTGCGGGGAGCCGAAGTGCACTTTTATCAGTTTTTAAGCCGCTTTCAGGCAGCCCTCATGCCGGATACGCAATGCAGGGGCATTGCAATCAAGCCGCGTTCGCGTAAGCGAACGTGAGAATCGAAAATCGAAGATTTTCGATTAGCCGAGGAGCTGGAGAACGGACTGAGGCTGCTGATTTGCCTGAGCGAGCATAGACTGAGCTGCCTGCTGAAGGATGTTGTACTTGGTGTAGTTCATCATCTCGGAAGCCATATCTGTGTCGCGGATAGCGGACTCAGCTTCTGTCAGGTTGGTAGAAGTTGTAGTCAGGTTGTCGATCTTGTGTTCCAGTCTGTTCTGAGTTGCACCGAATGTTGCACGAACCATGGAAACCTTGTTGATGGCGTTGTCGATCTTATCGATAGCTGCATTAGCATCTTCTGCTGTTGCGAGCGACAGATTCTTAGTGTTCAGACCGTCAGCTCTAGAGGAGATGTTCATGTTAGCCTTGAGTTCGCCCATACCATCTGTCTTATAGGAGAATGTAAAGTTTACACTATCCTTTGTTCTAGAGCCTGTCTGCAGAGTAAGCTGATCTGTGTAGGTCAGAGGAGCTGTTGCAGCAACATTGGAGTTAGCCTGGGAAACCTTGCTCTCCGGTTCAACCAGTTCAACGCCGGAAGACTTAGCAGGTGTGTAGGAAGCTGCAGTTGTTAAGAACTCAGTCTTTACAGTGCCTGCTGTTGTTTTAGTAGCAGCGGTCAGAGTGCCCTTTGTGAGAGTACCAAGTTTTGTTGTTGCACCAGAAGCATCCTTATAAGTGATGGTACCATCATCCTTGCCTAAAATGATTGTGCTACCATCCTTGTAAGTGAGAAGAGTGCCGCCAGCTGTATAGTCAACACCATTTACAGATGTAGAACCGATTGCACCAGCACCTGTAACATTTGTTTCAACGGACAGCTTGTTAAGGTAATTTGTTGCATCAGCAAGTCTGTCGCTAGTGATCTCAGCATCTGTAACATCAACCTTTAATGTCGGACCAGTAAATGTACCATCGGTAACCATGGTACCCTTATCGGTGTTTGTACCTATTGTATCAGCGGTCTGACCAACAGCAACCTTAGGCTTTGTGAAGTTAACTGTGATTGTGTCACCTGTAACGATTTTGGTTGTATCAACAGAGATAACCGCACCATCATAAGTGAAACCACCAGTCTTGTCTGTATTGTTAGTCGGCTGGCTTAATGCAGTTTCATTAGCTTCCCATGTAACAGTACCATCATCATTCTTGGTAGCGGTAAATGTAACCGTTTCCTCGTTTGTTGCAGCGTACTTATCAGTTGCAATACCATTTACATAGCCTCCAGCTGTGCCAACCTGCTGTGCCTGACGAGTAGAATTTACGTAGTCAAACTTGCCGTTAGCAGCCTTAACACCGTCAGCCATTTCGCCGCCGTTAAGCATAACAGTACCGTTGAAGTCAGTATCAGCGATCTGATCAAGTTCGTCGTTCAGCTGATTGAATTCAAGCTGAATAGCGTCGCGGTCAACCTCGTTCTGATATGTACCGTTAGCGGACTCGGAAGCCAGCTCCTTCATTCTCTGAAGAATGGTGTGAGATTCGTTTGCAGCGCCCTCGTATGTCTGGATCATGTTGATACCGTCCTGAGAGTTGCGAACTGCCTGGTTCAGGCCGCGGATCTGGGATCTCATCTTCTCGGAAATTGCCAGACCTGCAGCGTCGTCGCCTGCACGGTTGATTCTGTAACCGGAAGAAAGCTTCTCAGAAGACTTCTTCAGACCGGATACGTTAGAGTTGAGCTTGTTGTACGCGGACATCGCGTTTAAGTTGTGCTGTACTACCATTCCCATAGTAATATCCTCCTTGAATTTGTTTCGCCCCGCGTCGGAATCATTCCTTGGGGCATTTGAGTTAAATGGTTTGTTCCTTTTGTGCACCTAAAGAAACGTGGAAAAGAGAACTTTTCCGTTGGCTTTTCAGCCGTCACAACTATTATATCGGCAGGATTTTCTTAAACTTTAGTGTTTTTCGGAAAAAATTTTAAAAATTTTTTTGTTTTTTTATCACATATCACAAAAATGCCCGCGGGGAAGCCCCGCGAGCCATGTTGTCATAAATTCTTCGTCTGCATTGCGCGCATTGCGTTGAGTATCGCGATGATCGCCACGCCGACGTCCGCGAACACCGCCGCCCACATATTTCCTATGCCGATGGTGGTGAGCGCCATGATGCCTATTTTTATCGTCAGCGCGAAAATAATGTTCTGCATAACGATAGTGTGGGTTTTCCGCGCGATTTTGACCGCCACGGGGAGGTTTTCGATATTGTCGTTCATCAGCACGATATCAGCCGCTTCGATAGCCGCGTCGCTGCCCAGACCGCCCATTGCGATGCCGACATCTGCGCGGGCGAGCGCGGGGGCGTCGTTCATGCCGTCGCCGACGAAAACAAGGCTGCTCTTTGCGGGCTTTTCCGCATACAGCTTTTCGACCATAGCGACCTTACCGTCGGGAAGAAGCTCGGTATGGCATTCGTCGATTCCGACCTCCGCCGCGACTGCCTCGCCGGTTGCCTTTCGGTCGCCTGTGAGCATAACTGTCTTTGCCGCTCCAAGATGTTTCAGTTCCGCGAGGGCGGGCTTTGAGCCCTCCTTGACTTCATCGGAGATAACGAGATAGCCCGCATAAACTCCGTCCGCGGCGCAGTGAACCACCGTGCCCGTGACGGACGTATCGGTATATGCGGCGCCGATTTCTTTCATCAGTCGTGGATTACCGACGGAAACGATCTTACCGCCGATCTGTGCTTTCACGCCGAAGCCTGCGATCTCCTGTGCATTTTCCGCTTCGGGGATATCGCCGTGCTTCCTGGCGGCGTTCACGATGGATAATGCGATGGGGTGGTTGGAGCAGCTTTCCGCCGCGGCGCACATGTTAAGCAGTTCGCTTTCGGAAACGCCGCCTGCGGGGTGTATTTCGGAAACCGCGAAGCTTCCCTTTGTAAGTGTACCTGTTTTATCGAAAACATATGTCTGCGCAACGGAGAGAGCCTCGAGGTAATTCGCGCCCTTTACCATGATACCGCGCTTTGAAGCGCCGCCGATGCCGCCAAAATAGGACAGCGGCACGGAGATCACCAGCGCGCAGGGGCAGCTTACGACAAGGAACGTCAGCGCCTTGTAAATCCAGCCGCTCCAGTTGCCGACGAACAGCGGGGGAACAACGGCAAGCAGCAGCGCGCAGATAACCACGATAGGCGTATAAACGCGGGCGAAGCGGGTGATAAAGTTCTCGGTTTTCGCCTTGTTTTCGCTGGAGTTCTCGACCAGTTCGAGAATCTTAGCAACGGTGGAGTCGGAATACGGACGGCTTACCCTTATTCTTAAAAGGCCGTCTGTATTGATACAGCCGCTTATTACCTCGTCGCCGACGGTGACTTCGCGCAGGGCGCTTTCGCCGGTCAGCGCGGAGGTATTCAGCCCGCTGGAGCCGAAAATGACCTCGCCGTCAAGCGGCACGCGCTCGCCGGGCTTTACGGTGATTATATCGCCGGTATTGACCTCGGACGGGTCTACCTGAACGGTTTCGCCGCCGCGCTCGAGGTTTGCGTATTCGGGGTTGATATCCATCATATCGCTGATGGATTTGCGGGATTTGCCGACGGCAACGGACTGGAACAGTTCGCCGACCTGATACAGTATCATAACGGCGCCGCCCTCGTCGTACTCGCCTATCACCATCGCGCCTATGCTGGCTATAGCCATAAGGAAGTTCTCATCGAACACCTGACCGTGGGCGATGTTGCGGATAGCTTTCCACAGGATATCCCAGCCGATAACGAGATAGGAAGCCGCGAAGATAACGAGCCGGATTATTCCCGCAAGGCTCCATCTGTCCTCCGTCGGGAACACCTTTGTCAGCACGAATCCGATTATCCATATCACTGCTGCCGCGATAATCCTGGCGAGCATTTTTTTCTGTTTCTTGCTCATTGCCGTCACCTCTCCGATGTTATTAAAAAATTACTTGAGGATCACGGTGCAGTCGGGCTCAACCTTCTTTATGCAGTCGACCGCACGCTTTACGACTTCGTCGAATTCCGCGTCGTCCGCTTCGATGGTCATTTTCTGCGTCATGAAGCTTACGGAAGCGTCCTTAACGCCGTCGAGCTTCTTGATGGCTGTTTCCATTTTTGCGGCGCAGTTCGCACAGTCGAGGTCTTCGAGCTTGAATGTCTTTTTCATTATTTTTTTATCCTTTCTTCAATGCGGGGGTCTGCCCCGGA
This sequence comes from uncultured Oscillospiraceae bacterium, assembly GCA_934481445.1. GTDB lineage: Bacteria > Bacillota > Clostridia > Oscillospirales > Ruminococcaceae > CAG-115. The sequence goes on from CAKSPC010000003.1 coordinate 22,034, forward strand.
ATTGTTTTTTACAGCGGCTTTTTTATCACCGCAAATGTACAGGGTATTCTGCCGCGGATAAGCTTTGCCTTTACGTCGTAACCCGTTTCAAGGAGCATATCCTTGTATTCCTGCGGGGTGTAGTCGTGCTCTGGGGAGAAGCCCGCGAGCTTATAAAGCCTTATCAGCATGGGGTCTTTGGTTATCGAAGTGAATGTTGGCAGGAGAAGTTTTCCGCCCTTTTTTGTAACGCGGTAAAGTTCCCTCACTGCCGCCTGCGGGTCTGTAAGCAGGTGCAGAACATTTCCCGCTATAACGACGTCGTAGGTTTCGTCGGGGTCGTCGAGGCGGAAGAGATTTCGCACTTCAAATTCAATGTTCTGCGCCCCGCGGGAAGCCGCCTTTTTGCGTGCGTTCGCGAGCATTTTCTCGGAAAGGTCGGTGCAGAGCACGCTTTCCGCCTTTTTCGCCGCCGCGAGGGAAAGCGCTCCCGTGCCCGCCGCGCAGTCCAGAACTTTTGCGCCCTCGGGCACCATCCGCTCCACTGTGGCTGTCATTTCGTTGTAAACCGAGCTGTTTATCGCCTCCGCGGCGTCGTACAGGTCGGAAATTTTATCCCAGAAATCCATTATCGTAACCTCCCGTTATTCGGAAATATGCTCCAGCCCCTGACGGAGTATGGTGTTCACATGGTCGTCCGCGAGGGCGTAGAAAACTGTCTTGCCCTCCCGACGGAAGCTTACCAGCTCGGCGTTTTTGAGTATCTTGAGCTGGTGCGAAACCGCCGAGGAGGTCATCCCGACCACCGTGGAGAGATCGCACACGCACAGTTCGCCTGCGCTGAGGGCACTTAGTATCTTTATTCTCGTGGAATCCCCGAAAACCTTGAAAAGCTCCGCGAGGTCTATAAGCTGGTCGTCCCCGGGCATCCTTGCGGATATCGTTTTTATCGTGTCGGGGTGCGCGCACATGAAGTCGCAGTGGGGGATGTCGTTTATCATTTTATGCTCCGTTTCCCATTTTATCAGATATTCATTTGAACAACTGTTCATTTATTTGATTGTATTATATATCAATTATGCTGATTTGTCAATAGGGTTTCGGGAAAAAAATAAAAAAATTCCCGCTTTTTTGGCGGGTTAATATACACTTAATGCTTAATGCTATCACGGCAGGGAGTTGCAACAGACTGTGGGGGCAAAACTCTTACGTTTTCGGAACAAACGTTCCGTTTGTACCTCCCACACTTTCTTTAGCAACTATCACCCCTCGACCGCGCGTATGTGCGCCAATAAGACTAAATGCCACCAAAAAGGAGAAAACCCCCGCAGCGTGCAACTGCGGGGGTGTGGTCTTTCATGCGAAAAAAGGAAGGAAAACGCACAAAAGATCGGGGGAGGTATATTTATGTAAAACGACATTGACTTCTCGGTGCCCCGTGCTTCTCGGTAGGCTCCGCGTCGTGTGCCGCTTGTTCGGTGTCTGTATCTTTAATGTGATTATATAATACAGCACTAATTTGATTAAACCATAACGAAAATGTGAAAATGCAATGAAATCACAGCCACCGAACATATTTACTCCGCGCAGGCGGCGACCTTTTTAATATCCTCCTCGTAATCGGGGATGATCTCCCCGTTTTCTATCACGATATCCGCCACGGTATCCAGCGCGGCGGTATTTATGCGCTCATACACCGTTTCTGGCATTTCTCCTATGCTTCGGCAGTATTCCGCGGCGTTTCCGTTTATCAGCGCGGAAAGCACGGATATCTCCGTCCCGTCCAACTGCTCTGCGAAATCGTGCCATTCCCCGGATAATCCCGAAAGATCCCGCGAAAGCTCTGCGCAGGCGGTGACCTTTTCGTCAAAATCATCTTCGGCAATGCTGTGCGCGATCTCCTCCGCCCGAACGACGGGGACGTCCTCTTCCTCCTCGATGATGAGCTTTTTAGCGAGTTCATCCGAGCGTTCGCGGATATCCGCAAGGCGGGAAATGTCGATGTCTATTTTTACGGGCTTTGCGGGGATCTTCGGCGGAGTATCCCCGAAATCCACGGCTTTTGCGGACTTTATCTCCTTTTTTGTCGGGGCGGGGCGGATGCCGTTCTTTTCGCACCAGCCCGCGGCGGCTTCGGATATCACCTTGGTAAATTCCTCGTCGGACACCGCTTCCGTTAATCTTTCGCGGTTGCGGAAGTCGTTCAGCGCCATGGTAATGTTCGGGGCGATGGTATGGCGGAAGCCCGCTGCGCGGCGGAGTTCGGATTCCGTGCTTTTGAGGACAAATCCGATAAATCCGCGGCAGGGCGCAGGCTCCAACTTTTCAAGCACCTGCTCGCCGCGCTTTACGCAGTATCGCTCCAGCTCGTTTATCCTTACCGTGCGGAAGCCGCCCATTCTGTCAAGGTTGACATAAGCCCCTGAAAAGGGCGACCACGAAAAGTCCTTTTTAAGTTTTCCGCAGAGTATTTCAAACAGGGATATCCCCTTTTCGGCAAAATAACCGTCCAGTGCGGAAAGCACCGCGGAAAGCGCCCCGTTCATCAGCGGGATGGTTTCGTCGGTGATAAATCTGCTGCCGCGTATGTTGTAGGCGGAGTATTCCGCGAGGCGGTCGAGGCAGTCGTCGTAATTTTTGTCGAACATCTGCGCAGCCTTTTTGTCGCACACTCCCCCGTCCCATTTAAGGCAGGAGGAAATATCGGGGTACTGCGCGGAGATATCGTTAAAAGCATAGAAATCCTTCAGCCAGCGGGGCATTGTATTGTCGAGCCACGCGGCTTTGTCCCGCATATTTTCCCACAGGTCAAGCAGGCGGGAAAATGCGTCCGCGGCGGATATGCAGCCGATGATATTAAGCAGTTCATAGCAGTAAAGCTGAATGTAGGGCTTGTCGATATCGTTGTAAACTCCGCGGCGGACATCCGTGCGCCATGTGAAGTAGGTGCGGAGCTGTGCATTGGATAGCGCGGCGTATATGGGGCGCGGAGTTCCGCAGAAAGCGACCCTGCCGTAGTCGTCGGTGACGTCCGCCATGAAAAGCCCCTGCTTAACAATGCTCTCCTCGGCGCAGCGGGTGCGCATATAGCCGTTGTAGAACACCCTGTTTATCTCGCGCATCTGCTTTATTTTTTCTTCCATGGCGGCGTCCTCGGGGCGGTTTCCGAGCTCGGGGGCGTCGGCGGGATACGCCAGTTCGTCCGCGGAGATGGTCTGCGGGACGATGGGACTGCCGGTTATATAGCTTATGTTCACGCGGTCTGGGGCGGGCTTTTTCGGTATGGGAGCGCTCTGCGCGGTCTGCCGCGCTTCTTCAACGACTGCGCGTATTTTTGTGCGGATGGCTTTCGCGGTGCCGTCGGGGAGAAGGATGTCGTTGGGTATGGGCGGGGTTTCGGGTACAGGTGGGATTTCCGGCACGGGGGGAATTTCGGGCACGGGGGGAATTTCGGGCATGGGTGGGACTTCACGGCGGGGCGGTATCTTTTCCGCCTTTGCGGTGCGGGATTCAAGCATACGGCGGATCTCGTCCTTTATTTCTTCCATGCTTTTTCCGCCGGTTTCGATGTATTTTCCGAATTTGTCCGCCATTATGCTCACTCCTTTTTTTGTGGTTTTGATGGCAAAAAGTTTATGCGACAGCAGATCGTAATAGACTGTGGGGGGAAAACTCTTGTTTTCCCCCCACACCCCCTTTAGCGCCTATGAAGCGTAAAACCGCACTGCGTGCGGAGTGGCGGGGCTCCGCCCCACACCCCGCCAGCCTTTTGAAAAAGGCTGGACCGAAAACTTTTAGTTCGCTACGCGGAAATTTTAAATGTTTTCGACAGCCTTAACCTCACATCATATACGATATGCGCACCAAAAATTCACCCCTCCGCAAACGCGATAAGCTCCTCCCACCCGTCGGGGAAGCCGATATCCGAAAGCCTTGCAACGCCCTCGTTCTTTCTGATAAGCCTTGTTATCGGCTTTACAACGCGCTCGTTCCAGTGCTGATGGTCATGATAAAGCTGCTTCATAACGATGATATACCCGAAAACGTTAGGCTGAAGCTCGGCATCAAACCCGCGGGGCGTGCGCGGCTCCACGGGGAAAGTAACGCCGTAAAGCCTGTTGTAGTGCGCGCAGTAATTGCGCAGCTCGTTAAGGCAGAAGATCCAGTTGTCCATATCGGAATAGGTGCAGCCGTAGTATTCCTCGGCGATCTCCTTTTTGTCGGCGGTGTGCATATCCTTATAAAAGAACGCCAGCGTGCCGAAGCTGAAAAGCTCCGTCACCACCCACAGCGGGAAGCAGCCGTTATGCTTGGTGTTGTAGTGCTTTACGAATTCGATGTCGGAGTTGGACTCGATAAGGTGCTTCACGCGGGACATGAAGCTCTGATGGATATGGCGGTGGTCGAAGGTGGAGGGATTAAGGTACCCCAGCGCGCCGTATTTCAGCGCGTGGTAGTTGGATACCGCCGCCCGCAGGGCTATCTCTATTTCCTCCAGCGCCGCGATGAGAATGCTTCGCAGCTTTCTGTCCATATCGTATATCGCCATTATTTTATCAAATGACGTGCCCGCCTCATAGTGGCGCTTGTCGACGCGGAAAGGCTCGAAATAGTTTGACAGGCGGAAATAGTTGATGTATTTCAGCGTGTCCAGCGCTCTTTCCTCGTCCTCGACGATGCAGCCGCGCTCTTTCAGCTTTGCAAGCTGTTGTTCTAAGGTAGCGGGTATTTTATCAGCCATGATTCCTCCGTAAAGCCCTTATCCTGTCAATCCATCCAGAATACTTCGCGCTCGTGCTTGCTTTCGCGGGTCATAAGCGCGGCGATGGATTTCTTCGGGTCGCTGCCCTCGTAGCATATTTTTACTATCTGCTCGATTATCGGGGTGTCGATGTTGTGCTTCTTCGCAAGGTCGTAGGCGATTATGCTGTTGGTGTAGCCCTCCACCGTGCCGACCTGCGCGACTGCTTCCGCGGCGGGGACGCCCTCGCCGATGAGTTTTCCCGCGCGGTAGTTTCTCGAGTGCAGCGAGGTGCAGGTGACGATAAGGTCGCCTATGCCCGCCATGCCCGTAAATGTTTTCCAGTTTGCGCCGAGGGCAACGCCAAGGCGGGTTATCTCCGTCATGCCCCTTGTCATCAGCGCCGCGACGGTGTTGTCGCCCAGTCCCATTCCGCGGGAAATTCCGCAGCCGAGGGCGATGGGGTTTTTAAGCACGCCGCCGAGCTCGCAGCCCGCAACGTCGTCGTTGATGTAGATACGGTAGCACTCGTTGGCGAGGGTGCGCTGAAGATACTTCGCCGTTTCGGGGTCATATCCCGCGCAGACCTCCGTGGTGGGGACGAAGCGCGCTATTTCCTCCGCATGGCAGGGTCCCGTGATGACCGCGATGGGGTTTTCGGGGAGTTCCTCGCGGATTATTTCGGAAAGGCGCAGCCCCGTGGACTGCTCCAGTCCCTTGCTTGCGTTGACAACTACCGTAGAGCGGTCTATATACGGTTTTACAGCGCGTACCGCTTCGCGGTAGAACGGCGACGGGATGCATACCACGACGATATCCGCGCCCTCGACGCAGCGGGGGTCGGTGGTAACGCCGAGGTTATCCGGGAGCCTTACGCCCTTGAGCAGGCGCTTGTGCTCCCTGTCTTTGCGGAGCTGCTCCGCTTCCTGTTCAAATTTCGTCCATGTAACGACCTCGTGCCCGTAGTGGCTGTAAAGCACGCCGAGGGCGGTGCCGTAGCCGCAGCCGAGAATTGTTATCTTTGCCATGATATATCCTTGCTCCTTAGGTCGATTTTTCTCCGAGCTTCTTTTCCGTGTGGGTGAGAAGCCTGTGTATGTTTCCTCTGTGCATAAATATGACCAGCGCACCCATGAACGCCGCTATAAAGAAGTTTATGAGCCATGCGGGGTCGTTATCCGCGAAGCGCCCGAACAGCAGCGTGCACACGCAGAACAGCGCCGAGGAAATGCAGCTTCCGAGGGAAACATAGCGGGTGATCGCAACGATGGTGATGAACACCGCCATAAGAATGAGCCCCGTTCTCCAGTCCAGCACAAAAATCGCCGAAACCGCCGAGAGCACGCCCTTTCCGCCCTTGAAGCCGTAGTATATCGGGAATATATGGCCGACTATGCACATCAGCCCCGCCATATATTCCACCCATGTCATTTCGGAAGCGGGGTCGCCGGTGTTTACCCCCGCGATGAGCCGGAACGCCAGCCTTACAAGCAGCACCGAAACCACCGCCTTTGCAACGTCGCCGAGAAGCACTATTCCCGCGGCGCCCTTGCCCTGCGTGCGCAGGGTGTTGGTAAGACCCGCGTTGCCGCTGCCCATGGTGCGTATATCCTTGCCCGTGTGAATTTTTGTCACGATTATAGCCGTGTTTATGCCGCCCAGAAGATAGGGCAGGGCGAGCATTATAACAAAACATAACCACATCATTCCGTGATGTCGTCCTTTCCGTCGGCGGCTTCTTTGTCTGTAACGAGCCTGCCGTTTATATATACCTTTATGTTGGGATTTCCCGCGCGCAGCGCCGCCATAATCACGGCGCTGTTTTCGTTCGGCTGCACCGGCATGAGCACGGTTTTTCCGTTTGAAAGCATAAGGAATATGTTCTCTCCGCGTGCGCCTTTCGGTTCGGCGGAAACTATTTCGTCATATTTCAGCAGGAACATCCTGCGGTAGGAATAGAACAGAACATATTTATCCCTGTAAAATCTGCGTGCGCCAAGCTTCGGGGCAGTTTCGTACCCCGAAAGGACCTCTTCCCGCTCGGCTTCCGTCAGCCGTTCGATATCCTTTTTGAACTTTCGCGGAGCGACAGCGAAGATATCCACCACCGCCCATATGACTACCCCCCCGAGGAACGCGGAAACCACTATCCCCGCAATACGCGTGCTGTCCCGCGAGAAAATGCCCGTGAGGAAAAACGCGCCTATGCACACCGCCGTTACGAATGCGAACCTTATCGGCGTGGAAATATGCGCGCGGCGGTAGTCGCGGAGTATCTGCTTCATCATTCGCCTCTCTCACGCACGGTGAGCTTTATCGGGGTCTTGTCCAGCCCGAAAGTGTCGCGTATCTGGTTTTCGATATAGCGCTGATATGAGTAGTGGAAAAGCTCCTTGCTGTTGCAGAAAATAACGAAGTTCGGGGGATTTGTGCCCGCCTGCGTCATGTAGTAAAGCTTCAGGCGCTTGCCTTTGTCGGAGGGCGGCTGAACGCGGGATGTGGCATAGCTCAGCATATCGTTGAGCACGCCTGTGGATATTCTCATGCCGTGCTGTGCGTGGACAAGCTTTATCAGCTCAAACAGCTTGTCTATTCGCTGGCCCGTCTTTGCGGAGATGAACACGAACGGTGCATAGGACATGAACGAGAAATCCACTTCAAGCTTCTTGGTAAATTCTATCATGGTGCGGTCGGTCTTGTCCTCCACTGCGTCCCATTTGTTTACGGCGATAACGCACGCCTTGCCCTTGTCATGGGCATAGCCCGCGACCTTGCTGTCCTGCTCGGTAAAGCCTACGGTGGCGTCTATGACGATGACGCAGACGTCCGCCCTGTCCACCGCCATCAGCGCGCGGAGCACACTGAAATGCTCGATGTTTTCCGTTACCTTTGCCTTGCGGCGCATTCCCGCCGTGTCGATAAAGACATACTTGTCCTCGCCGCGGGTGACTTCGCTGTCGATGGCGTCGCGGGTAGTGCCTGCGATGTCGGAAACGATGGAGCGCTCCTCGCCTGCAATGAAGTTGATGAGGGAGGACTTGCCGACATTCGGCTTGCCTATAACTGCTACCTTTATGGCGTCCTCATCGTAGGGGTCGGGTTCCTCGGGTGGGAGGTTCTCGAATACCGCCTCGAGAAGATCGCCCGTGCCGTGGCCGTGCACGGAGGATACCGCGATGGGGTCGCCAAGACCGAGGTTGTAAAACTCGTATATCTCGGGCGGGGGTTCGCCGATTCCGTCCACCTTGTTTACCGCAAGGACGACGGGCTTGCCGCTTCTCATGAGCATGGAAGCTACGTCGGCGTCGTTTGCGGTGACGCCGGTGGTGATATCGGTGACGAAAATGATCGCGTCGGCACGCTCTATGGCGAGCATTGCCTGTTCTCTCATCTGCGCGAGGATAACGTCGTCGGTTTTGGGTTCGATACCGCCTGTGTCTATAAGCATAAATTCGCGGCCAAGCCACTCGCAGCGGCTGTAAATTCTGTCGCGGGTGACGCCGGGCTTGTCGTCTACGATGGAAAGACGCTTTCCGACGAGTTTATTGAAAAGTGTGGACTTACCGACATTAGGTCTGCCCACGATTGCTACGACCTGCATTGTTTTCCTGCCTTTCTGTTTATCTGAACATAATTATTCAATTATAGTATATCACACCTGCGGCGTTTTTTCAAGGATTTATCGAGTTTTTTTAAATTTTCGCGTCAACCTTTCGTCTTAGTGGCACCCATACACGCGGTCGAGCATTTTGCCTTTCGCCTTTCAGCCACACATATACGCGGTCGAGGGGTGATCTCCCCATAGGGTAGGTGTCGCAGTGCGACGGCTACGCCTTACGCCTTAGCGACAGAGGGGTTAGTTTGGCACAATACACAACATAATGGATTAAGCATAAAGTGAACTGTTGTGCCAAACTAGCCGACAGACCGCACCCCCTCGCAGGTCAATCAGACACGCGCTTCGCGCTTAGTCTTTGCAGAGCCCTTGTAGCCACCGCAGTGGCGAAACACCCCACGCCATTAAAATGTCGTGCAGTGAAAACCGTAAAATGCCACGTTAACCCGACTCCAAAGGCGCTAAAGGGGGTGTGGGGTCAGGGGTGGACAAACGGGACGTTTGTCCAGAAAACGTAAGAGTTTTCCCCCCACAAGTCTATTGTAATTCTCAGCCGTAATAGCTTTAAGCATCAAGTGTATAATTCTCCACAAGTCTATTATAATTCCCAGCCGTAATAGCTTCCGACAATGCGCTTATAATTTTTTCATCCCCCCAAGAAGCCACGCCACTTCGCCGAGAATGCCCTCCCTCCTTATTGACACTCCGCCGCAATTGTGCTATGATAAATCTGTTGAAACAAAACAAGGGAGGCAATAAAATGAGCATTTCGCTCAGAATGGCACGTCCCGCTGACGCGGCGGCGCTGGCGGAGATATACGCGCCGTATGTGACCGATACGGCGATAACGTTTGAATACGCCGTCCCCTCCGCGGAGGAATTTTCGGAGAGGATAGCCCGTACGCTCGAAAAATACCCCTATTTCATCGCGGAGAATAACGGAGAAATAGTCGGGTACGCATACGCGGGGGCGTTTCACCCGCGGGCGGCTTACGACCATTCCGCAGAGCTCAGCATTTACGTCCGGACAGGATACAGCGGAAAGAGCATAGGAAAAACGCTGTACACTGCCCTTGAGAACGCCCTGCGGCTTCAGAATGTAACAAACCTCTACGCCTGCATAGGCTACTCCGAAAAGGAGGACGAGTACCTCACGCACAACAGTGTGGATTATCACGCGCATATGGGCTACCGCCTTGTCGGCGTGTTTGAAAGGTGCGGGTATAAGTTCGGCAGGTGGTACAGCATGGTCTGGATGGAGAAATTCCTCTGCCCGCACGGCGATGTTCCCGAAAAATTCGTGGGATTTCCGTCGGTAAAGGATGAGTTTTCGCGGAAATTCGGGATAAAATGATATAAAAAGAGAGAGGTACGCAAAATGGAAATAGAAATCAGACGCGCCGAAAAAAAGGACGCCGAAAAAATGCTGGCGCTTCTGTCGCAGGTGCACGAGCTCCACGCAAAACTCCGCCCCGATATATTTATTTCCGGAAGAACAAAATACACCGCCGAGGAGCTTTCGCAGATGTTCGGCGATGAGGAGCGGCCTATTTTTGTCGCGCTGGATAACGGAGAAGTCGTTGGATATGCGTTCTGCGTGAAGAAGCACCCGCCGTTCACCACGAATATGAAGGATTTCTCGACGATATATATCGACGATCTGTGCGTTGACGAGAACTGCCGCGGAAAGCACGTCGGCACGCTGCTGTTCGATCATGTGATGAAATATGCAAAGGAACAGGGCTGCTACGACGTGACCCTCAATGTGTGGGAGGGCAACGACAGCGCCCGCGCTTTCTATGAGAAGATGGGGATGTTCGTTAAGGAAACACAGATGGAGATTCTGGTCAAGTGATTTTTCGGCTGTTTGGAAAGGCTGAACGGTCAGAGATTTTAAAGAAACTGTGGGGGGAAAACAAGAGTTTTCCCCCCACACCCCCTTTAGCGCCTTGGGAGTCGGGTTAACGTTGCCGCTTTAAGCTTTCACTGCTTGAAATTTTCCATGCGTGGAATATTTCGACGTCTGCGCAGACTAAGCGCGAAGCGCGTGTCTGAGCGACTGAGGGCGCTGCCCTCGACGCGTGTATGGGTGGCGTAAAGACGATATGCTATGCGTTATCTCACTCCTCCGTCGCATCCACAACAGAAACAGGATCTATCCACTTACCGCCCTGCTTCACCCCGAGGTGCAGGTGCGGCTGCTGCACTATCTCGCTCTGGCAGGTATCCGAGGTCTTTCCGATGATCTCCCCCTGCTTCACCTGCTGTCCCGCCTTTACATTAAGCTCCTTCGCAAGCCCGCAATAATGCATCTCCAGTCCGTTTGACTGCTCCACGATGACATACACGCCCCACAGCGGATCATCCTTTATCTCCCTGACCACGCCCTCGGACATGGATTTGACATCCGTGCCGAGTTCGCAGAGAATATCGCACCCGTCGTGCGTTTTCCACACCCCGAGGGTTTCCGACTTGACAAGCTCGCCGTTGCTGAACGGATGAGATATCTCACCGTCAACCGGCATGATATTTCCTATCTCCGCGGTGACGGGCTTGTTGACCTCTTCCGCTTCGGAAGTTGCGTTTTCCTTGGCGGGCTCGGCGGGGATATTCACCTCGGCGGCCTCGGAGGTATCGCGGGGGATATCGGCGGTGCTGTTGTTTACCTCGGCGGCTGTGTCGTCGTCCGCCTTGGAGGAGAACACCCATGTGTTGGAGCCGGTTTCCTGCGTGTTTGTTGGGATAAGGCGCTGCATGGCGCTGTTGTATGCGGTTATCATAGCCGCGCCGACTGCGCATATTCCTATTGCCGAGGCGATGGCAAGCCCCTTTCCGCTGAGGTTTTTCTTTGATCTGTTGTTATTTTTCATGACCGATGTTCCTTTCGATATAGATTGTATGGACGCCCTTTTTCGGGTTTGCTGATATTTTTGCCTGTTTAATGGGTTTTATTCATACAAAAAATACCGGAACATTTAGTCTTTCTGCCGCCCACACACGCGGCCGAGGTCTGCCTTTCGTCTTTGCGGCGCTCAAAACACGCGGTCAAGGGGCCGAGCCCCTTGCAGGTCGAGGGCAGAGCCCTCGTCGCCACCGCAGTGGCGAAACACCCCACGCACGGAAAATTTCAAGCAGTGAAAGCTTAAAGTGGCAACGTTAACCCGACTCCCAAGGCGCTAAAGGGGGCGTGGGGGGAAAACAAGAGTTTTCCCCCCACAGTTTGTTTAAATTATCTGCCATTTGGATTTTTCGATATACTGTGGAGGAATAAGCTCCACAATCCTCCCCGCCGAATTCAATCCAACATCTTAAAATCAACAATTTCGGCGCTGACCCATGTGTTCGAAATTTCGCTGTACTTTACACAAAGATTATCCAGCGTCAGCGAAACGTGCTCAAGGCGGCTGTCGCCGTCGAAGATATCGAACGCGGCGTTTTTCTCGGCGCCGCCGAGATCGACGGTAAGGGGCGCGTAAAATAACTGATCCTCAAACATATACACATCAGGTTTCGTCTTAAAAGGTATCGGCATTCCGCTCCAGCCGTCCCCGCTCGGAACAAACCGAATATCCCCCTCCGAAAAATACGCTTCGTCCTTTCCGCAGAGATAAGCATATCCCGTAACGTTCAGTTCCCCGTCAAAGGAAAGCGTGCTCTCCTGCAAAAAGTTTTCGCCGCTGTCGGTGACAGCATATGTTGTTTTTGCTTCGGTGCAGGTAAGTCCCGCGGCGGTATCACCAACATCCATGCGGAAATATTTCAGCTTGCTCGAATCCTCTAATGACAGAAAATAATCATACATATCATCGCCGAAAAGCTCGGGGGATTCTATCGAGTCATAGCATTTGCGGTCGAACAGACCTATGTAGCCGTATCCGTTCAGAATGTAAAGATCGCCGTCCTGTTCTCCGCCGGTAAGCTCTATGTTGTTATATATCTCCGGGTCGAATACATAGTCGCCTGATTCGGAGGTGGGCGCTTCGGAAATCTCGGATGTTTCGGAGATGTCAGAAGTATTAGACGGACTGTCGGAAACCTGCGATGATGTCTGCTGCGTGTTGCAGGCTGTCAGGGAAAGCGTTATGGCTGCAAGGATGATGAGGGATAGTTTTTTCATTTTTTCACCTGTATTAAACAAAATCGTCATAGCCGTATGTGTATTCATCTCTGGTATAACACCAACGCACTTTATACATATGTTTCCTAAAATCCTTATATGAGTAGGTCTTTAAGGAAACATTGCAACAATTGTCCATATTTGCATCATATACAGTAACAGTGTCATTTGTTAATGAATAATCGACAATAAATATTGCATGAGAGACATTGGTATTAGTCATTCCCTGAACATATGATTGGGACTTTGCTTTTTTTAAGAATGTTTCGATTTTCGCATCTGTGTCTAAAATATAATATTTCTGATAGTAATCACTCATACCGGCATAATCTACTTGAGCGTCATTGTACATATAATAGCAATATCTCGCAAATCCCACGCACTGTATTCCACCATTAAATTTTATGCATGTGCATTCTACGCTACTGTCATTGTGGCAATTGCAGGGTTTTCCGGTAGTTGAAAAATAAGAGCCATCCGGATATTTACTATGCAGCATTTTTATTGTTGTTGTCGATCTGTTCTGTAAGTAATTGTCAGTGTAGCTAACCCTGTCATCGGCTGTGGCGGAGAAAGATGTCAAAGCAACACCTAACGCAATAAGGAAAGAACTGATTTTTTTTGATAAATTTTTTCATAAATCCTCCTATAAGTTAAAATATACGAATAATGTTATATTGTTCGCTAATTGAATTATACCATGTACCTAAATAAATGTCAATAGTTCTTAATGTAAAAATAATACTTGTAAAATTGTGAAATGTTACAAATAGTGGCGGGACTGTAAACACAGCCCCACCGCAAAAATAATATATAAAAAGGGAGAAAAATGAAACTGTCAGCCTAAAATTCCGCGCCATTGCTCCACGTCAAGCCCCTGCGACATACGCATCGAATAGGAATGTTCCCCGTCCGTCCATATGGCAAGAATATATTCCCCGTCGGCGCCTTTGAGTGTTACGGAGCGCCCGTTCATCTCCTCGGTCACGACATCGGGATATTCCTCAAAATCCCCCGAATTATCCTCCGTCCCGACGGATTTTCGGTAGCAGGCGGTCATATCTCCGCCGCTGTAAGTTGCTTCGGCTATTTCGTTGAACAGGTTGTAATATTCCGCGCTCTCCACCTCGAACGGAAGCGAAGTCGGGTCGGTGAATTCAAACCCTATCGACCGTGAAAGTTCCTCGGCGGAGGCACATTCCTCGGGGGCGAACATTATATCCACTTTTCCGCCGAGTTCATCGTCTGCTTCGCCGCTGCCATCGACGGAAGCACCCACCGTAACATCCGGGTCGCTGCTGTCTGTGTTCCCGCCGGATACGCCGATTCCGTCGTTCATCAGCTTTGGCACGATCATGACTGCCGCCAGCGCGACAACAAGGCACGCCGCAAAGGGCATTGCCCTCATATAAAGCGGGGCGGGTCTTTTTCGGCGGGATTTTACCGCAGCCATAACGCGGTCGTGCATTTCCTCGTCGACTTTGATCTTATCCATGGCTTCGTTGTATTTATTCAAAATCGTACGCCTCCTTCAGAACAGATTTTAACTGCTCTCGCCCGCGTTTGAGCAGGGAGCGTACCGTCGATTCGTTTTTGCCGAGTATCTTCGCGGCCTGCGCCGTGGAGAAACCCTCGTAATAAAACAGGTGTATCGCCTCGCGGTACTTGACGGGCAGGTTTTTTACGGCTTCCCACACAAAGGAGAGGTCCTCGCGGTGCTCCGCGGCGAGGGTTTCGTCCAGCTCGTCGGAGGGATGGCGCTTGCCGAATGCAAGGCGGTTTTTCGCGAGATTTGCCGCAACATGCAGCAGCCATGCCTTTTCGTGCCCCTCGTCGTTGAAGCGGCGGGGGCTGTCGAGGTATTTTATCATGGTTTCCTGCAGGATATCCTCTGCTTCCTCCATGCTGTGGAGATACATATATGCATAGCGCAGGATGTTGTTTCCGTACTGGCGGAAAACGCGCTCCGCCTGTGCGTCCGCTTCCGCGTCGTAAGCCTGCTCCTCGCGCTGCTCCGCCGCCGCGGCGTTCATTATCGCAAGGCGTATCCTGTCTAAAATTCGTGTGAATATCGAGCCGTAAATTCCTGCTGCTGTCATAAATTACACCTGCCGTCTGTCTGTTGGATTATTTTGCCGCGGATATCGCGGTGGTCGCCGTGTTCTCGGAAATTCCGTCGGCGGAGTAGAGCGCGTAAGTATATCCGTCGTTTTCCCAGATCGCGGAGAACACCTTTTCGTCGTTTTCACGCAGGGTTACGGAGACATCGCCCACGCCTGCGCCGATTTCCGTATAGGAGTTGCAGTCGCCGCTGATGTCGCCGCTGCCCGCTGCCTTGCGGAGGGATACCGCGTTGTCGCCGTAAGTTACCTCAATTATGCCCGAGCCGTCGATAACGACATAGGATGTGGGTTTGTTTCCGTCGATCTCATCGGGGACTGCGAAATCAAAGCCTGCGGCTGCTTCGGCGTCCGCGAGGGTCTTGTATTCGATGAGAGGATTGGGTATCTGAACGGTTTCGCCGCCTAAAACTGCGTTCTCGTCGCCGGTGAAATCTTCGCCGCCGAAGATACCCATTTCGCCGTTGTTGTCGGTGGGTATTACGGGTTCATCGGAGGTGACGTGGCTTACGCTTTTAATATCATCCCCCGCTGTGCCCTCGATATCCTTTGCGTTGTCGGAGGTACATCCCGTAAGTGCTGCGGTGATGACTGCCGCTGTGAATAATGCGATATACTTTTTCATAATTAACATTTCCTTTCTTGTCTGTGTGCGGATGTTTTATCCGTTCTGTAATGTACACAAACAAGCAAGCCGAAATGTTGCGTTTTTTCTGAAAAAATTTTCGGGCACAGTTTTCCGCGCCCGAAAATATATCACTTGTTCTCTATTTTCACCTTGTCCGCGGCGGCGATAAGCTTTTCGAAATCCGCGGAGGGCATGGGCTTGAAGTAATAATAGCCCTGTATCATGTCGCAGCCGAGCCCGCGCAGGAACTTCACCTGCTCCACGGTTTCGACGCCCTCGGATACGGTTTCGAGGTTAAGGCTCTTCGCCAGCGTTACCACGGAGGAGATTACCTTTTTATTCTTGTCGGTAAGCTCGTTCTTTAGGAAGAATCCGCCGTCTATCTTCAGCGTATCGAACGGCAGCAGCGTGATGAGGTTCAGCGAGGAATATCCCGAGCCGAAATCGTCCACGGAAATGCGGAAGCCCGTTGCCTTGAGCCTTGTCATAACCTCGACCAGCTTGTTTATGTTCTCGGTCAGCAGGCTCTCGGTTATCTCCAGCTCTATCTTCTCATGCGGCACGCCGAGGCTGTCTACAAGGGCGCTCAGCTTGTCCGCAAAGGAATCGTCCCTGAGATGGTGGCGGCTTACGTTGAGGGATATCAGCGGAACATCGATGTTGTTGCGCAGCCAGCGCTTGATATCCGCGATGGACTGCCTGTATATCGCGAAATCCATATCCGCGATGAAGCCGTTTTCCTCGAAAACGGGCACGAATCTTCCCGGGGAGATTATCTCGCCGTCGGGACGTATCCAGCGCACCAGAGCTTCGGCGCCGACTATTTTTCCGGTGGCGATGCTTACCTTGGGCTGATAATAAACCTTGAATTCGCCGTTGTCGAGGGCGTCGGTCATGTGCTCCTCGATATAGCGGCGCTCCCGCAGGTCCTTGCGAAGCTTGCTGTCGTATTCCGCGATGAGATTTTCGTGGATATACGCCATGTTCTTTATGGTTTTCTGCGCGGTGAGAGCGCGGTCGAGTGCCGCCATTATTCCCAGCGGCTCTTCGCCCATATTGCACACGCCCGCAACAAGGTATATCTGTGTTTCGCAGCGCTCGTACACCTGCTTCTGTATGCTTGCAAGGAGCTGATTAAGGCGCACGTTAAGGTCGCTGCTGCTGTGGTTTTTATAAAGCGTTACAAAGCGGGAACCTTCGGAGCGGCAGACAAGCTCACCCGTCCCCGCGGAGCGCTCGAGGATATCCGCCACGGCTATCAGCACGGAGTTGCCGAATTCGTAGCCCCTGTCCTCGTTTATTCCGCGGAAGCCGGCAATGTTTATTGCCGTGACGAAATACCCGTCGGTGCCGCCTGCGGTCATGCGCATGGCCTCGGCGGAGAATGCGTCCAGCGTGATAAGCCCCGTCAGCGTATCGGTGTTCTGTATCCTGCCGAGGCAGTCGTTGATGTCCGTCATGCTTATGATATACCGCTGTCCGCCGCAGAGGTCGTTGTTGACCGAAGCGGTTATGTTCAGCCAGCGGCGCTCGGTTTCGTCGTAGAATGCCACGGAAGCGCTGGGCTGGCCTTTTTTCAGCTTGCGCGCGGGGCATTCGCGGCAGGGCTCGTCCCTGCCCCTTACCTTTTTGTAGCAGATGTCGCCGTGGTTAAGGTTGTAGTGCGCCGCCGCGTTGTCACCGACATAATCCACCTCGTATGTTTTTGGGTCAATGGTGAAGCCCTCAAGGCGGTGGTCGGTCTTTACGGCGCTTTCAAACGCAAGCTTCTGCATGATGCTGCTGTCGCGCTCGCGCATGGAATACATCTCATAAAGAGCATTCTTTATCAGCAGAAGCAGGTTCTCATCCGTTTCCTGGAACGTTATCATGCTGGTGGAGGCAAACACAAAGTACAGCATTACCGTGCCGTTGAGTTTTACGCAGCGTATCTCGGCACATTCCGCGCCGTTTATAAGTTTAAATCCATTTACAGCGCCGTTCTGAATCTGCTTGTCCAGCCAGAGCTTTTCCTCTGCGCCGAATGCGTCGGAAAGCTCCTCGTTGGTGCAGGTCTGCTCGATATCGGGGCAGGCGTCGTCCGTTTCACCGGATGCATTGTATGTGATATGGCGGAAAAATCCGTCTGTTTCAAGGCTGTATACGGAAACGTTCGTAACGCCGACATATTCCGCGGCGCTGCGGAACGCCTGACACATAAGACCAATGCGGCGCTCGGAGTCAGAAAGCGCGCCGAAAACAAGGTCGTATATTCTCTCCGCGCCGGCAAGCAGACTGTGGCTTTCCTTTTCGGAAATATCACCGTGGAAGAAGCCGGAATTGTATATCTGCATGGAGCCGGAGTAGTGCATATACCCGTTTCCGCCCTTTTTCACGGCGGCGGACATTGCCGCGAACGCCTCTGCGTAGGCGGTGCGGTATTTCTTGTCGGGCTTCAGCATGGTTAAGCCCGCGCTTATGGTGACCATTCCCCCCGCCATGGGATAATCGCTCACGGTGAAGATAATTCTCGCGGCGATGTCGTTCAGCGCTTCAACGCTGGTATATCTCGCAAAGAAAACGAACTCGCCGTCCCCTTTCCTTGCGGCAATGCTGTCGTGCTCGCAGGCGCTGATATTCGCGAGGATCTTTCCTATGTTCTTCTGGACCAGATCGGAATAATCCTTTCCGCCGTGCTGTGCCAGTTCCGCGAATTTATCTATGCGCAGGACGATAAGCGCCGCGCTTTTGTATCTGTTGGAGCCGCTTTTGCGTTCGTCGAACAGTTCCATGAAAGTGTCCATGGTGTAAAGCCCCGTCAGCTTGTCGCGGCGGTTGTCGGTGGTTTCGCCGATGCCGCCCTTTTCGTCGGTGACGTCAAGGGTGCGCCCTACGACTTTGATGGGCTTTCCGTTGTCGTCGTAGACAGTTTTGCCTTCGTATCTGAACCACACAAGGTCGCAGTCGTCGTTGACGCAGCGCACGTCGCAGCCGACTTCCTTGTCGCCGCGCTCCATCGCGTCGCAGAAGCGGTTGAACACGGGGATATCCTCGGCGTAGACGCTTCCCCAGCTTATTACCGTATCGCGGAAGTGTATGATAGGGTCGAGGTGTGATTCATACCGCCCGCCCAGCTTTTTGTACTGATAGCAGATGTCCTCGGCGATGTCGTATTCCCACAGTCCGAAGTTGGAATACTCCGACGATATCTTTACACGCAGCTGCTCCGCCCTCACGCGGATTTTCAGTCTGTTTATCTCTTCTTCGGCGGCATTCAGCTCGGCGCGAAGATCCTTTGTTTCGTTCGCGTTTGTTACAGCGTCAGTCATCCGTGTATCACCTCTCAAATAATCTGTGTCAGTTTTTCTGCGGCGAAATCAAGCGCCTCTGAAAGCTTTTCGGGCTGCATCATGCGGTGCCCTGTGCCGCGTATCATTTTCGCAGGGATGTCGTTCAGCCTTATGAATTTCTCGGTGTCGAGCCTGCTTACGAGCTCGTCGTTTTCGGCGTAGACAACGGAGATTTTCTCGCTGCTCCATTCCGCGCATTTTCTTACGCAGCTGTTTTCGGCAAGTTCCTCGTACAGCGAAAACGGGATCTGAAATTCCTCCGCCATACGCAGGGTGAAATGCCCCTGCTCCCGGGCTTTCTCCGCCGTTATGTCCGGGTCGGAGAGCCGCGCGGCGTTCACCAGAGAATTCGCCATATTTACTGCAGGCACCCGCAGCACGGCGCGCTTGTACGGTGCGCTTCCCTCCGCCATGCGGAGAAGCGCTATGAACCCGCCGAAGCTTGTTGCGAAAACCCCGATATTGTCGGAGATATTCTCGCGGGCGAACCGCTCCGCCGTTTTCAGATCGGAAATGCATCCGCCGACGGACAGCCGCGAAAAATCATGCCCGCGATCCCCGTGCGCCTCCCAGTCGGGCGCGAGGACATCTATCCCCAGCGGGCAGAGCCGCTCGGCGAGAAGCGCTATAGCGCAGCTTTCCTTGCTGCCGCCGAAGCCGTGGAGGGCGAGCACCGCCGCACCGGCGCTTTCGGAAGCAAAGTGCTTCGCGGGTATGTTTTCTATGGTTGTGTATCGGATGGTCATATCTTTTCCGTTTCTGCGGCGGCATTGGTCGCGTTGGTTTCGGTGTTAACCGTGGTGTCGGCGGTCTCGGCTGTGTTTGCGGCTTCTTCCGCTTTTGCCTTTTCTTCTTCGGCGCGCATGGAAAGATCCTTGTTCCAGAGCTCCTCGAACGCGTCGATGGTCATGGGCTTAGCAAAATAGTACCCCTGCACCATTGCGCAGTTTATCTCGGTGAGGAAGTTGACCTGGTCGACGGTTTCAACGCCCTCGGATATAACCTCCATGTCGAGGTTCTTCGCGAGGTCGACAACGGTGGAGATGACCGCCCTGCCCTTCTGGGAGTTAACGGTGCCGTTGAAGAATTCGCGGTCGATCTTTACGACGTCCGCGGGGATGTCCTTGAGCATATTCAGCGAGGAATAACCCGAGCCGAAGTCGTCAATGGAAAGCTTGAAGCCTATTTCGTGCAGCTTCTGCATTATTTTAAGCAGCAGGTCGGCGTTCTCGGTGAAAACGCTCTCAGTCAGTTCAAGCTCGATATATTCATAGGGTATTTCGTATTTGTCGACTATCTCGCGCAGGCGCCAGATATAGTCGTCGTAGTTGAGGTGAAGTCTTGACTGGTTGACCGAAACCACCACGGGCTTCTTTCCGTCGTCTATCCAGCGGCGCATGGTCTTGCAGACCTCCTCGAGGATGAAGAAGTCCAGCTCCACAACGAAGCCGTTCTTTTCGCTGAGCGGGATGAAGTCGTTGGGATATACAAATCCGAACTCCTTGCTGTTCCAGCGGATAAGAGCCTCCGCGCCCTCGATATGGCGGGATTTAAGGCCGTATTTCGGCTGTAGGTAGCACTGGAATTCATGCTCGGCGAGGGCAGTGGGCATAACGCTTTCGTAGTCCTTTTCGCGCAGCGCCCTGTCGCGTATCTTTCCGTCGTAGAATGCGATGGAGTGACTGTGTCTTCCTTTCATGGTCTTTTTCGCGATGGTGCAGCGATCCAGTGCGGCGTTGAAATCAACGGTGCCGTTCTTTTCGGAGCACTGGCCCAAACGGCATATTCCGGCGCTGAACAGCACGGAATATTTCACGAACAGCGCGTTCCTGCGCTCGAATTCGGAGAAGATGTTCTGCATTTTGGCGGTAAGCTCGCTGTCGGAGGCGTTGTGCACCGTAAGGGCGAAGTTATCATCGGATATGCGGGCGTATATCTCGTCGTCCGCAAGGTGGTCGCCGACGGTCTTGTAAAGGCGCTCCAGCATATGGTTGCCCTCTTCGTAGCTGTAGCGGTCGTTGATGAATTTGAACTTGTCGATATCAAACAGGATAAGCGCCCATTTTTCGGGAGAGGATTTCTTGACGGCGCGCTGCGAATCATCGATGAACTTTTTCTTCGACCTGCCGCCGGTAAGGCGGTCGATGTCGCCGGTGTGCCTGCCGCGGAAGAATATCAGCACTATCAGCGCTGCGATAATGATTATCAGCACGGCGACTGCCGCAATGAATATCCCGACGTACTTATCCACGAATCTTCCGACGGAGTTGGTTTCGTTGGTGTATGCCACCATGCTTGCGTAGGAAGCGGTGACTACCTCCGCTGTGCCCATCTGCGCCATGTACTTATCCAGCAGCGTGAACAGCGCGGAGTTTTTCGGACCCACCGCGAAGCGCTCACAGTGGAAGTCGTTGAGCACGTTGGTTATAGCAATGTCGTTGTAGCCGTTGTTGATGAAATAAACGATGTCGTATGCACCCGCGCAGACTATGTCCGCCTGACCGTCCTCCACCGCTTCCATGCAGGCGCGGACGCTTTCGTAGGGCAGGAATGTCGCGCCCGGGTAGAGCAGGCGGGCGTACTGCGTGATGTCGTCGCCGTAGAAAGGCACGGCGATCTTAAGCGAGCCGTTAAGCATAACGCTGCCCTTTCCCGCCATAGCCATGGGAGCCTTTGTGAGCGGGCGGGTGACATAGCAGTCGGAATACGCCGACATACTGCCGAGGTTCACCCCGCCGAATGCCGCGTCGGCTTCGCCGCTCGATACCATGTCCATGCATTCGGAAAGGCTTGTGCAGGGGATCAGGTTGAACTTTATCCCTGCGGCCTTTTCGAGCTTTTCAAACATGGTTGCGCACAGCCCCGAGATGAAGCCGGAGCGCTGTTCTATAACGGCGGATTCGGTGTTATATGCAAGGTTTATTTCGGATTTCTTTTCGAGGTAGTCCCTTTCGGCATCGGACAGCACAGGAAGCTGCGCGCCGTAGCGGGAGAGGTTCTTTTCGTAGACCTCGGAGCTGAAGGACGGCTCGTTTATCGCGATGCTTGCGAGGGCGTTGTTAAGGGCGGCGGCGATGTCCGAGTCGCTTTCGGATACGGCGAAATAGCACTCCTCGTCCGAGAACATATAAACAAGGCGTTCGTTTTCCCATGTGCGGAAGCAGTCCTTTACCACCGCGCCGAGCTTTCCCGAATTGAGGTCGGCTTTCATCTGACTTTCGGTGTTATACAATACAAAGGACGCGTTGTCCATTTCGCTTAAATTAAATCTGCCTTCGTTGAAATAGCGGTCGGCGTCCTCGGCGAGGAAGCCTATCCTCATGCCGCTGAGCGCCTGCATATCGCCGTAGCTTATGTCCCTGGCGCTGCCATTCTGACAGACATATATGCCGTAGTATTTTGTCATCAGCGAAAGCCCCGTGGTGGATATCGCGGAGGCGCCGGAGCTGCGGGATAATGTGCCCGCGGAATATATTTCGGCTTCGTCCCCGGTAACGCAGGGGATGACGTCGATCTTTCTTTCCATCAGCATTTCAAAGAGCTCTTCGGGGGTGCCGTAGACATAGACGTAGCTGTGCCCCGTCAGCCTTTTCATGTTTTCGAGGTAATCGTATGCGAAGCCATAATAGGTCGAGCCGCTTTTGGATATGCCGAAGGAGGGGTTTGCCCCGACTATAACGGCTTCTCCCGCCGCCGCACGGGCGGGCAGGGGCATCGCCGCCGCGAATATCATAAGCGCGGCAAACAGACACAACAGTCCCTTAAAACAGTTCCATTTTTTACCCATTATTTTAAGCATGAAGCACCTCATTATTTCGGATATGTCTTTGTGATTTGATTTGTTTCCGACAAATGACATTTCATATATTTCAACGTTTTGGCTTATAAACTTATACATATATTATTATAACACGTTATGTAACTGTTTTCAAGATAGGGCAGTCAAATTTTGCAGATTTTCAATAATGTTTTCTGAAATGTTTGTTGAGTATGCACAAAATTCATTGACAACACATGAAGATTGTGATATAATATTATGGCATTATGCGGGAATTTATAAGGCAAAATCTCGGAAAACGCCGCGCGGTCGGAAGTATATCCGATATATGCCCGAAAATCCTTTCCCGCCCCGCTTTTCCGGCGGGATATTCATTATCTAAGGAGCAATTTTATGAACTGGTTTGAGAACGCTGTATTTTATCACATCTACCCCATCGGATACTTCGGATGCCCGCGCATAAACGACCGCAGCGCCGAAACTTCCCACGTCATCCTGAAGCTTATTGACGACATCCCGCACATCAAGTCGCTGGGCTGCAACGCGGTATATTTCGGGCCTGTTTTCGAGAGTGTTGCGCACGGATACGACACGGTGGATTATACAAAAATAGACCGCAGACTCGGCACCAACGAGGATTTCGCGAAGGTATGCGAAGCGCTGCATGAAAACGGCATACGCGTTGTTCTTGACGGCGTGTTCAATCATGTCGGCAGGGATTTCGGTGCATTCATGGATGTCCGCGAGCATAAGCTCGGCTCCGCGAAAAGGGACTGGTTCCATGTCCGCGAGGGCAACTCTCCCTATAACGACGGCTTCTACTATGAGGGATGGGAGGGTCACTACGAACTGGTCAAGCTGAATCTCTACAATCCCGAAGTCAAGCAGTATCTCAAGGACTGCATAACAGGCTGGAAAAAGGAATTCGGCATAGACGGACTGCGCCTTGACGTGGCATACTGCCTTGACCTCAACTTCCTCAAGGAACTGCACGGACACTGCAAGTGGCTGGCGGAGGATTTCTTCCTGCTGGGCGAAACGCTGCACGGCGACTACAACAAGTGGATGAACCCCGAAATGCTGGACAGCGTAACGAACTACGAATGCTACAAGGGGCTTTTCTCCAGCTTCAACGACATGAATATGTTCGAGATAGCGCATTCGATAAACCGTCAGTTCGGCAGCGAGAACTGGTGCCTGTACCGTGGAAAGCACCTCTACACATTCGTTGACAACCACGACGTATCCCGAATCGCCACCATGCTGAAAACCAAGGAGCACCTGCCTGTCATCTACACGCTGATGTTCATGATGCCGGGAATTCCCGCGGTATATTACGGCAGCGAATTTGGTCTGGAGGGCGACAAGCACAGCGGCGACGACGCGCTGCGTCCCGAATTTGACCTTGAAAAGATGAAGAGCGAGGGCATCCGCGACTTTTCCGCGCACATAAAGGCGCTGGCGGAGATACAGAAAAATCACCCCGCGGCGGCGTGGGGCGATTACAAGCAGGTCCAGCTCACCAACCGCCAGTACGCATTTATGCGCAGCACCGGCGACGAGACCCTGCTGACGGTGCTCAACGCGGACGGCGCGCCTTTCACCTTTAACCTCAACATGAGCGGCGCCAGGGAAGATCTTCTTACGGGAGAAACCATGGAGCTCGGCGGGCTTACTCTGCCTGCATTTACGAGCGCTGTTTTCAGGCTGTAAGTAAAAAATACTAATCAAAGGAGGCGGAGCGATGAACGAGCATATCGAAGTGTGGCTGTGGATACTTCTTGTGATGCTGCCATACAACCCGAAAAGCAACCGCATTCTTGATATCTGCGGCGGGGACGTCGTAAAGGCGGCGCAGATGATACGCGACGGCTCTCCGCTCCTCTCCGAAGCGGAGAAAAAGCGCGCCGAAAGCGTCCGCGTGGGCGAAGTCCGCAGGGTGCTGGAGATTTGCAGAAAATATAACATCCGCATACTCACCCTCGTGGACGAAGAATACCCGCAGCGGCTTAAATCCATTTACGATCCGCCGATAGTACTGTTTCTCCGCGGCAGCCTTGCTGGGCTGGACGAGGAGGTTTCCATCGCGGTGGTGGGAACGCGGCATCCCGACCCGTACAGCGTTAAGGTCGGGGAGAAGCTCTGCTCCGACCTCACCCGCATAGGCACGGTGATAGTGAGCGGTCTTGCGGTGGGACTTGACACCGTGGCGCACCGCGCCTGCATAGATAACGGCGGCAGGACGATAGGCGTGCTTGCCTGCGGCATCATGGTGGATTACCCGAAAGAGAGCGCGGGGTTAAAGGACGATATCCTGCGGACTGGTGGCGCACTGGTGAGCGAGCTGCTTCCGTTCAGCAGCACCTCTGCGGCGTATTTTCAGCACAGGAACAGGATAATTTCGGGGCTTGGCACGGGCACGCTGATACTCGAAGCCTCGTCGCGCAGCGGCTGCCTGCTCACGGCGGAGCACACCATCGAGCAGGGGCGGGATCTTTTCTGCGTTCCGCCGCACGATATTATGTCGAGACGATATGCGGGAGTAATGCCGCTGCTGCGGGACGGCGCGGTGCCTGTTTTCAGTTATATTGATATCGTCAACGCGAACCTTTACAGCTACCTGCGCAAGAGCACCTACAGCGACCTTGCGGAGTACAGACCCGCGGAGGGGCGGAGTGATGTTCCCGCCGCGAAAACCGCCGCGCGCGGAAAGGCTGCGGAGGACAAGCGGGAGGAAGCTACTGAAGAGATACCGGGCGGAAAGAATGTTCCGGATGAAAGCGTGCTTTCCCCGCTTACGCCGCGGCAGGCGGATATCGTACTGCTTACGGCGGAAAAGCCCGTGGATATCGACGCGATAATTGCCGCGACGGGTGCGGCGTTCATCGACGTAAGCTCGGAGCTTATCGAACTGGAGATAAGCGGGCTGGTGGAGCGCGGGATGGACGGGTTTTATCGGTACGTGGGGAAATAAATCAGCAGCGTGAATTTTTGTGTGCCGAAAGGTTGATTGGAAAGGCTAGACGGCTCTGATTTACAATAGACTGTGGGGGAAAACTCTTGTTTTCCCCCACACCCCTTTAGCGCCTTGGGAGTCGGATTAACGCGCCTGCTTTTTTGCTTTCACTGCTTGAAATTTTCTATGCGTGGGGAGTTTCGCCACTGCGGTGGCGACGAGGGCGCTGCCCTCGACCTGCGAGGGGTGCGGTCTGTCGGTCAACCCCCTCTGTCGCTTCGCGACACCTCCCCTATGGGGAGATCACCCCTTGACCGCGTGTATGGGTGGCTGAAAAATTAAATGCGGCGTGCATGAAAATGCACGCCGCAAACATTATTCCGAAAGAAACTCCTCCAACATAACTCCCGCAACGGAACTGTTCTTCAGAAGCTCCCTTGCGGTATCCTTATCGAACCACCCCGCGCTGTCGACCTCGCCCGAGAGGGACACATCCCCCCGCTCGACCCGCACCGCGAAGCCCATCATAAGGTTATCGCTCCTCGGATGGTATCTGCTCGAAAGATATCTCACCGATTTTGCCGCAAGACCCGTTTCCTCCGCGACCTCGCGGGCGGCGGCTTCCTCGGCGGTTTCGCCGCGCTTGATATACCCCGCCACGCAGACGTGGTGCTCCGAAACATACCCCTGCTTTATCAGCAGGAAATTTCCCGCGCCGTCCGTAACAATGCACAGAACGCATGGATACGAAAACGAAAAGAACGGCCGCGAGCATTTCACGCAGAACGGAACAAGTCCCTCATCCCCTATTTCCTTTGTTTCAAGCTTCCCGCCGCACTGCGGGCAGAACGAAAACGTCATTTATATCCCCGCCTTATCCTTGGATTTACAGATGTTGCGCAGTACGCACGCCTCGCACCTCGGCGCCCTTGCGGAGCACACCCCGCGGCCGTGCCATACAAGCCTGTGGCACAGCATAAGCCCCTCCTCGGGGGGCACGCAGGCGCGCAGTTCCTTTTCCACCTTTGCGGCGTCCTTTGTATCGGAAAGCCCCAGCCTGTTCGTAAGGCGGATAACGTGGGTATCGCACACCATCGCTGGCTTTCCGTACAGGTCGCCGACGATAAGGTTTGCGGTCTTTCTGCCGACGCCGGGGAGCTTCGTAAGTTCCTCAATGCTGTCGGGGACTATTCCGCCGTAGACATCGCGGAGCATAATGCACATTTCAACGATATCCTTTGCCTTGGTCTTGAACAATCCGCAGGTGCGGATATAGTCCTCCACCTCGGAAACATCTGCGGCGGCGAAATCGTCGATGCTTTTGAACCGCTCAAACAGCGCGGGAGTTACCATGTTGACGCGCTTGTCCGTGCACTGCGCGGAGAGCCGCGTTGCGATAAGAAGTTCATGCGGTTTGGTGTATATCAGCGCGCATTTTACATCGGGGTATTCCTCTTTAAGGAGGGATATCACCTCGGCGGCGAGCTTTTTCTTATCTATCCTCATTTTCATCATCCTTGTCGGCGGTTTTGGGAATACCGGAAACGCGGACTTTCTTTATCATCCTGTCCTCAACGGAGAGCACTACAAGCTTCACGCCTTCGTATTCCACGGCGGGGGGAGCGACCTCGCCGCCCTCGGGTATGTAGCCCAGCTTGTCCGTTACAAAGCCCGCTATCGTTTCATATTCGTGCTCCTCGGGGAGCTTCACGCCGAAAAGCTCAAAAACCTCGTCGGGGTCTGCTTCGCCGTCCACGTCGTACTGACCGTCGCCGATTTTGACGATATCGCTCTTTTCGTCGTCGTATTCGTCCTGAATATTGCCCATTACGGCTTCGATTATGTCCTCAAGGGTGACTATGCCCGCAGTGCCGCCATATTCATCCACTACCACCGCCATGCCGGAGCGCAGGTCGGTGAGTGATTTGAAAATATCGGGGCAGGGACAGGCCTCGGGGATGAAGATAACATCACGCAGGAAATCATGCACGTTGAAATCCGAAAGATCCTTTTTTCCGATAAGGCACAGCAGATCCTTTACGATGATAAGTCCGATGATACGGTCTATCGAGCCGTTGTAGACGGGTATGCGGGAAAATCCCATGTCCAGCGCAAGGTAGATAAGGTCGTCGAGGGTTATGGTGTTGATATCCACGCCGACGATGGAGGTGCGGTGGGTCATAACGTCCCCTGCGGTCAGTCCGTTGAATTCAAAGATGTTGTTTATCATCTGCGCGGAATCTTCCTCGATGGTGTCGTCGTCCTCGTCCTTGGCGAGAGCGTCCACCATGCCGAGCACTTCATCCTCGGTAACGTCGGAATAATCCGCGCCCAGCGCCTTTTTCAGCAGGGCGCTCAGTCCGCGGTTGAGCAGGCTCAGCGGCGCAAGAAGCACCTTTCTTACCGTGTGGCGCTTTTCAGTGTGTTCGTTTTCTGTGGTGTGGGTACTGTCTGTATCCATATTTCCTCCGTATTGATGTTATCGGATGTTAAGTTCCATATGCTCTTCCGACATGCGAAATCCGAGCGCGGAATAGAGCGGTTTTCCGCTTTCGGTTGCGTCAAGGGTTATGCAGCTCGCTCCGCGTGCCCTTGCTTCATCAAGAATAAGCTCCATCATCATGCGCGCGGCGCCTTTTCTGCGGTATTCCGCGCGGGTATAGACGTTCATGATATGCGCCCGAACACCCGACGGGTGCGAGAATGTCGGCATTACTCCGATGAAGCATATCGTAGCGCAGCCGACGGGAATATCCCCGTCGAAGGCTAGGGCGGTAACGCTGTCCCCGTTACTGAAATATCGTTCGGAATTCACGAGTATCTCATCGCTTATGTCGCTTTCGGGAATGTTGTTTACCACCGCAAGCATTTCAATGCGCAGTTTCATCAGCAGCCCGATATCCTCTGCGGCGGATTTTCTAACCGTGATCATATATACTCCTCGTTGAATTGCAAAAAGATATTACTCTCCAAAGAATAATCTTCTGCCGTTTCGGTTTGCAATATCTATCATTTCCTCGGCGGAAACGCCCTTTATCTCCGCCATTTTTGCGGCGGTGAAGCATATCATGGAGCTGTCGGATTTCTCGCCCCTGTGCGGCACGGGCGCCATGTAGGGGCTGTCCGTTTCGAGGAGCAGCCTGTCGATGGGCACCGCCTCGCAGGCGGCGACGGCCTTTTTTGAATTCTTAAAAGTAAGCACGCCGGTAAATCCGACGTACATCCCGAGTTTTACCACCTCGCGGGCGGTTTCGGCGCTGCCCGAAAAGCAGTGCACAACGCCCCTCGGCTTAAATTCCCGAAGAAGCTGCATGGTTTCCTCGCAGGCGTCGCGGGAGTGGATTATCACCGGAATATCAAGGCGCTTTGCCATTTCGAGCTGTTTTCTGAATACCTCGTGCTGGATATCATACGGCGGCTCGGGGTAGTGGTGGTCAAGCCCTATTTCGCCGAGGGCGCAGACCCTTTCATCCGCAAGCAGCGCTTCAAGCTGCCTCTCCCAGTCGGCGGGAAGCTCCGCGGCGTTTTCGGGATGTATCCCCGCGGAGGCGTATACAAAATCATGCCGATGCGCGAGGGCTGTTTCTTCGCGGCTGCTTTCAAGGTCGCATCCCACCGCGATAACGCGCTCCACGCCCTTTTCGGGCAGGGAGCGCACCAGCGGCTCCAGCTCGTCGCCGAAATCCTCGCGGAGGTAGTGCGCGTGTGTATCGAATATTCCCATTTATACGTTAGTTTTGTTGATGTAATTATCTATCACGAGCTGTTTGGTTTCGTAGCATTCCAGCGGGAGCCTGCCCCTGCCGCCGAAGAGCGCTTCGGTGTCGGTGAATGCGCCGTAGAATGAGTTTTCGATGACCTCCCGCTTGTTTCCGCCGGTGACGGAAACGCAGTCGAAAAACATCGTCAGCCGCTCCGCGGCGGCTTCGGGCTGCCAGTATTCCTCGGAGTTTTCATCGGCGTCAGAGCTTCTGTAAAGCGGGCGGAGCTGTTTCAGCAGCTCCTCGGCGTAGAGGTTTGCGCCGACGCTGGGGACATTCCCCGAGAGCACCTCCCCCTGCTTCAGAAACATGGCGCGGATTATATGCCTTACGCCCTGCTCTATCTTTTCAGAGGAGCCTGCGGCTTCATTCCTGACCTTTCCGACTTCGTCGCCGCTGTTTTCGCGCTGGAGGAGGTTGTTGTCGGATGCCTGCTTCTGCCCGGATTTCCGCGTATATGCGGGGGTGAACGCCTGCTGGGACTTTATGAAGCTGTCGGTATGCTCCGAAGCAAGGGTGGAATTTTTCTGCTCGGAGCGGTGCTCTGCGGGCTTGGTGAGGTTTGTCTGGTTTACCGCGGCTATGTCAGCCATTCTTGAAATATCCGTAGGAATCACCTCCGTTTAATATACAGCCTGTAATATTATACCATTATATTCCGTTTATTATCTTATTGTGCTTCCGTTGGGGGTGTCGCTGTCGAGGAAGAGAACTCTCACGTCGTTTTCTCCCGCGTCGCAGGCGAGTATCATGCCCTCGGAAAGTTCACCGCAGAGCTTTGCGGGAGCGAGGTTGGCAACGAAAACTATCTTCTTGCCGATAAGTTCCTCGGGGGTGTACCACTGTGCTATACCGGAAACTATCTGTCTGCCGTTTCTTCCGTCGTCAACGGTGAGCTTGAGCAGCTTCTTTGCCTTCTTTATCTTCTCGCAGGCGGTTATTTCACCGCTGCGGAGCTTAACCTCCGCGAACCGGTCGATGGTGATAACGTTCGCCTTGTCAAGGTCCTCGTCCTCGCGGAATGTCTTTGCGGGCTTGAGGAGGGCGTTAAGTTCATCTATTTCCTTATCCATGTCTATTCTCGGGAACAGCACCTCGCCCTTGTGAACGGTAACGTTCGCGGGGAGTACGCCGAATGTTCCGAGGGTGTCGTATTCCGTCATGGACTTGTCCGCGCCTATCTGCTCCCATACCTTGGGCATGATATGCGGCATGAACGGATACAGCAGCGAAGAGCATATTCTTATTGTTTCAAGCAGATTGTAGAGCACCGCTGCAAGGCGGGGCATATTCGCCTCGTCCTTGGCGAGTATCCACGGAGCGGTTTCGTCGATATACTTGTTCGCGCGGGAAACTACCTTGAATATCTCCGCCAGCGCGAGGGAGAGCTGGATGTCGTCCATCTGCTTGTTTACCTTTTCGAGCAGCGAGGAAGCCATGCTTTTCAGTTCCTCATCGATGGGCTCCGCCGCCCTTGTTTCGGGGAGGGTTCCGCCAAAATACTTATCCGCCATTGCGACCGTGCGGGAAACGAGGTTTCCGAGGTCGTTCGCGAGGTCGGTGTTGATTCTGCCGATCATTATTTCGTTGGAGAAGTTGCAGTCAGAGCCGTAGGGCATATCGCGCAGTATCTGATAGCGCACCGCGTCAACGCCGTAGCGCTCCGCAAGAACGAACGGGTCAATAACGTTGCCGATGGACTTGGACATCTTCTGACCGTTGAAGTTTATCCAGCCGTGGCCGTAAAGGTGCTTGGGCAGCGGCAGGTCGAGCATCATAAGGATTATCGGCCATACGATGGAGTGGAAGCGTACGATCTCCTTTGCTGTCATATGCAGGTCAGCGGGCCAGTATTTCTCGAAATCGTTGTATTCGTCGTTGTCGTAGCCGAGGGCGGTGATATAGTTGGAGAGCGCGTCCACCCAAACATAAACGACATGACCCTCGTCGAAGTCGACGGGCACGCCCCACTTGAAGCTTGTGCGGGATACGCAGAGATCCTCAAGGCCGGGCTTTATGAAGTTGTTTACCATCTCGTTAACGCGGCTCTTGGGCTGGAGGTAGTCGGTTTCGGTGAGGAACTTTTCAACCTTGTCCGCGAAGTCGGAAAGGCGCAGGAAGTATGCTTCCTCGTGGGCGTCGATGACATCTCTGCCGCAGTCGGGGCACTTTCCGTCCTTGAGCTGGCTCTCTGTCCAGAAGCTCTCGCAGGGGGTGCAGTATTTGCCGGTGTATTCGCCCTTGTAGATATAGCCCTTGTCGTACAGCGTGCGGAATATTTTCTGCACGGCCTTAACATGATAATCGTCGGTGGTGCGGATGAAGCGGTCGTAGCTTATGCCCATGGCTTCCCAGAGGCGCTTGAAGTTCGCAACTATCTCGTCGACGTACTGTTTCGGAGTGACGCCCTTTTCGGCGGCTTTAAGTTCTATCTTCTGACCGTGCTCGTCGGTTCCCGTAAGGAACATTACGTCGTAGCCCTGCATTCTCTTGAAGCGGGCGATGGCGTCGCAGGCTACAGTGGTGTAGCAGTGGCCGATATGGGGATTTCCCGAGGGGTAGTAGATCGGGGTGGTGATATAATATTTTCCTTTTTCACAATTACACATTGTATAATTTACCTCGTTTTCTGCAATTTGTATAGAATATTCCGTATAAATCCCCGCGGGGATATACACTTATGCTATTTTATTATATTACTTTTTGCGCGGATTTTCAAGTATGGCAAAAAAAATCAAGAAACTTTTACATATTACATAAAAAAGACTTGATTTTTTTTTGATTTTTTAGTACAATAGAAACAGCATTATATTGCCGAGGGGCTAGTTATGCCCTTTCGCAAATCAATACTGTACATTTTGCACAAATACATACGCTGCTCCGCGCAGCGGCGGAATATTATCAGAAAGAGGTAAAGCAGATGTCAAACAGGCTATTCCAGGGGATCGTACACCAGATGAAGGATACGGTGAACAGAGTTATCGGCGTTATTGATGAAAACGGGACCATCATCGCCTGCAGCGACCTTACAAGGGTCGGCGGCGGGAATGATTTCTTCTCCATAGAGCTGGGCGACTCCCATGAGGTATTCATCCGCGACGGATATACCTACAAGCCTTTCGGCGTTCATGTAAAGCCCGATTACGCCGTTTTCGTGGAGGGCACGGACGAGCCCGCCGCAAAGTACGCCGGCGTTATAGCAATATCGCTTTCCAGCATAAAGCAGTATTACGACGAGAAATACGACCGCAACAACTTTGTCAAGAACATAATTCTTGACAACGTGCTGCCCGGCGATATCACCCTCAAGGCGCGGGAGCTGCATTTCAACGGCGACATCAGCCGCGTAGTTTTCCTCATCAGCGTAATTTCGTCCAACGACGTTTCCGCATACGACGTTATACAGAACCTCTTCCCCGACAAGAACAAGGATTTTGTATTCAATATCACGGAAAACGACATCGTTCTCGTTAAGGAAGTCAAGAACAACATTGACGTAAAGGATCTCGAAAAGCTTGCAAGAAGCATTTCCGACACGCTGTCCAGCGAGTTCTTCACAAAGGTCAACGTCGGCATAGGAACCCCCGTTGTCGGCGTTAAGGATCTTGCGCGCTCATTCAAGGAAGCGCAGACCGCCCTCGAGGTAGGAAAGGTATTCGACACCGACAAGAACATCGT
Organism: uncultured Oscillospiraceae bacterium; assembly: GCA_934481445.1. GTDB lineage: Bacteria > Bacillota > Clostridia > Oscillospirales > Ruminococcaceae > CAG-115. Next base: position 54,737 of record CAKSPC010000003.1, read on the forward strand.
ATCCTATGACAACCTTGGTATCGCAAGACTTATCTACCACCTGCCGACTACTCTCTGCGAAACGTTCCTCAAGGAAGTTTTCAAGAAGAATTCCATCGAGTCGCTGGATCACGAAACACTGTTCACCATCCAGAAGTTCTTCGAGAACAGCCTTAACGTTTCCGAAACATCCAGAAAGCTGTTCGTACACAGAAATACGCTGGTATACCGTCTTGACAAGATAAAGAAGCTGACGGGGCTTGACCTGCGCGAGTTCGACCATGCCATCATCTTCAAGATAGCACTGATGGTAAAGAAGTATCTTGCGGCAAATCCGACAAAGTTCTGATTTTTTCGGGCAATTCCGCGCGGGGCTGCGCGGCGTTGCCCCGCTGTATTGTTATATGGGGCTTAAAGGGGAAAAATAATATTGTCTGCGGCAGCGCGGCTGCCTTTTCAGGGAGATAAAAATGGTAGAGCTTAAAAATGTCAACGTCCACTATTCCAGCGGCGTCGACGCACTTAAAGATATAAACCTGAGAATAAACGACGGGGAATTTGTATTTATTGTCGGAGAGAGCGGCGCGGGCAAATCCACGCTGATGAAGCTGATGATGCGCGAGATAACGCCCACCACGGGGCGCGTTTTCGTCAACGGCTACAACCTCTCCAAACTCAAGGGAAACAAGATAGCGAAATTCCGCCGCTCCATCGGGGTGGTGTTTCAGGAATTCCGCCTTATACAGGATTACACGGTGTACGAAAACGTGGCTTTCGTGCTGCGCATCGCCGACCAGTCGGGAAAATACATCCGCCAGCGCGTGCCCTATGTGCTGAACCTTGTCGAGCTTGCGCACAAGGCGAAAAGCAAGACCAAGGAGCTTTCCGGCGGCGAGCAGCAGCGTGTCGCCATCGCAAGGGCGCTTGCAAACGACCCGGGTCTGCTCATCGTCGACGAGCCGACGGGCAACCTTGACCCGAAGCGATCCTATGAGCTGGTAGAGCTGCTGAAGGAAATAAACCGCTGCGGCACCACCGTTGTAATGATAACCCACGAACACAACCTTGTGCGCTATTTCGGCGGCAGGATAATCAATATCGAAAAGGGTTCCATTACCTTTGACGAGAACATCGGAGGTCAGGATGAGGACGAGTAATGTAACCTATCTGATAAAAAAGGGCATCACCTCCGTATGGAAGAATTTCGTGATGTCCCTTGCCAGCTTCTCGATACTGCTGGTAAGCCTTTTGCAGGTAAGCTGCGCGGTGCTGTTCGTTATGAACGTCAACATCGTTATGGGCAACATCGAGGACACGAACGAGCTAACCATCTATGTAAAGGACGGCGCTACGGAAGCGCAGGTGGAGCACATCAGGGACGTGCTTACTAACAACAAGGACCTTACGGATGTCAAATACTACTCCAAGGAGGACGCGCTGGCGGATTTCCGCGAGGACATGCAGGAATATTCCGAGCTGCTGGACTACCTTGAAGAAAACCCCATGCCCGAAACATTTCTCGCGCGCGTCACAGATCTGACAAAGATCCGTTACACAGTTGATGTAATATCAGGTATAGAGGGCGTTGAGCAGGTAAAGGCGCCGTACGATTTCGCGGGCGCCCTTGTAAACATCAGAAACACCATTACGATAATCACAGCTGCGGTGCTTGCCGCGCTTGTGATCGTGAGCGTGGTCATAGTTTCCAACACCATACGCACCAGCGTTTTTTCCCGCAGGAACGAAATAACCATCATGAAGTACGTCGGCGCCACGAACGGCTTTATCAAGCTGCCGTTCTTCGTCGAGGGTATGTTCATCGGCGTGCTGGCGGGCGCGGCGGCATGGGGGCTTGCATGGGTCATTTATGATTCCGTGTTCGCGCTGTTCAGCGACAATCTTTCGCTGTGGCAGATGTTCGGATTTTACGACCTTATCCCGTTTTCGGATATAATCTGGCCGCTGCTGGCGATAAACTGTGCCGCGGGCGCGCTTCTCGGCGCGGTGGGAACCACCATCAGCACCGGAAAGTATCTCAAGGTTTAAGGGCGGCATCGCCTTTAATGGCGGCGCTCTTACTTTGAAAGGAGCAAATACTTTTGAATAAGAAAATTTCTCTCGGAGTTGCGATAAGCCTTGTCGCCATCGGCTGCGCGATAACTTTCGTGCTGACATGGACGGTGTCGCTTAACACATACAACTCCAAGATAAGCAGCTCGGAAAAATACGAGGGTATCTACGCCAAGCTGCGCGAAATGGACGTTACCGTAAGAAACAACTACATCGGCGACCTCAGCGATGAAGCGCTGGAGCAGTCGATAATCAACGGCTATGTCGTTGGTATCGGCGACAAATACGCGTCGTACATGGGCGCGTCCTCATATTATGAGCTTCAGCAGACCACCAGCGGCGTTATCAGCGGCGCGGGCATAGTCACCGAGGAGGACGGCAGCGGCTATCTCAGGATAACCACCGTGTACAAGGGCGGCTCTGCGGAGCTGAACGGAGTTCAGGCGGGGGATGTCATCACCGAGATAGACGGCAAGAGCCTGCTCTCCATGGAAGCGGGCACGGCGGCGGAGAAGCTTTCCGGCGACGTCGGAACAAGGGTGGCGCTGAAACTCCTGCGTGACGGCGAGGAGATTTCCGTGAACCTTGTAAGGCAGCAGCTTGATATCGAGTCCGTGACCGGCGAGATGCTGAACAACATAGGCTACATTTCCATCACGGCGTTCAACGCGAAAACCTCCGAGCAGTTCGCGAGCGCCCTTACAAAACTCACCGACGACGGCGCAAAGGCGCTTATAATAGACGTAAGGCAGAACGGCGGCGGGCTTGTAAGCGCGCTGAAACCGATACTCAACCGCTTCGTGCCGACGGCGATAGCTGCCACTGCGGAGTATTCCGACGGAAGCCGCAAGACCCTTATCGAAACCGACTCTGACGAGTGCATAACCATCCCGATGGCGGTGCTGGTGGACGGCGGTACAGCCTCCGCGGCGGAGATATTTGCCGCAGCGCTGCGGGATGAATGCGGCGCGCAGCTTATCGGCACGCAGACTTTCGGCAAGGGCGTGATACAGAACACCTATGAATTTTCCGACGGAAGCGCCATCACGCTTTCCACCGCGAAGATAATCATGCCGAAATCGGGCGAGTTCGACGGAGTCGGGCTGAAACCCGACTATGTTACCGAGCTCCCCACCGGAGCGCTCCCCGAAAACCTTACACACGACGCCGACGCGCAGCTTCAGAAAGCCATCGAAGTCCTGACGCCGACTGCTGCGGCGGAATAAACCCGAATGAAACGGTCTGACCGTTAATATACAATTTGGAGGAAACAGCTAATGAATAAGCCCATCACAGTTTTAACCAGAAAAGGCGAAGCAAAGCTCAAGGCAGAGCTTGATGAATTAAAATCGGTACGCCGCCGCGAGGTTGCGGACAAGATCAAGGTCGCACTTTCTTTCGGCGACCTTTCCGAGAACAGCGAATACGACGAAGCAAAGAACGAGCAGGGTATCATCGAGTCCCGCATCGCGGAGATAGAAGCTACGCTGGCTCACGCGCAGGTCATCGACGACGACGAGATCTCCACCGAAAAGGTAGGTATCGGTACGACCGTAAAGATACTCGATGTTGATATGGACGAGGAGATGGAGTTCAAGATCGTCGGTACAAAGGAAGCGGACATCAACACAGGAAAGATGTCCGATGAGTCCCCCATCGGCTCGGCAATAATGGAACATAAGGTCGGCGAGACAGTTGAGGTTGAAACACCCTCGGGCATCATCGAGTTCAAGATACTTGAGATAAGAAAGGAAGACGAGGAATAACACATGGCAAACGAGAACGAGGAGATCAGGGAGCTCACCGCAGAGGAGCTTGACGAACAGCATCGCGTAAGACTGGATAAGCTTGCGGCGCTTAAGGCTGCGGGCAAGGATCCCTACACCATCACAAAGTACCCTGTAACTATATACAACAGCGAGATCCGCGAGAGATTTGACGAGCTGGAGAACAGCGACGTCGTTATCGCCGGCAGAATGATGACCCGCCGCGTTATGGGCAAGGCGAGCTTCATCGATGTGCGCGACGCGTCCGACAGAATGCAGGTCTACGTTAGATTGAACGATGTCGGCGAGGATGTTTACCCCGAGTTCAAGAAGTGGGACATCGGCGATATCGTAGGCGTTAAGGGCAAGGTTTTCCGCACAAAGATGGGCGAGATATCCGTCCATGCGGAGGAGATAACACTGCTGTCCAAATCCCTGCTGCCCCTGCCCGAAAAGTGGCACGGCCTGAAGGATAAGGAGGAGCGCTACAGAAAGCGCTACCTCGACCTCATCGCTAATCCCGAGGTAAAGGACACGTTCATCAAGCGCTCGAGAATTCTGCGCGAGATAAGAGCATTCCTCGACGGTCACGGATATGTAGAGGTCGATACCCCCGTGCTTCTCCCGCTGGAGATTGGCGCGGCTGCGCGTCCTTTCAAGACTCACCACAACGCGCTTGACATTGATATGTATATGCGCATAGAAACCGAACTGTACTTAAAGCGCCTTATCGTCGGCGGCTTTGACAAGGTTTACGAAGTAGGACGTATCTTCAGAAATGAGGGTATGGACGCTACTCATAACCCCGAGTTCACCTCCATCGAGATGTATCAGGCGTACATGAACTATTTCGAGATGATGGACCTCATCGAGGACCTGTACCGCACGGTTACGCTGAATGTCTGCGGCACGGATACCGTTCCCTATCAGGGCAGGGAAATTGCTGTCGGCAAGCCCTGGGAGCGCCTTACCATGATAGAAGCGGTAAAGAAGTACGCGGGTGTTGACTACAATGACTGGGCGGACGACGCTGCAGCGCGCGCCTGCGCAAAGGAGCACCACGTTGAAGAGGAGCTGGACGAGAACTCCACAAAGGGTCACGTTCTTATCGCGTTCTTCGAGGCGTTTGTTGAGGATAGGCTCATTCAGCCCACCATCATTTACGATTACCCCGTTGAGAACTCCCCGCTGGCAAAGAGAAAGCCCGAATTCCCCGCTTTCACGGAGCGTTTCGAGTATTTCATCAACGGCACGGAGTTCGGCAATGCGTTCTCCGAGCTGAACGATCCGCTTGACCAGCGCGAGCGTTTTGTAAAGCAGGTCGCTGCGAAGCGTGCGCAGGGCGGAAACGATGCGCAGGTGGACGAGGACTTCCTCACCGCGCTGGAATACGGTCTGCCGCCGACAGCGGGACTTGGCTTCGGCTTCGACAGACTTGTAATGCTGCTGACCGATTCGCCGAGCATAAGAGATGTTCTGCTCTTCCCGACGATGAAGCCGCAGGCATAAATATAAAGATCAGAGCCGCCTTTCGGGCGGCTCTTAAGGTATAACAAATAGTTTTAGGGGATATTCTTCCCGAAAAGAAACAAACCTCATTTACGGGAAACGGAGGGCTCATGGCAGCGAAAAACGACGACGAACAGCGCAAGCAGCAGGAATACCGCGAGCTTCTGAAGCTTAAACAGGGCATGATAGAGGAAAGCGACCTTATACCCGAATCGGGCTACGAGGGTAATGTTGAACTGCACGGCGCGAAAAAGGTAGAAAATTTCTTCTACCATTATAAAATAATCATCATCGTGGCGGTGATAGCTGCGGCGTTCCTTTCGTTCATGATATACCAGACCGCAACGAGGAAGAAGAACGACCTCTACGTCCTCGTGATAAATACCACGGGGGATTACGGGCTGTATTCAAGGCTGGACGAGCTGGAAGAAGCGCTGGAGAAATACTGCCCCGACTTTGACGAAAACGGGTACGTCCACGTTGGCGTGAACTACATTGACCTTTACACGGGCGGCGGCATGAGCGACTATTCCGACGCGCAGGGCATGAAGTTCCAGTCGGAGCTGCTAACCGGCGACAGCCAGATGTACATTGCAGACGCGGGTCTTGTGGATTACCTTTCCGAGAGGATAGGCACCGACCTTTCGATGTTCGGCGATTTTTCGGAGGAGTATCCGGAGGCGGTATTCGGCGACGGTTACGGGCTGGTGCTGAATTCTACATTGCTATCGGAGGACATCCGCTGGACGCAGTGCCCGGATGACATCGGGATTTATGTCAGGACGGTCGTCGAGAACATGACGGGCAACGACGAAAACGCGCAGGAGCAGCGCAGGCGCGCCGAGATAGTGCTCGGGAACATTATAAACGGCAACGTGGTCAATCCCGCCGAGGACTAACCGCTTATCACCCGATCGGATTTATCCCCCGCGGGAAACGGCGAGGGCGCTCCCCTTACATCCGTCGGGATATACTCGGCGGGGGCGGCTCTGCGCTTCCTCACAGGTAGCGTTTAAGGTGATCGCAGAATGCCTGCTCGCGGCGGAGAAGCTCCTCGGAGTCGTCGCGGATGCTCTGCTCGGCGGCGTGGGAGCGGTTGACGGCGTGCTGCATATCTATGATACCCATGGTGGTGCCGCGCACCATGATCTTTGCAAGGTTTGCGCTGCTTTTATTGTTGGCGGTCTGCATGGCTATGCTCATCTTTGCCATTGTCTTGGCGTAGGGCGGCACGGATTTTGGCGTTTCGCCGCGGCGTGACAGCTCGGTGCGGGTCTGCCGGGCTACGTTTTTGTAGCGCTCGCGCTCGGCGGCAAGTTCGCCGTAGAATTTTGTATTGCGGCAGCGCTTCATGATATCGCCGGTGGATTCGTATGCCATTTCGGCGTTGCGGTAGATGCTGTTGAGAATTTCCGCGCTCTGGCGGTTTTTGAAATCACTCATGTAGAAAAACCTCACTTTCTGCGGATATTGTTCGCGGAAAAATCGGAAATATTACTCCCGCGGGAAAAAACGGCGGGTAGGATAAGTTGCCGCCATGCAGGAAGCAAGGGCGGACGGGAAGGGAAACAATGAAAAGACAATCCTTTTTGATATGCACCCTGAAGGGAATAGGGTACATAGTTCTCGGAAATGTAATGTGCCTGTTTCTTACGATGGCGCTTACGATGTTCGGCGACGTGCTGTTTCTTAAAATCGCCGCGATGCTGTGCGGCACGCTGATATTCTACTCGCTGATATTCACGGTGGCATGGAAAGACGGAGTGCGGGAGCGCAGCCTTGTGAAGCTTAACCGCGTCGGGAAAGAGAAGAAGCGCAGGTGGATATTCGTCGGGCTTATCATGTTCGTGTTTGCGGCGGCGCCGACGATAGTTCTGCTGGCGAACAAGCTGTTCTTCCCCGATGGGGACACGCTGTTTGCGTATCGTTTCCTGAGCGGCAGCGCGTATCCGTTCATACTTACGTTCGTTCCGCCGGTAATAACGGAGAACGAGGCCTGGGTGCAGACCTCCATGCGGCAGATAGACAACATGACAGCGCTGTTCCCTGCTCTGATGATACTGTATTATGTGTTCATCCCCGCGGTAACGCAGCTTGGGTTCTGGTGCGGGTATGAGGATAAGCTTAGCAAGGATAAGATCATGTATAAGTGATGTTTCTTGTGTGATTTAGTTAAACTTAAACGGCTGTAAGTTGCAATAGACTGTGGGGGGAAAACTCTTGTTTTCCCCCCACACCCCCTTTAGCGCCTTGGAAGTCGTTTAAACTTATATTAATCATGCGCTTGCTTTATCGTAATGTTAAAACAATTTCCTATGCGCCTTTTGCGGGGGCGCTGCCCCCTGCACCCCTGCCAGCCTTTTGTAAAAGGCTGGACCGAAAACTTTTAATACGCTACGCGGGAAGTTTACAAGTGGTCTGCTATTTACAGGTCATCCGCGTCCTGCACGGGCTTCTCAAACGGATTTATCGGCACGCCCGTATACATCCCCTGCGGGTCTGTGAGAACATTCTGCATCAACGCGAAATCCTCCTGCGGCAGCGTATCCTCATCGCGGCTTCTGCGCGCTTTTTTATCATCGAAATACATGGTATCACCTCAACATACGAAATAAGGCGGGGCATTGCGCTCCGCCTTAATATTATGTGATCTTTTCCGAAGGATATGTTGCAAATTCATGGTAAGCGCCCTTTGCAGGGGTATAGGACAATCCCCTCGTCGCACGCTGCAGTGCGCTTTCCATCTCATGATAAAACCACTTGTAGGTTTCCCGGTCGACCTGCCCGCCGCTGTCCCACATGAATGTTCCGATATCGTAATCGTCGCACATTTTAACAAGCTTCTCGCAGAAGAAAACTTCGCTGTCGAGGTCGTCGCCGCTGGCGGCGTATTCGCTGATGATAACGGGCACGCCCTTGTCGGCGAAATTTGTTTTCAGCATATCGACAAGGCGTTCCATCTCCCGCTGTTCCTCTGCGGTGCCCCATGTGCTCTGTATGTTTGTCTTGCAGAACTGCCACGGGGTATAATAATGTACGGAAAGAATGCATTTTCCCGCGGGGTCGTTCGGCATTACAAATTTTCTGTCGCAGGTCTGCTCGATATCCGCCGCATATCCCGCGACAACAAGGTGCCGTTCGGGATTATTTCCGCCGCTGCTTCGGATGGTGTCTACGAAGGCGCTGTTCAGGCTGTTGAGGGTTTCGTAGGCTTTTTCTGCGGGGATGTTGTCAAACGCAACCTCGCTCATGCTTTCAAACAGCAGCCGCTCGTTGTAGTCCCTGAAGCGCTCCGCTATCTGCCCCCACAGCCTTGTGTACCGTTTAAAGGTGATATTGTGCTTCGAAACGGCGTTGTTTATCCACGCGCTGTCCTGCTGCATATTTATTATAACGTACATTCCGCAGTTATATGCGAAATCCACCACCTGCTGAACGCGGTTGAGCCATTCCTCGCTGATATTGTTGTCGTTGTCGATGTGATCCCGCCATGTAACGGGGATCCGCACGGCGTTCACGCCCTCGTCCACCAGCGACGCGAAAAGCTCGCGGGTGGCATATGGATTGCCGCCGTAGGTTTCGTCTATTTCGGCGCCGTCCGCAGTGGTTTCGCCGTCGGCAAGGCACACATCCAGCGAGTTCCCGAGGTTCCAGCCTATGCGGATGCTGCTGACAAGCTGCTGCGATGACATTTCTATCATAGAGGCGGGCTTGTCAGCGGTGGGGTCGTCGCCGAATATCGAGCTTATGTCGCCGCTCGTCGGCGTATCCCCCGCGGAGCAGCCGGTCAGCAGTGCCGCCGAAAGCAGGACAGCCCCGATTTTTGTCATTTTCATAATATAGCCTTTCAAATACAGGTGCGAAATGTCATGCCGCATCGTCCCGCGGCATACATTATACAAAACATACTTTAATTATAACATATCAGCGAGGATTTTTCAATATCAATAAGTGTCAAAGCGGAGCGTTATCTTTTTAACAACTCTCCACATTCTTTTCCACGTTCTCAACATGGTTTTCAACAGCGAAAAGGGGCATAAACACTTATATCTGACATTTTTTCGGCGTATTTTGTTGAAAACTTTTTTCAACCGGGTGATATTTCAACGTTTTTAACCTGCTTCTCAACAGTTTTTACAGTTGAAAAGGTTGAATTTATTTTGAGCAAATTCACAAATATCAAATAAAATTTCACATTATTATGTTTATTTTTGCTCTTGCATAAAAAATTAGGCCTTTTTCGTGTGCCGGAAGAAATTTCTTTTAAAATATTACGGAAAACATTTGACAAATCGGATGAAATGTGCGACAATAGTACTATAGGCGCAGTTCCGTTTGGCGGCACTGCCGTAATGGGGTACAGGAGAAAAATAAACGTTCTATATTACATCGGAGTGAAAAAACATGAATCTTTTCAAAAAAACATTATCCCTCCTGCTGGCGGCTTCCATCGCGCTGGGGAGCGCGGGCGCTGCCTATGCTGATAACATCATCATCGGCACATGGGCGCCGCCCTCCGAATCGGACAGCGCCGCAGACACCGCCGAGAGCGAGGACAGCAAGCCCGAAAGCGGCGTTGACCTTTCCGATACGACCTATACCCCCGAGGACATCAGCACCTACACCAAATGGGACGGCGAAACTTTCTTCGAGGCGGGCACCAACTACTACATAGACTCCGCCGTAAAACTCAAGAAAAAGCTTACCCTCCCCGAGGGCAGCAGGCTCATCCTCTGCGCGGGGGCGGAGCTGCTTGTCTACGGCGGCGCAAGGTTAAGCATTGCGGGCAATATGGTGGCGGAGCCGAAATCATCCATAAAAACTTCGGGAACATTCACTGTAAAGGAAAATGCGGGGTTTGAGTGCTACGGCGAATTCTCCGCAACGAAAAGCTCCGTTGTCAATATTTCCAGCGAATACATCATCCGCCACAGCGCAAAGGCGGTATTTTCGGGCGCGGTCAACATCTATAAAACAGGTATCTTCCTGAACTACGGCAACACCACCCTCACCGCAAGCTCCAAAACAATGATAACCGGCGAATGGCAGACTCCCGAGGACGGCAGACTTTACTGCAAGGGTTACCTCGGCATAACCATAAACGGCCGCGCAACGCAGGCGGGTTATTTCCTGCTGGGCGGCGAGATGGTCAACAGCGGCGTTTCTATTTTTGAAAGCACGGTAAGATATTACAAGATGAAGACCGCAAGGTTCGCGGTTTCCAAGAGCAGCCGCTTCATCGATTACCGCAACGGCACCGACACCACCGGCAGCAACATCGGCAACAGGACCGATGTCGGCGCAAAGGGCATCGACGTTTCCTATGCGCAGGGCGCCGTCGACTGGGCGGCGGTAAAGAAAGCTGGCATACAGTTCGCGATGATAAGGGCTTCCCGCGGGTCGACGGGCAGCAAGCCGATGGCTAAGGACACCACCTTCGACTATAACATAACCGAAGCCACGAAAAACGGCATAAGGGTCGGAGTTTATCATTACCTTTACGCCACCACCGAGGCGGAGGCAAGGAAAGAAGCGCAGTTCTTCATCAGCACCATTTCCCCGTACAAGCTTACCTACCCCGTTGTTCTGGATGTTGAGGAGCAGTATCAGGCGAACCTCGGCAAGACAAAGCTCACGAACATTGTAAAGGCGTTCCTCGATGAAGTCAAGAATGCGGGCTATTACGGCATGATATATTCCAACAAGACATGGCTGACGCAGTACCTTGATATGAACAAGCTTTCGGAATATGATGTATGGCTGGCGCAGTGGAACGAGGTGCCGACATACACCGGCGACTTCGGAATATGGCAGTATTCGGCGAAGGGCATTGTTTCGGGCATAGACGGCTACGTCGACCTCAACCTTTCGTACAAGAATTATTCGCAGATAATACGCAGCGGCGGGTATAACAACCTCGCGGTGTTGTAAGCGATAATAATGGCGCCGCTTCGTTAATGGGAGCGGCGCTTTTTTCGGAGGATACATCATAAAAATACAAACATACTTCGGAAAGTACGGTGAGGAGATAATTTCGCTTATCCTCGGCTTTCCGAAAGACCGACAGGGCTTCCCTGCCGAAAAAACTAATTTCCCGGCAGAAACTGCATAGTTTGTTTTCCGGATCCGTAATATTCCGCCCGCAGACGTATTTTTCCGCGGGCATTTTTGTTTGCACCGGTGTGCCTTTCGGCTTCGGGCTGAGCCAAAGCAGGCATGGACGGGTCAGCTTTTGGGAAAATGATATGGTTCGGTAATCGTTTACTACAAAAAAGAGATATTAAAATTGTCAAAAATGCACAAACAAAATCATTTTGTTTTGTTCTAACTTACAGTTATCGTATATATTACTTGAATTTTTGGGGGATTCGGTGTATAATTAGTGTGTAGTAATATATCGCAAGAAATTGAAAGGGGATATAACTAAATGAAATCACCGTTCACCAGTGATGAACTCAAAAAGCAGCTTGAAACCATTCTGGAGTATGACTTCAGAACCGATACCAAGGACGCGACCGTAACACAGATCTACCGCGCGCTGTCCTCCATCGTTGTAAACTACCTCAAGGAAAAGCGCCGCGACTTTATGCGCGACTGCAATTCCAAGGGCAGAAAGCAGGTTTACTACCTCTCCATGGAATTCCTGATGGGCCGTTCCCTCAAGACCAGCCTGTACAACCTCGGTATGCAGGATGAGGTTAAGAAGGCGCTGGACGATATCGGCGTCAAGATCGACCAGGTTTACGAAGAAGAGCCGGACGCAGGCCTCGGCAATGGCGGCCTCGGACGCCTTGCGGCGTGCTACATGGACGGTCTCGCAACCTGCGGCTACCCCGCAACAGGCTATTCCATCCGCTATGAGTACGGTATCTTCAAGCAGAAGATCGTTGACGGCTGGCAGACAGAGCTTCCCGACAACTGGCTTCCCGGCGGCGGCGCATGGCTCGTTCCCGTTCCCGATCAGGCTGTTGAGGTTCGTTTCGACGGTCAGATAAACGAGTACTGGGAGAACAACTACCACCACCTCGAGCACGTTAACTACAACAGCGTTAACGCTGTTCCCTATGATATGTACGTTTCCGGCTACGACAGCAAGGGCGTTTCCAAGCTCCGTCTGTGGAGCGCGGAGAATATGTCCTTCGATATGAGCTCGTTCAACACCGGCGACTACGCGAAGGCTCTCGGTGCAAACAACATCGCGCACTCCATCTCCAAGGTTCTTTATCCTAACGACAACCACGCAGAGGGCAAGGCTCTCCGCCTGCGCCAGCAGTATTTCATGTGCGCGGCTTCCATCGGCGATATCGTTATGCGCCATATGAAGGTTTACGGCACGCTTGAGAACTTCCATGAGAAGGTTGCTATCCACATCAACGATACCCACCCCACCCTCGCTATCCCCGAACTGATGAGAGTTCTGCTGGACGACTGCGGCTACGGCTGGGATCAGGCATGGCACATCATTACCAACGTATTCGCATACACCAACCACACCGTTATGGCTGAGGCTCTCGAGAAGTGGGACAAGGATCTCGTTGAAAAGATCCTGCCGAGAATTTTCTCCATCATCTGCGAGATCAATCGCCGCTACTGCGAGGATCTGTTCAACAGAACACAGGATTCCGACCGCGTATCCAAGATGTCCATCATTCAGGACAACAAGATACACATGGCAAACCTCTGCGTTGCCGCTTCCCACAGCGTAAACGGCGTTTCCAAGCTGCACAGCCAGATCATCAAGGACGACGTATTCCATCTTCAGGCGCTGGATAAGCCCCACCAGTTCAAGAATGTTACAAACGGTATCGCATACCGCCGCTGGCTGCTTCAGAGCAATCAGGGTCTTACCGACCTGCTCACCGAGTGCATCGGCGAGGGCTTCAAGAAGGATGCAAGCGAGCTTATCAAGTTCCAGGTATTTGCGAACGACAAGTCCGTTCTCGAGAAGCTGGGCAAGATAAAGAGAGCAAACAAGGAAGCTTTCGCGCAGTATGTTGAAAAGACTACCGGCACAAAGCTCAACCTTGACAGCATCTTCGACGTACAGGTAAAGCGCCTGCACGAATACAAGCGCCAGCAGCTCAACGCGCTGAACATCATCGCGGATTACAACTACCTCAAGCAGAACCCCGACGCTCCCTTCGTACCCAAGACCTACATCTTCGCTTCGAAGGCTGCCCCCGGATACTATATCGCAAAGCAGATCATCAAGATGATCTGGTGCATCGGCGAAGAGATCAAGCACGATCCCAAGCTGCGCGAGAAGCTTTCCGTCGTATTCCTTGAGGACTACCGCGTAACACTGTCCGAGATACTCATGCCTGCGGCAGAAGTTTCCGAGCAGATCTCCCTTGCGGGCACAGAAGCTTCCGGTACCGGCAACATGAAGCTTATGCTGAACGGTGCGCTGACCCTCGGCACCTACGACGGCGCAAACGTTGAAATTCACGAGGCCGTAGGCACCGACAACATCTTCATCTTCGGTATGAGGACCAACGAAGTAAACGAGCTCCGCATGAAGGGCTACAACCCCCAGAGCTACATCGACGGCAACCCCGTTATCCGCGACGCTATGCAGCGTATGTACAACGGCATCAACGGCGCTACTTTCGAGGAGCTTGCAAACTCCATCAAGTTCAAGGACTTCTACATGGCTCTTGCGGACTTCGACAGCTACCGCGGAACTCAGAAGTACATCAGCGAGGTTTATCAGAACGCCGAGGAGTGGAACAAGAAGTCCCTGTACAATATCGCAGGCGCAGGCCGCTTCTCCGCGGACAGAGCCGTTACAGACTATGCGCGCGATATCTGGAACCTCAAGTAATTTATCGGCATAACGAAGAATAAACGGTAATTCGACATTTCGGCGGCGCGGCGGTATCACTTCCGCGCCGCTGTGCTGTCATATTCATGAAAAGGAGCCTTTCACATGAGCCTTCCGCTGTTTGACTGTTTCGACACAGGCTACAAGCACCCGTTCGGTGCGCTGCGCCGCGGCCAGCCCAGCATTTTCAACGTCCGCATACCGAAGTCCATGCAGGTCAGCGGGCTTACGCTCGTAATGTTCCGCCCGGGCTATAAGGAGCGCTTCATCGAGCTTATCATACAGGATGAGAGCGGCGACGACAACATCTATTCCGCAGTTTTCACCCCGAACAACACGGGTCTGCACCACTATTATTTCACGGGAGTTATCGATGGCAGACGCCGCTACATCAAGCGCCGCGGCACGAACCTCGGCGTATTCGAGGGGGAGGAGCTGTTCCAGCTTACGGTTTTCGATGAAAACCTGTACACTCCGTCGTTCATCCGCGGTGGAATCATGTATCAGATATTCCCCGACAGATTTGCAAAGAGCGGCGTTGAGCACGAGAATATTCCCGAGGGGAGAATAGTGCGGGACGACTGGTACGGCACGCCGTACTACAAGCCCGACAACAAGGGTATCGTCCGCAACAACGACTATTTCGGCGGAGATCTTCAGGGTATAATCTCAAAGCTTCCGTACTTAAAGGATCTCGGCGTTACGATACTCTACCTCAACCCCATATTCGAGGCGCACGAAAATCACCGCTATAACACCGCGAACTACGAGAAGATAGACCCCCTGCTCGGCACGGAGGAAGATTTCAAGGAGCTGTGCAAGAAGGCCGGGGAGATGGGTATAGACATAATCCTCGACGGCGTATTCTCGCACACGGGCGCGGATTCGATATACTTCAACAAATTCGGCCGCTACGGAGAGCACACCGGCGCATACCGCGACAGGAATTCCCCATACTACCCGTGGTACAGCTTCACGGCTTACCCCGACAAATACGAAAGCTGGTGGGGCATAACCACGCTTCCGAACGTAAACGAGAACAACGAGCAGTACACGCAGTACATCTGCGGCGACGGCGGCATACTTCAGAAATGGATAGCCGCAGGCGCAAAGGGCTGGCGACTTGACGTTGCAGATGAGCTTCCCGATCAGTTCCTTGACAACCTTAACAAGGCGGTCAAGAAGATGGGCGGGGACAAGATAATTTACGGCGAGGTATGGGAGGACGCCTCCAACAAGGAGAGTTACGGCGTGCGCAGGCGCTATCTCATCGGCGGACAGCTTGACAGCGTAATGAACTATCCTTTCAAGGAAGCGATACTGAATTATGTGAAATACGCGGACGCAAAGGCGTTTACGGACAGCGTGCTGACCATCCTTGACCATTATCCTAAGCCCGCGATAGATATGCTGATGAACTTCCTTTCCACGCACGACACCGAGCGCGCTCTGACAAGGCTTGGCGGCGAGGAAGTGGGCTGGCACGACAAGGACTGGCAGTGCGAGCGCTATCTTGACGGCCCGCAGTATATGTACGGCATATCGCTGCTGAAGTGCGCGATGGTGCTTCAGTTCTTCCTGCCCGGCATTCCGTCGGTATATTACGGTGACGAAGCGGGCATGGAGGGCTACCGCGACCCGTTCAACCGCCGTTGCTACCCGTGGGGCAAGGAAAATCTCGATCTCATTGAGTTCACGAAGCAGCTTTCGAGGGTGCGCAGAGGTTCCCGCGCGTTTGCGCAGGGCGAGATGAAGTTCATCGAAGTAGACGACAATGTATGCGTATTCGCGAGATACGACAAGATAACGCGAAACGCGGCGATAATCTATCTCAACAAGTCCACCCGCGGGAGGACGTTCGACATTGTGAACGATAACACTGAAATGTTCTACGATTTTGAGCCTGCGTTCGACAGGTACGGCCGCGGCATAAAGGACGGTAAGATAACCGTTTCGCCGTTTGATTATGCAGTAATTTACTGCAAGGTATAAAAAATAGGGGTCGGAAACGACCCCCTGTTTTTTTATTGCGCCGCAGCGGGCGCCATCGCCAAGCATAGGCGCCGTCAAGGCGCCGCGGCGCCAGCGTTCCATCCGAACGCAGTGAGGATGGGCGATGGCGTCGCCCATGGTGCATAATAAAATTACAGCTACGCTGTTGGTACAAACGATTTAATAAATTTCTTTTCACACAAATGCGAGGGGAGCAACTTTGGTGGAGGGGAAAACTACGTTTTCCACCTCCCCCATAGTTTCTCCCCTCGCGCTCCCCTTTTCCTAACCCCCACCTCTTTCCTGAAGCATAAACGCCCTTTGCATGGGATAGGTTTCTTTTCGCTTCGCGAGTTACACACTATCCTTTTGCGTTTGTTGCTTATTGACACACGTTTTCGCACAATTGAGAATCCACCGTAAGATTTTAATTGCTCTGACAGGCGCCTGCAATTTGAGTGCCCCATAAATCTTAAAGTGCGGTCGCAACAAGCGAAAACGTTAATGCCCCACGAAGTCAGCGAGCGAAGCAATGCGATGCGTCGCGTTTTCCCATGAGTACCTCTCCATCGCTGGTACATATAATGTTGCGACCGCCTGCCGGAGCCTACGCCAAGCATTACACCTAAGTCGCGGAGCGAGATAAACCCTAAATAACAAGCCACGAAAACTTTTAAGGAAAGAGGTAGGGGTTAGGAAAAGGGGAGCGCGAGGGGAGAAACTATGGGGGAGGTGGAAAACGTAGTTTTCCCCTCCACCAAAGTTGCTCCCCTCGCAATTGTGCGAAAAGAAATTAATTAAAAAGCCCGAACCAACAGCGTAGCTGTAATTTCTTTATCGTGCAAAGCGGCACGAGCCGCCTTATGTTCCTTATCCCCCCACTGCCACGGCGATAATGCTGATATCATCCTCCCTGCCGTTTTCGGCAGCCCTTGCCGCCCTTGCTATCCTTTCGGAAAGTTCCTTCGGGTCGGAGGGCTGCGACAGTTCCCTCGAGAGCCACTCCTCGTCCAGCACGGCGCCGTCGGTGGTCATGATTATCACATCGCCTGCGGCGACATTGAACTTCTGCGCGGGGACGGTGAGCTTTCCGCCCGTGCCCGCGGGGGGTGAGGACAGCACGGCACGCACGAGCCTGTCGGCGGATTTTATGTAGGTCACTGCCGCGCCCGCCTTGTACACCGCGCATTCCCCCGTGTTGAGGTCTATCCTGCATATGTCCAGAGTCGCGAAGCTTTCGTCCGCGCTTTTTACCATCAGCGCGGTGTTCACGGTTTCTAATGCGGCGGGGAGGGATATTCCGCTCTTCAGCAGCCGCGCAATGACCGAGCACGCCATCGCTGAATCCACCCTTGCACGGCTGCCGGTGCCCATTCCGTCGGAGAGGATAACATACAATATCCCCTGTGCGTCGGTGAAGCTGTCGTAGCTGTCGCCGCAGACCCTGTTCTTGCCCCTGCATAGCTGAAATGCGCCTATCTCAGCGGATAGCGCGGTGCGCTCCTGCACGGTGACGCGGCAGCGGCCGCCGCCGTTTGTTATTTCGGGAAGCTCCATCTCCCGCCCGAGGGCGTTTATCATCAGCCCGCCCAGATACTCCCGCTCAACATTCGGCTCGGTGTTTCCGTATGCTTCGAGGTGTAGATGCCCCCGCCTGTCGAACGTGATGAAAGCCCGCGCGCCATTCATGCCGCATTCAGACAGGAGCTTTTCCGCGCGCTTTTCGGCGGTGCGGCTCTGCGCGGCGCTTTTCGGGTCGAGTTTTGCACAGCCCATGTCGCAGAGGATATCGTGTATGCCCTCAAGCTGGTCGGTGTAGATACGGCGCATTTCCCGCACGCGCTGTTCGTCGGCGGAGGCGGCGAGGAAGCGCTCGTATTCCGTTTTGACCGCGCGGATGACCGCCGCCTTGTCAACACATTCCTCCGCGCACTGCGGCGAAAGCGAGTGCTCGGTCAATTCTGTGCCGCTCCGCACCGCCTTTATCAGCCGCGAAAATTCCCCGCGGAAAAGCTCGTATTTCTCGCCCCAGCATACCATGCTGTTCGGGCATGTGCGGCAGGATCGGTCTGCGGCGCGCTCCGCCGCCTGCTCTAGTGTGTGGCAGTATTTCCTGTCCAGCGTTTCCGCGGCGGCGTCTATTCCCCTTCCTATTCCCGCCACGGCGTCCGCCGCAAAGCACAGGCGCTCCCGCAGCAGCATTGCAACAGTGCTGTCGGAGATATCGCTTTCGGCGGTCTTGATTTTTTCCACGGGAAGAATCGCAAACGCTGCCCCCGCGGCGGCGGTTTCAATGAGCACGCTCCATGTTCCGTCGTCAAATCCCGCCGCTAACACCCCCGCGCAGGCGAAGAACACAAATCCCGCCGCGCGGATGAATTTCCCGTATTTTGTGAATACGACGCTTAGCACCGCCGCAAGGGCAGTCGCCGCTGCGCCGCAGCCCGCCGATGGAACAGCGGCGCACAGCCCGAACACCGCCGCTGTGCCGAAAACGGCGCACCATGCCAGCCCCCTGCGGGCGGTGACGGTTAGTATCATAAATCCCAGAGCAAGCCTGCCGATGTTCAGCAGGGGATAATCCAGCGCGCCGAGGGACATGAACAGCCCTGCGGTTATCACCGCCGCTTTCGCGCAGTCCCGCACCTCGGAGATATCGAAGCCGCGATTGCCTGCGCTTTCATACAGCAGGCTGACGCACGCCGCGAATATTCCCGCCGTTACCGACGCGATTATCCCCGTCAGCAGCGCGGAGGGGTCTGTTATCAGCGCCGCCCGCGGGAAAAAGCACGCCGCCCCCGCCGCCGCCGCGCGTATCCCCGCGCGGAGCCTGGGCTTGTTCATATCCGGGATGAGCCGCGCGGCGAGCACTATCGCTATCGCCCCCGCCCCGAAGAAGCAGTCTGGAACCCCGCGCAGAAGCGCCCCGAACAATCCCCCCGCCGCCGCGCATAAGCCCTTGTTTCCGGGCAGACCCGCGGACAGCGCCGCCGCAGCGGGAGCGGCTCCCGCAGAGGAAGCACCGAGCTCCATCGCAAACCCCGCCAGCACCCACACGGCATATTCGGTGAGGAATTCCCGCACCCGCGTCCATATCGTTTCCCGTTTAAGTTCAACAGTTTTTTCCGCCATGATAAACTTCCTTTCGTTTGACGTCCTATCAAGTATCAGTTAAATTTTACCATCCGGTTTACGAAAAGGTTGTCATATCTGACTGTAAATTATTGTAATATACGGCGTAATATTAATAAATCCTAAAAATTCTTTGACAAAACGCGTGTAATATGATACAATATAAGAAAATACCTCACACGAAAGGAAATAAAAAATGAATATCAAATTTGAAGCCGCTCTTCAATATATAAACCTCGGAAACTACGAGGAGGCTGAAAAGCACCTCAACGAAGCCATCGCCGAGGAAGAGGAAAAGCACAACGGTTCGGGCGCGGCGGCGTACCGCTGCGTGCTCGCGGAACTGCTTGCAAACATCGGAAGAAAGCAGGAAGCCCGCGGCCTGTTCGATAAGGTAGTTGCATACTGCGACGATACCTCCACCATGTCCGAGCAGCGCGAGATCGCCATGGCGTATATCCACGACATCGACAGAAACCTCCCCATGCCGAACGCGATACAGAAGCGCGGCGCAAGCCAACCCATGATAGACAAGCCCGTGCAGAACAAGGCTTTCATCACAAGGCAGATCAATAAGCGCAAGTAAATTTTTAATCTGAAAGGAGCCGTACCATGCCCAGACGCGACAAGATAAACTATTACCTTGATATATCCCAGACCGTGGCGGAGCGCGGCACCTGTCTGCGCAGGAATTTCGGAGCCATCATCGTGAAGAACGACGAGATAATCGCCACGGGATACAATGGCGCGCCGAGGGGCAGGGTGAACTGCTCCGATCTCGGCGAATGTATGCGCGACAAGCTGAATGTCCCGAAGGGTCAGCGGTACGAGCTGTGCCGCTCCGTCCATGCGGAGGCGAACTGCATAATAAGCGCGCCGCGCAACGATATGCTCGGCTCGACGCTGTATCTTTCCTGCCTTGACGCAAAGACGGGGGAGCTTTACGGCGACGTGGAGCCATGCTCCATGTGCAAGCGCATGATAATCAACGCGGGCATATCCGAGGTGGTCATCCGAACCGCCCCGAACGAGATGAGGACCATCGTAGTAAACAGCTGGATAGACAACGACGACAGCCTTGAGGGAAGAGAGGGATACTGATTTGCAGCTTACGAACATCGGCGTGATAAAAGATCTTTTTGAGCGGCACGGTTTCTCCTTTACAAAATCGCTGGGTCAGAATTTTATTGTAAATCCCACCGTCTGCCCTAAAATTGCGGAGATGGGCGGCTGCGGAAAGGGTGTTTTCGCGCTGGAAATAGGCACGGGCGTGGGGGTCCTCACGCGGGAGCTTGCGCTGCGGTGCGACAAGGTCGCGGCGGTGGAGATAGACACCTCGCTGAAGCCAATTCTCGAGGAAACGCTTGCGGATCTTCCCAATACCGAGGTGATTTTCGGGGACGTTATGGAAACCGACCTCGTGGCGCTCATTGCGGAAAAATCCGAGGGCAGGGATACTGTTATATGTGCAAATCTTCCGTATTATATAACATCGCCGGTGATAATGCGGGTGCTTGAAAGCAGGCTTCCGATAAAGTCGATGACGGTTATGGTGCAGAAAGAGGCGGCGGACAGGATCTGCGCAGCCCCGGGCACAAGGGAGTGCGGCGCGATATCCTGTGCGGTGAGTTATTTCAGTAAGCCGGAGTTGTTGTTTAGGGTGAATCGCGGCAGTTTTATGCCCGCGCCGAATGTTGACAGCGCGGTTATCAGGCTGGATATAAGGCAGGACGGAGGGCTTCCGCCGGAGCATGAGAAGCGGCTGTTTCGGATGATACGCGCGGGGTTCTCACAGAGGAGAAAGCAGCTTGTGAATCCGCTTTCCGGGGAGTTCGGGATATCCAAGCAGGAGCTTTCGGCGAAGTTTGCGGAGATAGGCATAAAGCCTACCGCCCGCGCGGAGGAGCTTACGCTGGAGGATTATATGAAGATAGAGGCGGCGCTGTAATGGGCGCCGTTTTGGTTTTTGGGGTCAGTGCGGCGCAAAGGCTAAGCCCAGACCGCTTCCCCACAAAAAACGCCGCCACATCGGACGGCGTTTCATATATTCACATCAAATCGTAGCCTTACGCGCTGTGGGACGATTTGCCCCAACCGCCTTCATAAACGGCTTACTGCGCTCCAGCGCAAACTTGAACAGCGGCGCGCCGATTATCCCGACGACCACCAGCTCGCCTACCGCAACCGAGCCCATGCTGAACCACAGTGGCTCGCCGCAGAGAAACAGCTCGAACCCGACGATGATTCCGTTGCTTACCACGGGAAGCAGCGCCGCCAGCCATATGTTCGGCATATAAAACATCGGAATTACCGCCACCGCAGTAGCCAGTGTTCCGAAAATTATGTCATAAAGACCGAACGGGCTGAACAGGTTCGCGATAAGGCACCCAAGCGTCAGCGACACACAGTAGTCCTTTCTGTAGAAGCACAGAAGCACCAGCAGTTCCGAAACGCGCATCTGTATCGGACCGTACGCTATCGGCTGCACCGCGAGGGTCAGCGCAACGTAGATCGCCGCCACAAGCGCGAGTCTTACAATGTTTTTGATGTTGAAGATCTCATTTTTGGACATAAAAAAACTCCTTGTTTTTTAACGGTGGTTAAGCAAAGACAACACCGTATTTAATTTTAGCCGCATTGCGACATCAGCTATTATAGCACACTCCCGCGGAAAATGCAAGCGTTTTTCCGATAAATTTTGCGCCTCTGCGCCGTTTTTCTGCGGGAGGACAACACTAAATGCCCGCCGTCACTTTTCCTTTCGCAGCGAGGACGGCGTTTTCCCCGTGCGCTGTCTGAACTGCCGCATAAAATGCACGTCGTTTTCATAGCCGCACAGTTCCGCCACCGCGCTTACGGGCAGGGCGGTGTTCCGCAGGTAGTATTCCGCAAGCTCCGTTTTCGCCGCGAGAATGTCCTCGTAGCAGCTTACGCCGAATTCATTTTTGTACAGCGTCTGAAAATATGTCGGGCTGAGGGACAGCTTCTTCGCCAGCCCGCCGACGGTGAAATGTCCCGCGGGGTTGCCGTATATTTCCGCGCGGAGGGCGCGCAGGCGGCTGCTGTGGGGATTTTTCGGGGGCATTCCGCCCGTGCAGGCGGATTTTGTTATAAGCAGGCGAAGCAGCAGGTCGACGCAATGCCCGTTTACGTCCGAAAGGCTTTCAAGGCGGAGCATTTCCAGCACCTTTTCGGCGTCTGGGAGCGACGGCGCCGTCACGGTGGTATTGAACACCGCCCCCGCCCTGTCGAAGAATATATCATTTTCCGCGCAGTCGAAATGCACCCAGTGGTTGATGTATTCCGCGCCGACCGCGCCGTATACCTGCGGCGTTCCCTTTGAATAGAGAATTGCGCTGCCCGCGGGCAGCACGCGCTTCTCCCCGTTCGTTACAACGTACGCCGCTGTCAGAAATATCAGCAGGAGATTATCCCCCGAGCCGTTCGGGCGGTCTATGGCGAAGCCGCCGTCGTGGCGGTAGGCAATGCCCATGGAATGAAGCTGCATATCATCCCTCCGAAAAAAAGTATTATATATCAGTTTTATTGTATTATATATCATTGCGGCGGGATTGTCAATGGTTTATAATTAAACCAACAACATAACAACTCACCGCAAAGGAGAAAACCCATGAAAAACGTAAAGCTCACGCTCAATCCCATAGACAAGAAAAGCCACATCAACCGCGAGATATACTCCAACTTTTCCGAGCACCTCGGCCGCTGCATATACGACGGTATTTTCGTCGGCAAGGACAGCGACATCCCGAATATCGAGGGCTACCGCAAGGACGTTGTAGAAGCTTTCCGCGAGATAAAGCTGCCCGTGCTGCGCTGGCCGGGCGGGTGCTTCGCGGATGAATACCACTGGAAAGACGGCATCGGCGACCTTTCCACCCGAAAGAAAATGATAAACACCAACTGGGGCGGCGTTGTAGAGGATAACAGCTTCGGCACACACGAATTCATGCGCTTCTGCGAGCTGGTGGGCTGCGAGCCTTACATCAGCGGAAACGTCGGCAGCGGCACAGTTGAGGAGCTTTCCCAGTGGATCGAATACATGACCTTCGACGGTGTGTCCCCCATGGCGGAGCTTCGCAAGGCAAACGGCAGGGAGAAGCCGTGGAAGCTGAAGTACCTCGGCATCGGCAACGAAAGCTGGGGCTGCGGCGGAAGTATGCGTGCAGAGTATTACGCCGACCTTTATCGCCGCTATTCTACATTCTGCCGCAATTACAACGGAAACAAGCTTTTCAGAATAGCCAGCGGTTCCAATGCGGACGATTATAACTGGACAGAAGTTCTTATGAAGCAGATAACTCCGTGGAATATGGACGGTATTTCGTTCCATTACTACACCGTTCCCACAGGCGACTGGAACCATAAAGGCAGTGCAACCGAGTTTAATGATACGGAATATTATAAGACCATTCGCTGCGCGCTTGATATAGAGGGAATGATAGTTCGCCATTCGGGAGTTATGGACAGATACGACCCCGAACATAAAGTAGGCCTTATCGTGGATGAATGGGGTACATGGTACGATGTCGAGCCGGACACCAACCCTGGCTTCCTCTATCAGCAGAACACCATGCGCGACGCCATCGTTGCGGCGATAAACCTCAATATTTTCAACCACCATTCGGAGCGAGTTTACATGGCGAACATCGCGCAGGCGGTGAACGTGCTTCAGGCGATACTTCTCACCGAGGGCAAGACCACGATAAAGACCCCGACATATCATGTTTTCGACCTCTACAAGCGTCATCAGGATGCGGAGCTGATATACAGCCATATCGAAAACGAGAACACCGACGGCGAGGTTTCCGTGCCCTGCCTGTCGCAGTCCGCAAGTATCGGGGAGGACGGCAGGATAACCGTCACCATCTCCAACTGCTCGCTGGATAAGGATTTCACCGTGGATATCGGCGCGGCATTCGGCAGCGTAAAGTCCGCCGAGGGGCGCATTCTCACCGCAGAGGTGCACGCGCACAACGACTTCGACCGTCCCGAAAACGTTGTTATAAAGCCGCTGGACATTAAGTGCGGAAACGGCGCCGCGGAGGTAGTTCTCCCCGCATGCAGCGTTGCGGAGATAGTTCTTGACGTATAAAAAATCAAGCCCTGCCGTCGTATGGCGGCAAGGCTTTAGCTTATTGAAAAAATTGAATTTGCCCGCGAAGCGGCTTTTTAAATCTGTTTTTCGCCACGGGTTTCCCGGGGCGAAAAACACTTCTATCCGCACAAGTGTGTTAGCGACAGCTTCGCTTTACGCTTAATTGTCGGCTTTGCCGACAATGAGTGCGCGCAGGGTGCCTTTTGGCTTGACAAAAGGCGTAAGGCGTGGCAATGCCACGCCAGTGGATTGTACTCTGTCGGAAAAGTCGTAAGACTTTTTCGACAGATGAAACCCTGCCGTCGTATGGCGGCAAGGCTTTCTGTTTTGAAAAGGAGGCGCGGATATGAATACGAAGCCCTGCCGCCGCTGTCTTTCGGCGGACATAGGGGACAAGGATCTTGCGCAGGCGATCGCGGAGCGCATTGCGACTATTCCCGAGGAACAGCGCGCGGATGAGGTCACATATAAATCCCGCCTTGAAATATGCCGCGCCTGCGACAGCCTTAACCACGGCACCTGCGCGAAGTGCGGGTGCTATGCGGAAATCCGCGCCGCGCGGAAGAACGCGCATTGTCCTGCGGCGGAAAGAAAATGGGGGGGAAGCCATGAAATTTGCGGTGCTTAGCGATATACATTCAAATCACTGCGCGCTGGAAAGCGTATTTGAGTATATTTCGGGCAAATATTACGATATGTATATTTTTCTCGGGGATTATATCACCGACTGCCCCTACCCGCAGAAAACGATAGCGCTTCTGCGGGAGTTTTCGCAGAGGCACAAATGCGTGTTCATCCGCGGCAACCGCGAGGATTATATAATTGAACACAGGAACGGCGGCGAATGGGAGTACGGCTCGAAAACCGGCGCGCTGAGGTACACCTACGAAAGTCTGAACGCGGATGAGCTCGATTGGCTCGCGGCGATGCCCATTTCCATGAGGATAGAAACGGATGGCTGCCCGCCGTTTATTATATGCCATGGCTCCCCCGAGAAGAGCAATTATCTTTTTCATACCGACACCCCCGAAGCAGCGGCGATGGCGGAGCGGATGGACTGCGGGCTTATGCTGTGCGGACATTCGCACATTCCGTTTGTTTTCAGCCATGGCGGGAAGATGATAGTGAACCCCGGGGCGCTGGGGATGCCAGTGAATGGGCAGAACCGCGCGCAGTTTGCGGAAGTAACTTTCAACGGGGAGTGGCACGCGGAGATAGTTTCAGTGGAGTATGATATCGAGCGGGAGGTCGCGGAGTTTGCGGAAAGCGGCCTGCTGGAAAAGAGCGGGTATTGGGGCGTAGGGATAATCGGGACGCTGCGCGAGGGCGTGAATTATACGGTGATGACAGTGCGCGAGGTGGAGCGGCTTTCGGAGCAGACGGGCGTGCCGGTTACGGATGAGAATTTGTGGGCGCAGGCGGCGGGGAATGTCGGGGTGCCGGGGATTTAGGGGGCATTTAAGCTTTAGGCGTACAATATACGCAGTCGGGCATCCGCCTTTCGTCTTTGCAGCGCTCCCGTCGACACCGCAGTGGCGATTATAGCAGGTTTGTTCATTAGACTTAAAAAGTGCTGAGGGGGTACGGGGGTAACAAGAGCTTTCCTCAAAAACAACCCAGTGTGCTGTTTTTGAAGCAGCGCGACAGAGCGTGAGGGCAAATTTCCACACTGCCACATTTTATATGCGCATTAAGCGCACCGTTTCATCAACATAATAACCCTAAAAGGGTGGAAAGCCTCCCGTTTTCCACCTTTTTTTCCTTCTCGCAAACTTTCCGATCATCCAAAAACAAACGCCGAATTTTCACGATATATTCCCCATCCCCTTGACAAATACCCCCGACGGGTATATAATAAAACCGCAGGCGGACAAAAAATCCCGCCGCGGAAAGGAATGAACAACATGGTCGAAATAACCGCCGAAGTAAAGGGCATGGCGTGCGGAATGTGCGAATCCCACATAAACGACGCAATAAGAAACGAATTTAAGGTGAAGAAGGTGTCGTCCTCCCGCTCAAAGAACCGGACCGTTATCCTCTCGGAAGAGGATATCCCGGACGACGCACTGAAGGCTGTCATAGAAAAAACAGGCTACGAGTTCTGCGGCGCGGAGCATAAGCCGTATGAAAAACACGGGCTCTTTGGCAGGAAAAAGTAATTTCTGTGCCTGCAAATTAGAGTACACTAACTAGCGCGATAGAAAAATGCCGCCCCGTCAGGAGCGGCATTTTTTTTCCTCAATAAAGGCTGTCAAGTATAATATCCGCTATATTATACAGCGGCGCCTGAACCTCCACCGCGCCGATATTGTACGCCTCCATCGGCATACCGTATACAACACAGCTGTCCTTATCCTGCCCTATCGTAAACGCGCCTGCCTTGCGCATTTTTAGCAGCCCGTCCGCGCCGTCGCGGCCCATTCCCGTCAGTATCGCGCCGATGGCGTTTTCCCCTGCGGTCTCCGCAACGGAACTGAACAGCACATCCACTGATGGACAGTGCCCCGAAACCTTTTCGCCCGGCTTCGACGAAACATACAGCCCGCGGGCGTCGCGGCATAATCTCAGATGATTTTCGCCCGCTCCGACGATGATAAGCCCCTGTCGCACCCTGTCGCCGTCCTCGGCTTCCTTTACTTCCATTTTGCAGGATTTATTCAGCCTGTCGGAATAGAGCTTCGTAAATCCCGCCGGCATATGCTGAACTATCAGTACCGGCGGCGTGTCCGCAGGGAATGCCTTGACCACCTGTTCCAGCGCTTCCGTGCCGCCCGTGGAGGCGCCCAGCGCTATCACCACGTCCGAGCGGGATTTCTTCCCCGAGGTCGGAGCCGCGTGCGCGGGGGCTTTCGCCGTTGCGTTTATGGGGGTGATTATATCCTTTTTTGGTGCGGGGGGAGCGGTCCGCTTTGCCGCCTTCCGGGTGTAGGCGCGCTTTATCATCGCGCAGAGCGACGCGGCAAAATCCGCCATGTCATTTGTTGTGCGCGCCGCGGGTTTCGCGATGACGTCCACCGCGCCCGCGTCCATCGCTGCGCTGCGTTTTTCCTCCGAGCCCGACACGATTATCGTGGGAATATAATACTGCGGGAGCAGCTTCCTGAGAAACGCTATCCCGTCCATGCGCGGCATTTCAACATCCAGCGTCATTACGTCGGGTTCAAATTTGAGTATCATATCCCGCGCGGAATATGCGTCCCCCGCCGTGCCGACGACGTCTATCATATCGTCCTGCCGTATGTATCGGGCGAGCACCTCCCTGAACAGAATGGAGTCGTCCACTACTAAAAGCTTTATTCTTTTCATAAAAACTCAGTTCTCCCGACTCATAATTTGGTCGAAATATCCCCGCCATAAAGCGGTAACGTTATGCGTGCCGCTCCCGCCGCATTAAACGGCAGGGCGGACCGATAACACCGTCAGAGCGGTCTGCGGTATATCGCGGGCTTTATGTATTTGAACTTCGTGTCGCTGCGCGAAACGCTCTCCGCATGACCTATGAACAGATAGCCACCCGGCTTCAGCACATCATAGAACCTGCTTACCAGCGCGTCTTTCGTCGGCTGGTCGAAATATATCATAACATTCCGACAGAATATCAGATCAAACGGGCGCTGTTTGTATTTTTCGGGCATGGGGTCCATAAGATTGAAGTGTCTGAAGATAAGCTCCTTCTTTATTTTTGGCACGACCTCGTACATTCCGTCGGCGGTTTTGTTGAAGTATTTCTGCTTCCACTCGGGGCTTAATCCCTTCATACCCTCTTCGGAATACACGCCCTGCTTTGCCTTATCCATAACGGATTCGGAAATATCCGTCGCGAGGATACGGGTGTCCCACTGCGGCTTTTTCGCTCCGAAATAATCATCCAGCAGCATTGCGGTGGTGTAGCCCTCTTCTCCGCTGGAGCAGCCTGCGCTCCAGATACGCAGCTCGTTGTTCTTGGCGTTCTGCACTGCCCACGGGAGAACGGTGTCCCGCATAAAGGCGTAGTGCTCCGGTTCGCGCATGAAATATGTATGGTTGGTGGTGAGCTTGTTGAGGATGGTGGTGACCTCCACCCCGGATTTATCGGCAAGCACCGCGTCGATATAATCGCCGTAGCTGTTAAATCCGCGCTCGCGGATCATGTTGCCGAGCCTGCCCTGTATCAGCACGCGCTTTGTGGAAAGGTTTATGCCGTAGTTGTCGTGCATATAGCCCACCAGCCGTTCAAATTCGCGGTCTGTTATCTCCATTGTTATGCCTCCTGCTCGTCGAGCAGCTTCGCAACGTCAAGGATGAGCTTTACCTTATCCCCGGAGCGTATCATATACTGGATAAAGGAATTCGTGTTTACGGAGCGGTTCTCGGGGGTCGCGGAGATATCGCCCGTGTGGATATCCTCAACGTCCGCAACGCTGTCGACGATTATGCCGACGGATGTGTCGTTGAAGGAAAGGATGATTATGCAGGTGCGGTTGGTGTAGGGTATCTCGGGCTTGCCGAAGCGCGTCCTGATGTCCACGATGGGGACTACCTTACTTCTTACGTTGATGATGCCCTTTATGTACGGGGGAACATGCGGCACCTTGGTTATGCGCTGCATTTCGATTATTTCGGTAACATACTGTATTTCTATGCCGTAGACCTGCTCTCCTATGTTAAAGGTCATGACCTTTCCGAGAATGCTGTTGTCCGCGGCGAGCTTTCTGTCGCCGGACTGCTGCTTGGCGACCGCTTCCTTGATAACGTCGTTAGTCATTTATACAAGCCTCCTTAGCCGATAAGCGTGTTTGTGTCGATGATGAGGGATATGCTGCCGTCTCCCATGATGGTGCAGCCCGAAAGGCCCTCGCCCTTGATGTTGTACTTTGCAAGGTACTTCGGGAAAGGCTTTACGACCACCTGCTGTTCGCCGATGAGCTTGTCTGCGAAGATGCAGACGCTCTTGTTGTCGGTTTCGACAAGCAGGAGAATGCCCTCTTCAAGGTCGGTGACATCCGTATCTATGCCGAATTTCTCGTGCATACGAAGTATCGGGTAGCATACGCCGCGTATCATTATCATCTCGTTGCCGCCTGTATCGCGGAGGATCTGGCTCGACTCCGCCTTGAAGCTTTCGCGGATGGTGGAGATGGGCACCGTGAACACAAGGTCGCCTACGGTGACTTCCATGCCGTCGATGATTGCAAGGGTGAGCGGTATCTTGATGATGAACGTAGTGCCCTCGCCCTTCTTGCTGTCCACGATTATCGAGCCGCCGCACTTCTCAACGTTCGCCTTGACAACGTCCATGCCGACGCCGCGTCCGCTGAACTCCGTAACGGTTTCATTGGTGGAGAAGCCGGGGAGAAGTATGAGGTTCTGTATCTCCTTGATGGTGTATTCGCTTTCGGGCTTGGTGAGGATACCCTGCTTCCTTGCCTTTGCCATTATCTTTTCGGGGTCGATGCCTGCGCCGTCGTCGGATACGGTGATGATGACCTCGCCGGAAGCGTTCTGCGCGGTAAGTTTAACAATGCCCTTTGCCGCCTTGCCCTCGGCGATACGCTCTTCAACGTGCTCCTCGATACCGTGGTCCATGCAGTTTCTTACAAGGTGCATAAGCGGATCCTGCAGGCTGTCCACGATGGACTTGTCCACCTCGGTATCCTCGCCCTCCATGACGAATTCAACGTCCTTGTTGAGCTTTTTCTTCATATCGCGGACGATCCTGTTCATCTTCTGGAATACGCCCGCCAGCGGAACCATTCTGATGGACATTACGGTATCCTGAAGCTCGCTTGTAAGCTTTCTGAGCTGGCGCGCCGCCTTGTTGAAGCTTTCAAGCTCCAGCCCCTCGAGGTCGGGGTTGGAGATTACCATGGATTCGGTGGTGATTATCTCGCCGACGATATCATGCAGTGCGTCCAGCTTCGCAAGGTTTACGCTGATGAGGTTCTGCTTCTGTGCGCCGCCGGAAGCCTGTGCCTTTTCTACCGCCGCCTGTGCTTTCTCCACCGCGGTGGGAGCCTTTTCGGGGGCAGGCGCGGCTGCGGGGGCTGCGGGCTTTTCGGCCGCGGGAGCGGCAGCCTGCGCAGGCTCGGGTGGTATCTCCGCTGCGGGGGCGGCAGGGGTCTGCGAAATGACCTCATACGACTGAACGTTCAGCGCGCTTTCTATCTGCTTCAATACATAATCGTTGCTGTCTATCGCGGTAAATGTGATAAGGAAGCCATGGTCGATGATCTCCTTGGAGCTTTCGGAGTTGGTTTCGACGTCTGCGGGGGTGTATTCAAGGAACGAGCACTCCTCGCGGATCGTGTTTATCAGCAGGAACGCGCGCAGATTCTCCATCTGGCAGCCGTCCTCAAAGAATACCCTTACCGTCACCTTATCTCCGCCCTGCGCGGGAGCGGGCTGCTCTGCGGGGGCAGCGGACGCGGAAGCAGAAGCGGCGGGCGCCGTCTGTGCGGGAGTCTCTCCCTTGGTTTCGCCGACAAGGGCGTCGCGCGCCTTGAGCAGCTTGTCTATTAGCTCGCTGAAATCCAGCGCTTCGTATTCGCCGCCGACATTGTTCTGTATCATCTCTATCTGAGCCTTGTAGGAGTCGGACACCTGGAACACAAGGTCATAAACGAAGCTTACGTCCGTTATGACGTCGGGGTTCTCTCTGATGACAAAGAACATATCCTCTGCCTTGTGGGCAAGCACGGACAGATTCTCAAAGCCCATCATTGCGGAAGAGCCCTTGATAGTGTGCATGATACGGAAGATCTCCTTGATATCTTCGCTCTCGAATGCGTTCGCCTGCTCTGTGCGCAGCAGTATTTCATCGAGCTGCTCCAGCAGGGAATTGGTTTCATAGAAGTACATATCGAGCATTGCTTCCATGCCAGGTTCTATTTTTGCCATAATATCAGTTCCTTTCCGATAGACGCGCGTATGCACACGGCGTTTTTCTATAAAAATTTTTCAAAAACCCTTTATTATTCTGAAATTTTATGCTAAAATAAATATATTAAGGCGCTGCCGCGAGGCGGCGGCCGTTTTTGACTTTTTTATCCGCTCACCGAGGAGGGAATAAGGATGGCGCAGATCCCACAGATTAACAACCCGATAACCGCGAAAAACTATAACTACAGTCCGCGTCAGCAGGATGAAAACACCGAGCCCTTTGACATCGTAAAGCTTACGGGCGTCGGCAATGCGGGCGGGGCGACGGATGCGGGCGCGCGCAGCCGCCTTGAGATGGGCAACCGCGAGCTTATCCCGATGTCGGTGCAGGTGGCGAAGGATCCCACTCTTGCGGTGGAGATGCTGAAGGACCTGCTTAACGTCGAGGTGCTCAATCAGGCGCTTATAACGGGCCACACCGATCTTTACGGCAAGCTGGAAGACCTCGCTTCCCAGCTTTATGTAAAGCCCGGGGATCTTGTCGAGGAAATACAGAATCAGGAGCAGCAGAACACCATGTTCAGCGGCCACGAGTTCTACGATGTTCTCCGCGAGGTGGCAAAGACCACCACCGCTCCCGAGACCCGCGAGCTTATCGGCAACCTGCTCAAATCGCTGAATTTCGCGCAGAACAAGAACGAGATACTCGGAGCGCTGCGCGCAAATCTGAAATTTCTTTCGGAATACTACTCTCCGAACGAAAAGCTTTCCGCGAAGCTGCTCAATCTGTCACAGCAGTGGGGCGCGCAGGACGCCGAGAAGTATTTCGACTATCTCAAGGGCGAAACGCTGAACATCCTCAAGGACGTCAGCGGAAGCCTGCTGAACGACGACAAGACGCAGATGCTCATCCCGCTCATCGTACATAATCTTTCCCGCTACAACAACAGCCCGTATATGTGCAAGGAGTATTTCAACCTGCTTATGACGCAGATATCTTCGGGGACGCTGCGGGAGGCTCTGAAAAATTCGTTCAGCCGCCTTTATTCGGCGATATTCGATAAAAAACCGATGCAGGACCCCATGGCGGCGGACGGCGCAAAAAACACCGATGCACCCGATAATGCTCCTTTAGATAATTATACTACAAATTCTTCACAAAATCAACCTATTTCCGATACCGACGGCAACAAAAATTTTGCAAACGGAAATATATCCGATGAATCCCCCACGGCGGACGGCGAAAATACAGCCGTGCAGGCGGGCGGGGGCGACGCGCAGACCGAGCAGACGGAGCAGGATCCTGCCCCCGAGCTTACGGGATGGAAGAAATTCATGAACGAAAGCATGAGCACCCGCGGATATATGCAGGAGCTGAAAAGCAGCGGGTACAACATCGAGCACATTCTCTCGGCGTACAACCGCGGAAAGCTTGAGGGCATGGACGCGGTGGCGCTGCTGACGAAAGGGCTGTTTCTCGGCGAGGACGGCGAGGAGCAGGCAAACGCCATGCTCGCGGAGCTTTCCAAGACAAACACGATGCAGGAGCTTATCGACGACCTGAACGGTATACTCCGCGCGATGCCCGACATACCGCTGCGCGAGCGGCTTTACGGCGTGTTCGTGGATATTATCGACAAAATGTCGGTGAAGAACGAGCTGCCGCAGCACGGAGTACGCCCGCCGGTAAGCTCCACGCTGGATCATCTGACGGATTTTATACAGGAGAACATAAACAACCCCGCGCTGAAATCTCTCGACAGCTTCAACGCCGCGAACCTTTTGCAGAGCCTGCTCAACGCCCCGGGAGTATTCACGCCGCTGGCTCATTACATCCTGCCGCTGGACGTGGACGGAACAAAGGCGTTCGGCGAACTCTGGGTGGACAACGACGAAAACAACCCGAACAACACCCCGGGCACGCAGCGAAACTACCACCTGTTCCTTACGTTCGATGTGGAGAGCATCGGGCGGTTCGAGCTGGATATGTACGCCCTCGGCGAGGAAGTGAACATCGCGCTGCTTTACCCGCCGAAGTTCGAGAAGCAGATAGACCCGATGAAAGAGCGCGTTACGAAGATAATCCGAAACAGCGGATATTCCGCGAGAACATTCGAAACGGCGCCGCTGAAGAAGCCGCATAATCTCGTTGAGATATTCCCGAAGATAACCGACAAGCGCACCACGCTCAACGCAAGAGTTTAAGGCAAGACACGCGCAAAAACCACAAGCTGGTCTTTGTGTGGTGTTGTCTAAGGAGGAGATAATATGCCCAAGCACCCTATGCCGCCCGCAAACAACAAGCGAATTTACGGGCAGAACGCCGCCGTTGCTCTTAAATACAACCCCGATATGAATTACGCGCCCGTTGTGGTCGCCTCGGGGCTGGGGGAGCTGGCGCAGAGAATAGTCAACATCGCAGACGAAGCGGGCGTGCCCGTCTACCGCGACGACAGCGTTGCCGCCCTGCTGGTAATGCTCAACGCCGGCGAAACAATCCCGAAAGAGCTGTATCAGATCGTCGCGGCGATTTACGCGGAGGTCGTGTATACGGCTAACGATATGAGGAAGAAATAAATATAAAAGCTCCCCCCGGAAAACGGGGTGGGTTTTTGTTCATATTGACACAATAAACGAACCGTGATATAATGTACTTGCAGAATGTTTTTATATGAACATGGAGGAGATTATGGAAGGCATAGCAAGGTACGATGTAAACGAGGAATGGGCGCATTCCGGAATGATCAGGGCAGGGGATTTCTGCTTTCTGAATTACTGCGCCGGGAATGTCGGTGGAACCATTGAAGAGCAGATAAACGGTGCGTTCGACGAGATGGAACGGCGTCTGGCTCTTGTCGGGCTTACGCTGGAAAGCGTGGTTCAGATGGACTGCCTGTTCCGCGATGTATGGAATATCCCGGTGATGGAAAAAGTGATAAAAGAGCGGTTTA